>CANGDT010000001.1 GCA_947452755.1 Actinomycetota bacterium
AGGAGTGATGCAATATTCACCCGGGGCTGATGGATCAGCAGGCAGTTCGACAGCTGTGTCAATGCGAACAATGTTTGTCATGGCGCTCCTCAAATAAGTAACTCAATGCTAATGAGCCAGTCTGGTGAAATGGCCGTGGAGTAGTCTGCCTACATGGTTGCAGACAAACTCATTTCAAGCGGCGGACCTTGGGAAGCCACAATTGGATACTCGCGCGCAGTTGTTGCAGGAGAGTATGTGCATGTTTCAGGCTCGACTGCGACAGTTGATGGCGTCCTTCAGTGCGAAGGCGATGCCTACGGTCAAACGTTGGCAACTTTCGGCGTGATTGAGCGCGCGCTGGCGCAGGTCGGGTACACGCTGTCGGATGTGGTGCGCACTCGTGTGTACCTCGCCGACGAATCCGATATGGACAGTGTCGGCAAGGCCCATGGGGAGCTCTTCGGTGACATTCGCCCCGCTGCCACGATGCTTGCTGGGATCAAGTTCATCAATCCAAAAATGCTTGTTGAAATTGAAGTTGACGCCTGGAAACGTGCTGACAAGTAGCCTGATTTCTTCTTTCACATTTGCCATTCCCTATAGTTTGTGACACTTTTGAAGGGCATGACTTCAGGTACATCAAGGGTGCTGTGCCGCAGACGCTAGGAATAATTGTGACTCGCTTTGTAGATGTCCCCACAATGGCAAAGATGATCCAGGCAATTGGGATTGACCAATTCATTGAAGATTTGGCTGACGGGATCGAAGCGAATTTCGTTCGTTGGGAAGAGTTCGATAAGTCCCCACGATTTGGCGCACATAACGAAGTCGGTGTCATTGAACTCATGCCGACCGCTAACGCAGAACGTTACGGTTTCAAGTACGTCAACGGACACCCCGAAAACATTAACCATGACCTATTCAGTGTTATGGGCTTTGGCGTGCTATCAGATATGGCCACCGGCTATCCAATGTTGCTGAGCGAACTCACTCTCGCCACGGCCCTTCGAACTGCAGCAACGTCAGTCATGGCCGCGCGTGCACTCGCCCGTAAGGACTCTACGGTGATGGCTCTCATTGGTAACGGTGCTCAAGCCGAATTTCAGGCAATTGGTTTTCACAAGGTCATTGGAATTACTGAGATTCGTGCATTCGATATTGATCCTGAGACCACAGAAAAACTCATTCGCAATCTTGCTGAATTTCCTGACATTAATGTCATCGCGTGTGGTTCAGTTGCCGAGGCTGTGAAGGGCGCTGACATTGTTACGACAATCACTGCAGACAAGGCGATGGCCCAGGTCATCAGTGCCGACATGGTTGAACCTGGTATGCATTTCAATGGTGTGGGTGGCGATTGTCCAGGAAAGACTGAACTTGCCGCTGGAGTTTTGACACAAGGCAAAGTATTTGTGGAATTCGAGCCGCAGACTCGTATTGAAGGTGACATCCAGCAGATGCCTGCTGATTTTCCTGTCAATCATTTGTGGAAGGTGCTTGCGGGTACTGAAGTGGGACGCGATAGCGCCGAACAGGTCACCATCTTTGACTCTGTCGGCTTTGCAATCGAAGATTTCAGCGCACTCGAATACATTTATACGCAGAGTGTGCAGCGTAGCCTCGGCGTCGACATTGAACTAGTCCCCACACCAATTGGACCAAAAGATCTCTTCACTCACACTGGCCGAGGTCAACTGCGTTCGGTTAAGCGCAAAGTCGTCTAGGTGACAAGCGCCGGGGGATGCTTTGTAAAGTTGTCTCGTGGCACATCACATCACCATCGTCGAGCTGCGTCCAGATAATTGGCAGCGACTACGGGACATTCGCCTGCGTGCTTTAGCTTCAGACCCACAAGCTTTTGGTGCAACCTTTGAAACTGAATCAGGGTTCGATGAGTCCGCGTGGCGTTCGATGTTGGACAAGGCAACTTTTCTAACCGCGGTCTCCGATGGGGGAGACGTGGCAACGATGTCGATTGAAAACCTCAAAGGTGATTTTGGCACCACGTGTTGGATTGGTGGCTGTTGGGTCGCACCAGAGGTGCGTGGCCATGGAGTTATGCGTGCGTTTATGACGCACGTCGACAGCCAGGCAGAATTGCGCAAATGGAGTCGGCAAGGACTCGGTGTCTGGCAAGACAACTTCGATGCCATGGCTGCCTATGAGCGACTTGGATTTATCAAGCACGGTGACCCGCAACCAAGCACCCGGCAACCTGGAAAGTTTTATCAGCGAATGTTCCGCGATGCCTAGCGTGTTTAGTTTGTAAAAGCTGTGAGTGGGCTAAGTTTTTGTCCATGACTGTTGCAACCGTGAACGTGTCTCGGGCATCTATAAGAGCAGTCCACATTGAGTATTTTCTGATTGCATTACTTGGCGTGACGTGGACGCCTCGGATTCCAATGATCAAGGACGCGCTCGAACTCAGTAATGGCCAACTCGGAAGAATGCTGATGTTTGGCGGCTTATCAGGAGTGTTCTTCTCAAAACCCGCCGGGCATCTTGTAAAAAAATACACATCCAAGCGCGTCTTGCTGTGGTTCGTGCCATTGAATGTTGCCAGCGCAGTCTTGATTGGTTGCGGAACTAATCAGAGCATGTTCATCGGCGGTTTGATTGTCGGCGGCTTTGGTTTTTTGTTGATTTACACATCGTTGACTATGCAAGCCAGCACGATAACTCACTTCACTGGGAGTAATGCCCTCAATAGATTGACAGCCATTGCGACCATTGGATCGCTTGGCGCAGTGGCGGTTGGTTCGGCAACGCTGACGATGTTTACGACGCCAGAGTATGTAGTTGGTATGAGCGTGTTGGCAATCGGTGGTTTTATCGCTTGCAACCCATTTCTGATTCGCGAAGATTTTCATGAACCAGAAACGCCAGGTCAGGCAGGCATGAAGTTGCCATGGTTCGCAAAGCAGGTCATTCCGCTCTACATTTTGATTTTTGCCATGAGTGCGTCGGGCTTTGCCGAGTTCTCCGCGAATGACTGGGCATCTATCTACGCACGCGACGACCTATTGATTCGTGCGCCTTACTATTCGCTTCCATTTGTCGCGTTTCAGTGCGCTATTGTGGTTATTCGTTTTTCTTCCTCGAAACTCAGTGAGCGATATGGCAATGCCAATATCATTCGTGCGTTGGCGGTCAGTGCCGCAGTTTCATGGACAGTGGGCATGGTGGTTGCTGCTCGAATTGCTGGAAATTCGCCATGGTCTGCACTTGCTGTGGCCACGGTGTCCTTTGCAATCGCAGGTCTGGGAATAGGCGCAATTTATCCGTCTCTGATGTCTGCTGTAGAGCTGCCAGGAATTGCCAAGCCATTAGTTTTGGCACGCATGTTCAGCATTTCGACAGCGTTCTTTATTTTCGGTCCAGGGTTCATGGGAACGTTAGCGCAATTCATTGGATTGCAGAATGCCATGTTTTTGGCACCTGCGCTGCTTGTAGTCTCTGGCATTCTTTCTTATCGGGTATTGCGCCCGCGTGAAATCGGATTGCTGCAGGTTGAGGAGGCCACCAGTGAGCGTTAAAGAAGTCGATATTTTTCTCTCGAAGTATTCGGGAGAACAACGTGCTGCACTTGAGGCGACGCGAGCCGAGATTCTCAAAGTAGTGCCTAACGCGACTCAAAAAATTCACTATGGAATTCCAACGTTTTTTGTTGACGGGAAGGCTTTTGCTGGTATCTCGGGCGGGAAAAAATTTAACAGCTATTACCCGTATAGCGGCCGAGTCTTGGATATCATTCCTGGCTTACGCGACAAGTATTCAAGCACCAAGGCAGCATTGCACTTCGATCTCACCAAACCCTTGCCGAAAACCGTGATTCGGCAACTGATTAAGGCCACTCGTTCGCTCTAATAGACTTAAGGCATGTCTAAGGTCCTTGCATCGCTGCCCATTGGTGAAAAAGTCGGTATCGCGTTTTCTGGAGGTCTTGATACCTCGGTTGCGGTTGCTTGGATGCGCGATAAGGGTGCAGTTCCATGTACGTATACCGCTGATCTTGGTCAATACGATGAGCCAGACATTGATTCCGTTCCTTCGCGCGCCGGTGCCTATGGCGCTGAAATTTCTCGCCTAGTTGACTGCAAAGAACCTTTGGTAAACGAGGGGCTGGCAGCAATTGCCTGCGGCGCGTTCCACATTCGTTCAGGCGGCAAGCAATATTTCAATACAACGCCACTTGGGCGCGCTGTGACGGGAACTTTGCTCGTCCAAGCAATGCTTCAAGACAACGTGGAAATCTGGGGAGATGGTTCCACATATAAGGGCAACGACATTGAACGGTTCTATCGCTACGGATTACTTGCGAATCCAAATCTGCGAATCTACAAGCCATGGTTAGACGCGGATTTTGTTCGCGAACTTGGCGGTCGTAAAGAAATGTCTGAATGGTTGGTCGCGCATGACCTGCCTTACCGGGATAGTACGGAAAAGGCGTACTCGACCGATGCAAACATTCTTGGCGCCACACACGAAGCGAAAACTTTGGAACATCTCGATGTCTCACTTGAAATTGTTGAACCAATCATGGGTGTTCGTTTTTGGGATGACTCGGTCAAGATTGAAAGCGAAGACGTCACCATCGAATTCCGTCAGGGTTACCCGGTTGCAATCAATGGCAAAGAATTCACAGATGTAGTTGCGTTGATGCAAGAGGCAAATGCAATTGGTGGCCGTCATGGTCTTGGTATGGCCGATCAGATCGAGAATCGCATTATTGAAGCGAAGAGCCGCGGTATTTATGAAGCGCCTGGAATGGCACTGTTCTTCATTGCCTACGAGCGCCTCGTCAGCGCCATCCACAACGAAGACACCATTGCTAACTATCATGCTGAAGGCCGTCGTTTGGGCCGCTTGTTGTACGAAGGTCGCTGGTTTGATCCGCAGGCGCTCATGCTGAGGGAATCTCTGCAACGTTGGGTGGCATCTGCCGTTACCGGAAAGGTGACGATTCGTTTGCGTCGTGGCGATGACTTCTCAATCACGAATACCGAGGGGCCAGCGCTTAGTTACCACCCGGACAAATTGTCGATGGAGCGCACTGAGAATGCAGCCTTTGGTCCAACTGACCGCATCGGTCAACTTACGATGCGCAATCTTGATATTGCCGACACGCGACAAAAACTTGAGTTGTATCGCGCGCAGGGTCAACTAGATGACAACTCGTTTGGGATTGTAGGAAAGCTTCAAGGTGGTGGCTCGGCAGCAATCACCGCTGGCGCTGGCGACGATGCCGCAAACGAAACGAATAATTCAGCTGCTTTCGACTTGGGTACTGACTAAGAACTGCTGCATGTTCACGCCGGCCGGTACGCATCAGTGATTCTGAATTATTTCTTAGTACTTGCGGCAGGGCTTGTTGTTGGTGTCATCAACGGTATGGCTGGTGGCGCGTCCATTATCTCTTACCCAGTTCTGTTGGCCTGCGGCCTGAACCCCATTGTCGCTGTGGGCACCAATGCGGTGGGAGTCACTGCGGCCAATTTCACTGCACTGGCTTCCGTTAGGAAGACTTTGCACTCGGTCTATGTGCAAGCCCGAGTGCTTGTTTTAATTTCAGTGATCAGCGCAATTTTGGGTGCAACATTGCTGCTGTCGATGTCAGAAGCCCTATTCCGTGAGATTGTCCCGTTTCTTCTGCTGACCTCAACATTGTCGCTACTCATCCCTGTTCGTGCGGTCGAGAGGCTACATGCTGTAGCCATCGAACGCTGCGAGATCGCGGCTAGTGGATTTTATTGTGGGTATTTTGGTCCAGGTCAAGGTGTCATGGTGTTAGCTGCGCTGGCCCGCAACCCTGGGCGAACTCCCAAAGAACTCAACACCCTCAAAAATGTTGTGGTTGGAACTACTGCGCTTGCATCAAACGCGATTTACATTGCAACGGGACATGTGAGCTGGATCTTTGCCGGAATCTTATTTATTGGAGCCGCGGCAGGAGGCTTCATTGGTGGGCATAGCGCAACGCGCATGTCACCCACGTTTTATCGGGCGGTTGTTTTCTGCGTGGGGATTGCCGCTTCAGCATGGCTGTTTGCTAGCGTTCGATAGTGAAAGATTCCGTTAAACGCGCATTTCCAGCCCTGTTTGTGTTCCTATGGAGCACCGGGTTCATCGTGGCAAAGTACATTCATCCGTATTCGCCGCCTTTTGCGTTTTTAGCTATTCGTTATGTATTGGCGTGCGCGTTCCTTGTAGGTTTTGCGATTTTCACTAAAACGTCACTCAGGATGACGCGCAATCAAGTGCTTTATTCAGTTGCCGTTGGCGCACTACTTCATGTGACCTACATCGGTGGTGTGTTTTACGGTGTCAGTCTCGGAGTGTCCGCTGGAATCAGCGCGACGATTGTTTCGCTGCAGCCTGTGCTGGTTTCGATTATTGCTGTCCCCATGCTTGGCGAGCGCCTACGCGCAGTTCAAATCATCGGTTTACTGATGGGCGTCGCTGGCGTCGCACTACTGCTGTTACCAAACGTGTTCAAGGGGGACACCTCGGCTCTCTTTGAAGTTCGAGGGATTGCTGCCTGCGTCATTGCTTTGGTTGGCACTACAGGTGGCTATCTTGTTCAAAAGCGGTCAGGAAACATTCCTTTCGTTCCTGGCACAGCCATCCAGTTTGGATTTAGCGCGCTTGCCTTCACTGTGCTTTCCGTCTCGACCGAGCGCCCAGTTGTTATTGACTGGAGCTACCAGTTCTTTATGGCACTTGCCTGGATTGTTTTTGCACTGTCTTTGGGTTCAATCTTTATTTTGTATTACTTATTGCGTCACGGGAGTGCGGGCAGTGTGTCGAGTCTGTACTACCTAGTTCCGCCTTCATCGGCGTTAATGGGCTATTTCCTGTTCGGCGAGCACATAGGAGCCACTGGGCTCATCGGAATGGCGTTAGCGGCCTGTGGTGTCGCGTTGGTTATGCGTCAGGCTTCTAACTGATCACTGAGAGCAAGCCATTGATCTTCAAGTGAGTTCTTTGTCGCCTCAGATTCCTGAAGTTCTTTGTTGAGCTCTGCAACTTTTTCAAAATCGGTTGCTGACGTTTCCATGTCCGAATGGAGCGACTTGATCTTGTCGTCGATCTTGACGATTGCTCGCTCAATCTTCGACAAATCCTTGGTCATGTCTCGGCGTTCGGAAGCCGAAAGTGTTTGTGTGGGCGCTTTTTCTGAGCCTTCGTCAATTTCGTCAGAATGCGCGAACGCATTTGGCTCATTTGGTTGTTCGCGTCTCAATTTGAGGTACTGCTCGAGCCCACCGGGAAGATTTCTAAGTTTGCCATCACCCATGACGCCGACGAAGTTGTCGCACACTCGTTCAAGGAAATACCGGTCGTGCGAAACGACAAGGAGAACACCGCCGAAGCTATCTAGGAGGTCTTCCAGCGACGACAGGGTTTCTACGTCGAAATCATTTGTCGGTTCGTCCAGAATCAATACGTTTGGTCCACCCATGAGCAGGCGAGTGAGTTGCAGGCGACGACGTTCACCACCGGAAAGGTCACCAACAGGTGTCCATTGAGCGTTTGACCCAAAGCCAAGTCGCTCGCATAACTGTGAGGCGCTCAATGATTTGCCTTTGCCAATTTCAACGTGGGTAGAGATTTGTTCAACCGCTTCCAGCACGCGCCATTTGGGATTCAGCTCTTCTAGGTGCTGTGAAAGAAATGCCGGCTTGACGGTGACACCAACGACGAGCTTGCCCATTGTGGGTTTGAGCTGTTGGGTTAATAGGCGCAACAGTGTCGTCTTGCCTGCGCCATTTACTCCAGCAATTCCAATACGGTCGCCAGGACCAACATTCCAATCCAGGTGGTCAAAGAGCACACGTTCACCTAATGTGACCTGCACATTGTGTAGCTCGTACACGGTCTTACCAAGTCGGGCGTTAGCAAACGCGAGCAACTCAACATTGTCGCGTGGGGGCGGCTCGTTTTCAATCAATTCATTTGCAGCATCAATTCGGAACTTCGGTTTGCTAGTGCGCGCAGGGGCGCCACGGCGCAACCATGCGAGTTCCTTACGGATGAGCATGTTTCGCTTTTGTTCTTCTACAGAGGCCTGACGCATCCGCTCAGCCTTAGCCAGAACGAATGCAGAGTAGCCGCCGTCATATTCTTCGACTTTGCCGTCGATAACTTCCCACGTGCGGTCACTGACTTCGTCAAGGAACCAGCGGTCGTGGGTTACCACGGCAATGGACAAGTCTCGACGTGACTTCAGGTGTTCAGCAAGCCACACCACAGCCTCCACGTCGAGGTGGTTGGTTGGTTCGTCGAGCATCAACACATCAAGATCGCTAATGAGTAGCCGAGCCAGTGCGACTCGACGTCGTTCACCACCAGACAGTGGACCCATCTTGCGATCAAGAATTGCGTCGGTAAAACCGCCGAAGAGACCAATAAAGACATCTCGCACGCGCGACTCGGTGGCCCACTGATGGTCATCAAGGTCGCCAAGAACAACATCGCGCACAGTGGCTTCAGGGTCTGCTTTGTCGATTTGGGCAAGCGCGCCAATATGAATACCACCAGCAACGGAGACTCGGCCTTCGTTGGGCTCTTCAATACCAGCCAAAACGCGAACTAGCGAGGACTTGCCACCGCCATTTCGTCCAACAATTCCAATGCGCGAATTTTCAGCGAGCCCAAGGGACACATGATCAAGAACTGCGCCTTTGCCGTAAGTCAGGTAGACGTTCTCGAGGTTAATCAAATTGCGCGGGGCCACAGGGTCACTTTCGCTTGCGGGATGTAGTGCAAGCGTAACGAACCTTGGCGAGCAAACCTAAAGTGAAGGACCCACGGACAGGTTCTTTATGACATCAATAGTGGCTTGGCTGTTGTTCAACGTGTAGAAATGTAAGCCGTCAGCGCCAAGAGCAACGACATCCTCGCAAATTTGGACTGCAATGTCGATGCCCAACTGTCGCAAGGATTCTTGATCGTTTTGGTATCTAGCAAAGCGCATTCGTGTCGCTGTGGGCATGTGCCCACCACTGAGTTCAAGCATGCGCACTATTTGCATGTAGTTGGTCACCGGCATGATGCCTGGATATAGCTTGAGTTGCGAACCTCGGTTGCGCAGTGTCGTAGCAAGAGCTTCGAATCTGCCACTGTCAAAAACGAACTGGGTGATTGCGTACGTAGCACCGGCTTGTTCTTTGCGTAGAAGAACTTCGATGTCTTGCTGAAAGTTTCCATGAGATGCAGGGTGGACGTCAGGGAAGGCAGCAACACCGATTTCAAGCCCGCCAATATCTGCAATGAGACCCACAAGTTGTTCGGCGTAATCAAAACCACCAGGGGTAGAGACCCATTCCGAGGTAGGACCGCCAACTGGATCGCCACGAAGTGCAAGAATGCCGCTGAATCCACGCATCTTGAAGTCCGTGATCACTTCAACGAGTTCATCACGGGTTGACCCCACACATGTCAGATGGGCAGTTACCGGAAGACCGGTTAAGTCCATGACTTCGCTGGCAGTGTGCACAGTGCGGTCACGGGTGCCACCACCTGCTCCGTACGTTACCGATATGAAATCGGGTGCACATGGCTGAAGCGCATCAATCGTGGCGCGTAGCGCTTCACGTCCGGTGTCATCTTTGGGCGGGAAAAACTCGAACGAAATGGTGGGATGTGGATCCGGGATGTGTTCGGTCATTGAGCCTCCGCGCGTGAATGAATGTGCAATCCACGAGGCTTCGTTTCTTTCAACAAAAATAGCACGTCGACACACTGATGTGGACGCCATCTCGTATTCTGAACACATGACTTCATATCGCATGCCTGCCGAATGGGAAACTCACGAACGCACTTGGATGGCGTGGCCACCTGCGAACCTCGCGTTGGGTGAGACGGATGACGAGGCTCGCCAGGCCTATGGCGCATGGTCTGCTGTTGCTAATGCCATTGTTGCGTTCGAACCCGTCACGATGGTGGTTGATCCTCGCGACCTTGATGCGGCTAAGGAATTTCTTGACCCACGTGTAGAGCTAGTGTTTACCGATCTTGACGATGCGTGGATGCGCGACATGGGACCAACGTTTGTGCGCGCCGACAATGGTGATCTTCACGGCGTTGATTGGATCTTTAATGGCTGGGGTGCACAGCATTGGGCTAAGTGGGATCACGATCAGGATGTTGCCCCATATGTGCTCGACCAAGCCGGTGTTCCTGCGGTTCCTTCACTAATCGTGAATGAAGGTGGCGGTATTCATGTGAATGGGCAGGGGACTGTGCTGCTTACGGAAACAGTTCAACTTGATCCAGGTCGTAACCCCGAGCTCACCAAGGCTGATATCGAAGCAGAGCTTGCGCGCACACTCGGCGTTTCAAACTTTGTGTGGCTTAAGCGTGGCCTCACGCGCGATTACGAAACATTTGGAACCCGTGGTCATGTCGATATTTTGGCTGCCTTCAGTGACGCGACAACGATTTTGTACCATGACCAACAAAATCCTGAGCACCCAGATTTTGAAGTCTCGCGCGAAATCCGTGAGGTGCTCGAGCAAACCGAATTTACGTTAATTCCTGTACCAGCTCCACAGCGAATCGAAGACGAACACGGGTTTGTCGATCAGGGTTACATCAATCACTACATCTGTAATGGTGCGGTCATTATGTGTACCTTTGACGACCCGAACGATGTTGTTGTGGCAGAAATGTTTAAAGAGATTTATCCAGGTCGACAAATTGTTGGTGTCGATGCTCGTGAAATTTTCGTCCGCGGTGGAGGCATTCACTGCATCACACAACAGCAGCCTGCTTAGCTTCGTCGAGTTGAACTGTGGCGTAAATCGTCACGAGCAGCACTGGAACGGCGGCAATTGCGCAAAGCCATCCGTAGCTCAAGGTTGCGATGATGACGCCTGCTGAGGCGCCGCCAATGGCACCGCTGAGATTCATGAACAGGTCCGATGTTCCCTGGACTGAAGCACGGACTTCAGTGGGGACACTCTCGCTTAAGAGTGTCGATCCGGCTACAAGTGTGCACGACCAGCCAAGACCGAGTAGAAAAAGTCCAACGCCGAGTTGAACGTTGTGCATTTCAGGTGCAGTCCCTGCAATAAGGACAGCGGCGAGCAAAATGAGGCCACCAATTTGGATTACTCGGCGCCGTCCCAAACGATCAGCCATTCGTCCGACAAGTGGGCTTAGGGCATACATACCCAAAATGTGAACGCTGATGACGAGCCCAATAATTTTGAGTGTCACTTCAGCATGGGCCATGTGTACTGGGGTCATGACCATTACGGAAACCATTGCAATGTGTCCGATTGCAACCGCGAGCAGTCCAAGTAGTGCGCGTGGATGCTGGCGGATTACTCGAAGCACCTCTGGGGTAGACATCTTGACGGGTTCCGTCGCTGTGAGCTTACGTTCGCTATCAACGTTGACCAGATACGGATCTGGGCGAAGCCGAGTCCAAATGATGAGCGCGCCAAGTGCCAGCATTGTGGCAGCAAGAATGTAGGGGCCGGTGAGTTTTGGTAATCCCAAAACTGTTGCAAGTCGCCCGGATGGTGCCATGAGATTCGGGCCGAGCACCGCGCCAATAGTCGAGGCCCACACAACTCGTGAGAGATCGCTTGCACGAGTATCGTCCGTTGCAAGGTCGACAGCTGCGTATCTGGCTTGGTAGGAGGCTGCGGATGCGGCGCCGACCATGAACGTACCGAGGAGCATCAGCGGCAGGATTCGAAGTGCGCCTGCGGTAATGGCTGTCACCGCTCCGAGGGCACCTACGCTGAATCCAGCGCTTAGGGCCAGGCGGCGACCGCCACGACGTGTGAGGTTTGCTAAAGGCAATGCCATGACAGCAGCACCCAGAACCGAAAATGTTTGCGCCAAACCGGCCAGAGTCTCTGAATGTGAAATTGAGGCAACAAGTAGCGAGCCTGCCGCGACAGTGCTGGCTACACCAAGTCCAGTTAGTGATTGAGCGGTCGTGAGAGTCGTAATAGTTTTTCTTTGGAGGTTGTGGCGTTCGTGGTCGATTGGCGACTGTGTCATGCCTTAACGTTACCAAGGTAGCGACCGAGAAACTCTTCTTTGAACTCGTAGTAGGTGTCGTTCAGAATATGCTCACGAATGGAAGCAACCAAATTTACGACAAAGTGCTCGTTATGGATTGTGAGCAAAGTGTTGCTGAGCATTTCTTTGGCATGAACTAAGTGATGCAAATACGCCTGTGTGTAATGCGTGCAGGTGTAGCAATCGCATTCGGCAACTACCGGCTCGAATGAACGACGGAATCGGGCATTGGAAATATTGAACCGACCGTCTTTGCTGTAAATTGCAGAATTTCGTGCAACGCGTGATGCCGTGACGCAGTCAAAAGTGTCCGCACCAGCTTCAACACCGCCAAAGAAATCTTCTGGCTGGCCGATGCCGAGCAGATGCCGTGGTTTGTTGGCGGGCAATTCTTCACTGACCCAGCGCACAATTGTTTCCAAAGTATTTTTATCGAGTGCTCCGCCAATGCCAAATCCATCAAAGTCCATCGCGCCTAGATCGCGGGCAGCCGTGCGACGCAAGTCCTCGTACTGAGCTCCTTGAATAACGCCAAACAGCGCCTGATAGGGCTTGTGCGAGCGTTCTGAAGTGAGTTTTTCGTGCTCGGATACACAGCGCAGCGCCCACAGGCGTGTGCGCTCGAGTGACATGACCTGATATTCGCGAGTATTCATCAACGTTGTGCATTCATCGAAGGCAAACATGATGTCTGCGCCGAGCTGATGTTGAACCTGCATAGAGAACTCTGGAGTGAATCTGTGCTTTGTGCCATCGAGATGTGACTTGAATGTCACTCCGTCATCGTCAACATGAGCGAGCCGTTCTTTATGGTCTGCGATGACATCGTCGGCTTGAACGGTGTCCGATTCCATGGCTAAAACTTTCTTAAATCCCACGCCAAGACTGAGAACTTGAAAGCCACCACTATCTGTGAATGTTGGACCCGACCAGTTCATGAATTTACCGAGACCGCCAGCGTCATCGACGATGTCAGCACCTGGCTGAAGGTACAAGTGATAGGCGTTCGCAAGCAATGCTTGTGCGCCTAGTTCACACATTGATTCGGGCAGCACAGATTTTACGGTTGCTTTAGTCCCTACTGGAATAAAGGCTGGAGTCTGAACATCGCCATGGGGAGTGTGGATGACACCTGCGCGTCCAACATTGATCAGCGACGGGTCGGCTGATTGGAGTTCCTTGCTGACTTCGAAACTGAACGCGCTGCGGCTATTGGAAGTCATTGTGTCAGTCTAGGCGAGGTTGAAAATTACTTGAGAGCGTCAAGGTGCGCTGCAACTTTCGCAGCGGCGCGACCTAGAGCCGCGTACTCTTCGGCAGATAATAAGTCGACGAGATGATCGCGAACGCCTTGCACGTGGTTTGGCGCTGCGTCTTCGAGGGTTTTAAAGCCTTTGTCAGTGAGAACTGCCAGTTGGCCGCGACGATCATCAGGGCAGGCCTGACGTGTGACGAATCCAGCCTTTTCCATACGGTCAATCTGGTGCGACAGTCGTGATCGGGAGAGCATGACTTGGTCAGCAAGCTCACTCATGCGAATGTTGCGGCAGGGGGATTCAGAAAGTCGGACCAAAATTTCGTAGTCCGTGATTGTTAAGCCAAAATCGGCTTGGAGTTCCCGGCTGAGTTGCTCGTCAAGCATCGTGGACATCGCAAGATAAGCACGCCAGTGCTTCTGCTGTTCCTTATTGAGCCAACGAGTCATAGTTCAACGTTACTACGCATTAGTTGAAACTTAAACTAGTGGATGTCTGGACCCCAGATTTTGATTCCGCCGAGGATTCCCGCGGTATTGGACACCAATGTCACATGTGGGGCTAGATCAATGTCTTTGAGATGCCGGCCATTTCCACCGCCGATGTAGATGTGGTCATAGAAAAGTGACTGATCAAAAACTTCAATTGCCTTCAATACGCGCGAGATCCAACGTTCCTTGCCAATTTCACGGCGGGCGGCATTGCCAATTTGTTCTTCAAAGGTTTGACCCTTGCGAAACATTGAATGGCCGAGTTCCAGGTGGGGTAGTAGGCGCCCGTCAAAGAACAGGGCTGTTCCGCATCCGGTTCCCAAGGTCATGACGAATTCGAGGCCCTTGCCTTTGATGGCGGCGCAACCCTGCATGTCGGCATCGTTGACCACACGCACAGGAACACCGAATGACGTATTCAATGCATGTTCGAGATGAAAACCAGCCCACTGTTCAACGAGTTCGGGATCAACTTCACCCTCGAGAGTGCTCTTTGAAAGTGATGGAATGAAATTCACTCGACCGTCGCGAATGAGGCCCGGGAAACCAACGGATACGCGATGGAAACCTGGCAGGAGCGCACTGAGTTCCATCACAGTGTCCACAAGGCGCGTTGGCGGGCATGGGTACGGAGTTTCGATGCGCTGCTTTTCGGAAATCATCGTCCCGTGGGCGTCTAAGAGAGCGCCTTTGACACCACTGCCACCGATGTCAATAGACAGGGTGACAACGTCGGCTGGGAATTTCAATTTAGTCACGGCTAAACCTTTGTCAGAATCTCGGCGCCGTCTTGGGTGACAACGAGGGTGTGTTCAAACTGAGCGGAGCGGCGTCGATCCTTGGTAACAACAGTCCAGTTATCGTCCCACATGTCCCAGCTAAATGTGCCCAAAGTGAGCATTGGTTCGATAGTGAATGTCATGCCTTCTTCAATGACCGTATCGAATTCCTCGCTGTCGTAATGAGGAATGATGAGTCCTGAATGGAACTCACGGGCTATTCCGTGGCCTGTGAAGTCACGGATGACGCCGTAACCGAATCGTTTGGCGTAGGCCTCAATGACTCGACCAATCACATTGATAGGACGGCCAGGCTTGACGGCGGCAATGGCGCGGTTGAGTGACTCTAGGGTTCGTTCAACAAGAAGCCGCGACTCCTCGTCAACATTGCCAGCCAAGAATGTTGCATTCGTGTCGCCGTGGACACCATTAATGAATGCTGTGATGTCGATGTTGCAGATGTCGCCGTCTTGAATGACTGTCGAATCAGGAATTCCGTGGCAAACGACTTCGTTCAGACTCGCGCACAAGCTTTTTGGGAAACCTCGGTATCCCAAAGTGGATGGGTAAGCATTGTGATCGAGCAGGAACTCGTGTCCAATGCGGTCAAGTTCATCGGTGGTGATTCCTGGGGCGACATGAGATCCGACTTCGGCTAGCGCTGATGCAGCAATGCGTCCCGCAATACGCATCTTTTCAATCGTCTCGGAATCTTGAACAAACGAACCGTTAGATTTTGCTGGCGCTTTTTTGCCCACGTACTCAGGCCGTGGAATTGACGGCGGAACCGCGCGTTCATTGGAAATAGTTCCCGGTACGAGAGATCCGATAGGCGCAGGCATAGTGACAAGTTTAGGATGTGAATATGGAGTGGTGGTACTGCCTAGTGCATCTTGATGTAGAGCAAGGAACTCAGTGTGCCAACGCCCAGCGTCTTGGACCATTTGAAACACGCGAAGAGGCCGAACACATTATTGAGCGGATGAAAATGCGCAACGATCAAGCAGATCTAGATAGCGAAGATTAGCCTCCAGATTGCCTTGCACCGGCACAGTTCAGTTTTGAATCTGACATAGAAAGAGCCCCACATCTTGACGATGTGGGGCTCTTTACTAAAGCGGGGGAAATTACTTGCGCTTTGCAGGTGCCTTGCGAGCAACCTTCTTAGCAGCAGCCTTACGAGCTGGAGCCTTCTTAGCAGCAGCCTTCTTAGGTGCAGCCTTCTTGACAGCCTTCTTGGCAGTCTTCTTTGCAGCAGCCTTCTTAGGAGCGGCCTTCTTGACAGCCTTCTTAGCAGCCTTCTTAGGTGCAGCCTTCTTGGCGGTCTTCTTTGCAGCAGCCTTCTTAGGTGCAGCCTTCTTGACAGCCTTCTTGGCAGCCTTCTTAGGTGCAGCCTTCTTGGCGGTCTTCTTCGCTGCAGCCTTGCGGGCTGGAGCCTTCTTTGCAACAGCCTTACGAGCTGGAGCCTTCTTAGCAGCAGCCTTCTTAGCAGGCTTCTTTGCTGTGGTCTTCTTGGCAGCCACAGTTCCTCCTTGAGGTGAGACTCTCGGACTTCCCGAAAGTTCGTAGTTATAGCGTGACAGATGAATACACATTCGCGCACATTTATTGGACATTTTTTATGTGCGTGTCGCAACATTTTTTTCGTACATTTTTCGGTATGAGAAAGCGATTTTTTTACAAATTTTCTTGATCGCAGCAGCAAACTTTTACGTGTTGCAAATGTTTTTGTGCGCATATACGCAATAAATTAAAGGTTTTTTCGCACAGTAACTATTTTATGAAAATCATGCCAAACATTTTGTAGCGTAAAAAAGTTTAAGAAAGTGTTCCGAAAAGTCCGAACTGGAAAATAATTTCAAAAAAATATTTTGAAATTATTCGTAAGAATGATCCAAATCTGGATATTTTCCGCTCACAACGTCACGAGCCCACGCAGAGCTACTTTCCAACATTGTTGATCGCAGTGACGCGTAATGTTGCACAAACTTTGCTTGCTTACCTGGAGTCATTCCCAATAAGTCTTGCCAGACAATCACCTGAGCATCGGTCTGCGCGCCAGCACCGATGCCGATAGTTGGCACAGGAATTTCATTTGTAATTCGTGCAGCTAACTCTGTGGGAATAACTTCGAGCACAATCGCAAAAACGCCGGCCTCCACAAGTGCATGTGCATCGTCGACGATTGCTTGGCCTGACTCACCACGACCTTGAACTTTGTACCCACCCATTTGATGGACCGATTGGGGAGTGAGCCCGATGTGACCCATGACCGGAATACCCGCCTGTGTCAATGTGCGAACCGTTTCGGCCATGAAGGCCCCGCCTTCGATTTTGACAGCGTGTGCATTGCCATCCTTCATGAAGCGCATCGCACTTTCCAAGGCCTGTTGCGGCGATGATTGATACGAGCCAAAAGGAAGATCAGCAACAACCATCGCCCGTGAACTCCCACGTTCGACAGCAGCTGTCAAAGGAATGAGATCCTCACACGTCACCGGGATAGTTGAGTCATACCCGTAGACGACCATCGCCGCGGAATCGCCAACCAAAAGAACAGGGAAGCCAGCCTCGTCAAAAATACCCGCACTAAGCGCGTCGTAACTCGTGATCATCGGCCAGACCTCGCCACGCACTTTCGCGGCAATCAAATCCGACGTAGTGATCCGACGATTATGCGCGCCACCATAAAGTGCATCGCCATTTGTTGGCACACCAATTGAAGTAGTCATGAAAGTGCTCCGATCTCGAGGCTGGAAACCCAGTCCCCGGATGTTGGTACCTCAAAGTCTAATGCAACATTCACACCGTGCAGGCAGTACTTATTCAGACCACTTCGTGCAGACAGTACTTATTCAGACCACTTCGTGCAGGCAGTACTTATTCAGACCACTTCGTGGTCATTGGCAAGCGCCTATCCCGGCCAAACGCCTTCCGCGAAACCTTCGTACCAGGTGGATACTGCCGACGCTTGTACTCAGCCCGGTCAGTCATGCGCAAAATCTTGCCCACTAATTCACGGTCAAAACCGGCAGACACAATCTGATCAAGCGATGCATCATGCTCCACGTACAAGTTGAGAATCTGATCCAACACTTCGTAATCTGGAAGAGAGTCAGTGTCCTTTTGGTCCGGTCGCAACTCTGCACTCGGTTCCTTGCTGATGCTATTAGCCGGAATGGGCTCAACCTGGCCAGCGTTGCGAGCTTGTTCATTGCGCCAACGCGACAAATTCCACACATCTGTTTTTGGTAAGTCCTTAATTGGGGCAAACCCACCGACCGCATCTCCATAAATAGTGGAGTACCCAACGGACAACTCACTCTTGTTGCCCGTTGCCAGAACAAGGTGGCCTTCTTGATTAGAAACACCCATCACTGTTGTGCCACGCACGCGAGCCTGAAGATTTTCTTCAGCCAATCCAGTCAATCCCAGCGAATCAATGTAGGCGTCAACCATTGGTGCAATCGGCACTGAGCGAATGTTGAGGCCGCAACGCTCGGCCAGGTCAAAGGCATCGGTTTTGGAATGTTCCGATGAATACTCCGACGGCATTGATATTCCATAAACGTTTGAGGCGCCTATCGCGTCGCAAGAAAGTGCCGCAACGAAAGCCGAATCGATTCCACCTGAAAGTCCGAATAGCACGGACGTGAAACCATTCTTTGTGATGTAGTCACGTAAACCGACAACAAGTGCGGCATAAACCTCGGCATTGCTATCGAGGCGCGACGACACGTGTCGCGTTGCTAAGTCAGGCAATGGATTGGCCTTGGCATCAATAGTGACGACCATTTCGCCTGAAGGTAACAAAGTATGTGTTCCTGCTTCAGGCAGTTCGAGATCAACCATGATTAAGTCGTCGACAAATTGCTGACCACGAGCCAACACATCTCCGGCAGGATTCACAATGATGGAGTCGCCTTCGAAAACAAGCTCGTCTTGCCCGCCAACCATGTTGACGTAAGCCAATGTGGCATTGGCTTCACGAGCACGTCGTGTGACAAGTTCAAGCCGCACATCGTCTTTGTCACGTTCGTATGGGGATCCGTTCAGCACGATAAGTAGACCAGCGTTGTTATCACGCACTTGCGCGACAGGTCCACCGTCTTGCCATAGATCTTCACAAATAGCCACGGCGATGTCGACACCATGAACTCGAATCATGAGCGACTCATTGCCAGGTTCGAAGTACCGGTACTCGTCAAAGACTCCGTAGTTTGGCAGGTGGTGTTTGGCGTATGTGGCAACAATCTGGCCGTCGAAAATAACTGCTGCACAGTTTTGTGGTTTACCAGAACCATTGCCAGCTAAATATCCGACAAGCACAACCACGTTGCCGAGCCCCGCAGAATGAAGGTCAGTTGCCAGCTGGGTTACGGTCTCTACTGACCGGAGTTGGAAGGATGCGCGTAAGGCGAGATCTTCGACTGGGTAGCCAGTAATAATCATTTCGGGCAGGGCCACAACTTGTGCACCTTGCGCATGTGCTTGTGCGACGGTATTCAGGCACAACGCTGCATTTCCCGCTAAATCCCCAACGATGGGGTTAATTTGACCAAGGGCCAAGCGCAATGTGCTCATATTCCAAGAGTATCGGGGTACCGGGCGGTCGGGGAGGCGGCATTTCTGTAACACAGCCGTAACGCGGGCACGCAACTATAAGAACGTGGATAAGCAAACAGAGTTCGTATTACGCACCATTGAAGAACGAGACATTCGCTTTGTGCGATTGTGGTTCACTGACGTCCTCGGGACGTTGAAGTCTGTGGCCATTGCACCAGCAGAACTCGAAGGTGCTTTCGCCGAAGGTATTGGGTTCGATGGGTCCGCCATTGAAGGCTTCGCCCGTGTCTACGAATCTGACATGTTGGCTCAACCCGTGCCTGAAACTTTTTCAATCCTGCCCTGGCGTGGTGAAGAAAATGGTGTTGCACGAATGTTCTGTGACATCATGCTGCCGGACGGGGCTCCATCGTTCGCCGATCCACGCAATGTATTGAAGCGAGCGCTCAGCCGGGCAGCCGATTTAGGGTTCACGTTCTATACACATCCTGAGATTGAATTTTTCCTCTTTAAGAACCAGCCGGCTCGAGGCGAGCAACCCGTTCCTGTTGATGAGGTTGGTTACTTTGATCATTCACCGATGGGTATCGGTTATGACTTCCGTCGCGAGGCAATCACCACGCTCGAAGCCATGGGCATCTCTGTTGAGTTCAGCCACCATGAAGGTGCGCCTGGTCAGCAAGAAATCGATTTACGTTACGCAGATGCCTTAACTATGGCTGACAACATCATGACTTTCCGTGTTGTGATGAAAGAAGTCGCACTCCAGCAAGGTGTTTATGCATCATTCATGCCAAAGCCTTTCGCCCAGTACCCGGGTTCTGGCATGCACACACACTTGTCACTATTTGAAGGCGACCGCAATGTGTTCTATGAAGCTGGTGCTGAATACCAATTGAGTAAAACTGGTCGCCAGTTCATCGCAGGTCTGTTGCGTCACGCACCAGAAATCACCGCAGTGACGAATCAGTGGGTGAACTCTTATAAGCGCCTAGGCGGTGGTGGTGAAGCACCTTCATATGTGTGCTGGGGACATAACAATCGCAGTGCATTGATTCGCGTGCCAATGTACAAGCCAAGTAAAGGCAATTCGACACGAATCGAGTTCCGATCCGTTGATTCAGCCTGCAATCCATACCTAGCGTTCGCGTTGATGCTCTCGGCTGGTCTGAAGGGTATTGAAGAAGGTTACGAATTGCCCGCTGGTGCTGAGGATGATGTGTGGTCGTTAACGGACGCCGAGCGACGTGCAATGGGAATTGCTCCGCTGCCGCAATCCCTTGGGGAAGCCATTACTGCCATGGAAAGTAGCGAACTGGTTGCCGAAACATTAGGTGAACACGTATTCGATTTCTTCCTTCGTAACAAGCGCGCCGAGTGGGAGGAGTACCGTTCTCAAGTAACGGCATTCGAACTCGATAGGTATTTACCGGTGTTATAGATGAACCCACGTGTATTGATCGTTCAAAATGAAGAAACCGATCCACCAGCGCTCGTTGCGCAGTGGCTAACGGCCGCTGGACTGGACCTTGACGTAGTGAAGGGCTACAACGGCGAACAGATTCCAACGAGTGTTCCGGTTGGTGTCGCTGGTGTCATCGCACTTGGCGGATACATGAGCGCCAACGATGACGATGACCATCCGTGGCTAACCGATGAGCGTTCGCTGCTCAAGGATGTCGTAGCAAATGACATTCCATTTTTTGGAATCTGTCTAGGCGGCCAAATGTTAGCCACAGCGGTTGGCGGCGTAGTCGAGAAATCACCAAATAAAGAAATTGGCATCAGCCATTTCGTTGTCGATTCATCAATGGCTGACGATGAGGTGTTTGCGCCACTTGCAGGTAAGGAAGTTATCGCGGCGCAATGGCACGTGGATTACATTTCAGACCTTCCTGAGGACGTTCATGTATTTGCCGGTAATGATGTGTGCCCTGTGCAGGCCTACAAAGTTGGCAACAATGTTTATGGCGCACAATTTCATCCTGAAATTGATGAAGAAGTCTTTGGCTGGTGGATTGATGAGTCTGTTGAATACCTCGCAGGCGTAGGGATGGATCCGGTGGCGCTCGCGCAAGATATTTCAGATTCAGCAGAAACGCTCGTCACAACCTGGAAGCCGGTCTTTGAAAATTGGGCCAGGCTAGTAAAGGCGCAGCAGGCGCAAGGACTGTGACAACGGGTCGAGAATCTACGCAAGCAGCGCGGCTAGCGAGATTAGGGTTCATTCGCACTGCTGAATCTGCAGCTGTGCTTGAGCAATGGCCTGCCCTTGAAACTCGACTCGAGTACTTTCGTGATGTTGCAGATCGCGACCAAGCCCTTCTGTCGATGGGCAACCTCATAGCGACAGGTGCGGTCGATATTGCCAGTTGGGATGACGACAACTGGTTGCGCATTGTGAGTGTGCTGGGTGCCTCGCAGGCGCTCGCTGACCATGTAATCCGAAATCCGACACATGCCAGCTACATTGCTAGTGCCGAAACGCTTCCTGCGCCAGAGGCAATGAGATCTGACCTGTTGTCGGCTGTGAGTGGCAAATCGTGGGATCAGGCTCTTGATGCACTACGCATTGAATACCGCCGCCAGGTATGTGCAATCGCTGGCTTTGATCTGAGCTCCCGCGCGGCGAGTACGCAAATGATGCCTGCAGTTGCTTCGTCTTTGACTGTTCTGGCCGATGCTGTAGTTGCTGCTGCGCTGCAGTTGGCCCGGGAACAACATGAAGACTCTTCACAATGCGAATTGGCTGTTATCGCAATGGGTAAGTGTGGCGCGAGCGAGTTGAACTATGTGAGCGACGTCGATGTCATGTTCGTGGCGCGGTCAGTCGATGGTAGGGACGATTTTGCTGCTCTTGCGATTGCCACAGAATTAGCAAAGAGTGTTATGCGTGCCTGTTCGGCGGTGACTGCGCAAGGGACTATTTGGGAAGTGGATGCGGCGCTACGTCCCGAAGGTAAGGCTGGCGCATTGGTACGCACTCTTGACAGCTATGTCGACTATTACCAGCGCTGGGCAAAGACCTGGGAATTCCAGGCACTACTTAAGTCCCGCCACATGGCAGGCTCGACAGAGCTTGGTGCGGCATTTGTTGACGCGATGTCAGCATTTGTGTGGCAGGCCGCCGACCACCCAGGTTTTGTATCGGATGTGCAAGCGATGCGCGAGCGTGTAACGGATTTGATTCCGGCCAAGGATGCTGACCGGGAATTGAAACTTGGCCGTGGTGGGCTACGCGACGTTGAATTTGCCGTACAGCTACTCCAGCTAGTGCACGGACGATCAGATGTCATGGTGCGCAGCCCGAATACCTTGATTGCTCTCGAGCAACTTGCGACGTGGGGTTACGTAGGCCGGGAAGATGCCGCGACATTGGCGAGCGCATATCGCTTCTTGCGTACTTTGGAGCATCGCATTCAGGTGTCACGAATGCGTCGCACTCACGTGCTACCTGAAGACTCCGATGAGCAGCGCGCACTGGGTCGCTCAATGGGCTACTTGATGGACCCTATTGATGATTTGAATCGGGAATGGCGAAAGTATTCGGCAGAAGTACGCCGCATTCACGAAAAACTTTTTTATCGGCCCTTGTTGCAGGCCGTAGCACGTCTTGATTCCAATGATGCACGTCTGACACCTGCCGATGCACGTTTGCGGCTGGCGGCACTCGGCTACGCAGATCCAGAGAACGCACTGCGTCATCTTGAATCGCTGACGTCAGGTGTTACTCGGCGCGCGGCGATTCAACGCACATTGCTACCTGTCATGTTGGGGTGGTTTGCGCAAGCGCCAGATCCCGACGCCGGTCTCCTTGGGTTCAGGCGCATCAGTGAAGCGCTTGGTGCTACGCCTTGGTACTTGGGCTTGTTGCGCGATGAGTCGATTACTGCGGAAAGATTGGCAACAATTCTTGCCTCAAGTCGCTATGCAACTGACCTGCTACTTCGGTCACCGGATTCGGTGCGCATGCTCTCCAGTTCCGAGGAACTTCAACCACGGACCCGAGATGAGTTGCTCAATGAGGCGCGGGCAACGGCAAGTAGGTATGACACATCGATCGAGGCTGTTGCAGCGCTGCGGGCGATGCGTCGTCGCGAATTGTTTCGGATTAGTTCCGCTGACGTGCTAGGTCTGCTGAGCGCGCAACAAGTAGGTGATGCGCTCACTGATGTCACAGATGCAGTTCTGACTGGTGCGCTTGATTCAATCACCGCAAGGATGGAAGAGCCTCCGCCTTTTGCAGTAGTGGCAATGGGTCGTTATGGCGGCGGCGAGATGGGTTACAGCAGCGACGCTGACGTCATGTTCGTGTATGACGATTCCAATCGTGATGAAGCACTTGCGCACACGAAGGCGCATGCGATTGCAAACGAGTTGCGCACGATTTTGATGGCACCAAGTACTGATCCAGAGTTGATTATTGATGCAGACCTGCGTCCCGAAGGTAAAAACGGTCCTTTGGTGCGAAGTCTCGGTTCTTTTGCTCAGTACTACGAGCGATGGTCGTCCGGTTGGGAAGTCCAAGCTTTGCTTCGGGCTGAAATATCGGCAGGTGATTCGGCGCTCGGGCATGTATTTACAGATTTGATTAATCCGCTTCGATACAACGAGCACGGTTTACCCGAAGCGCAATTGCGCGAAATTCGAAGGTTGAAAGCGCGAATGGAATCTGAACGTCTTCCACGCGGAATTGATCCAACGTTGCACACAAAACTTGGTCCTGGCGGACTTTCAGATGTCGAATGGGTTGCGCAAGTCTTTCAGCTTCAACACGGACACGATGTTCCTGCCCTTCGCACAACGCGAACTCTGTTGGCTTTGGACGCTGCGACTGAAGCCGGGCTGTTGGCACAGGCCGACCAGGAGGTTCTTGCCGAAGCTTGGACGCTTGTGACGCGAGTGCGAAATGCCACCGCACTTGTTCGCGGGCGCGCCGCAGACGTGTTGCCGGTAGACCTGGTTGAGCTGTCCCGAGTCGCCTACGCGCTGGGATTTGGATTGCGCGGTGGTCAGCATTTGACTGACGATTACCGACGGATGACTCGCCGTGCACGCACAGTTGTCATGCGTGTCTTTTATGGCGAATAGTTATTTTGCTACAACGCGAAATGTACTCATGTCTGTGCTTGAACCGCCTCGAACATGCCCGAATGGTTCGGCCATTGTGGCCTGCAAAAATTCAACAGTTGAAGAAGTGATCAATTCACCTGGCAATAAGTTCGGAATACCTGGGGGATATGCCGCAACAGAATCAGCGGAAACCCGACCGATCGCACTCTGGGCATCGACAACTTCTGTAGTTGCAAAATATGCATCTCGCACACTCATTACACGTTCACCTGTTGCGGGAAGTTGAAGGAGTGCGGATTTTCCTTGATTGATCTGGGGTAAGGCTGAAAGAGCTGACAATGTGCGATGAACGTCAGGCTGAGTGCCGGCGCCAAGCAACATCACCAGGGTTGTACTGGTGGCCATTTCGCAATGCATGTGATGTTCGTGGAACAGAATTGAGCGAGCCTGGTGGCCAGAAATTCCACCCGACTGCATATCTAGGGAAATGCGCAGTGGATCAACTGTCATGACGTCGGGATAGTTAGCAATGACGTCATAAACGTTTGAGAATCGCTCTTCCTTCGCAATACCCGCGCGCAATGCATCCGCGGCAGCAATAGTGGTACCGATCTTCGTTAATCCTTCATGAGCAAGTTGCTTGCGGGCTAAATCAAGTGAAGCCTGTAGTAAAGCGCTGGCACTAGTGGACTGCATTGATTTGAAAGCTCGGTCAAGAAGCGGCTCAAGTGAATCCGCGAATGGTCCATGGGATAGATGTAGCATCGCGGACTGGGTGAGACTCCCACCGAGTTTGTGGGTGCTGCTGATAACAAGGTCAGCGCCAAGACGGTTTGCATTTGTGGGTAAGTCGGGGTGAAAACCAAAGTGAGCGCCCCAGGCTTCGTCCACAATCAGGGGGATACCGCGGCTATGCGCAAGGTCGGCAAGGGCTGCAACATCGGCGACAGCTCCGAAGTAACTAGGTGTGACGACGTAGGCAGCAACTGCATGTGGAGTTTGATCCAGTGCGTCAGCAAGCGCCTCTGGCGTGACACCATTTGCAATTCCTAGCGAGTCAACAACAGACGGGTACACAAATGTTGCATCTAAGCCGCTGAGTGCAAGCCCGTCGATAACAGATGAATGTACGCTCCGTTGCACAACAATTTCTGTACCGAAATTACGCATGGCCAGGCACGCCATGAGGTTGCCCTTTGATGCGCCATTAGTGAGAAACCAAGTCTTGCGTGCACCCCAAGCCTGTGCGGCTAGGGCTAGCGACTGTGAGAGTGGGTCGCTCGGACCGTAATCAATGCCGTCCACGAATGGTTGCACGTCTTCGGCGAGTACACGCCGACCGAGAAACTCTGTGAGTTCAGGTTGTGCAGTTTGTGAGACCTGGTGTCCTGGTGTGCTGAACCGAAGCCAATCGTGTGATGCGTAGTGTGCGACCGCATCTGCGTACGGTGTTTGCGATTGATCCAACATGGTTAGCGACTAGCTCGTTCGTAGACCGCTACGGCAGCCGCTAAATCCTCCACAGCTGTGCCCACGGATTTGAAGTAGGTGATTTCTGAATCGCTTGTGCGACCAGGGTGAGTTCCACGAGCAAGGTCGTGAAGGTCGGCCTTCACAGCGTCACGGGTGATGACACCTTCGCTAAGCGGAATTGCGAGGTCGCCACCTTCGTGCAACGCACCACCCCAGGTATCGCAAAAAATTGTTGCTGTGCGAACGAGTTCATCGTCCGTTTCCCGCATCTGTGGGTTGTAGGCGCCAACCGTGTCGACGTGTGTTCCTGGTTTGAGCCATTTACCAAAAATCAATGGGGTAGTGCTGAGCGTTGCGCTGGACACAATGTCACTCTTGCCAATCGAGGTCACAAGGTCAGGATGTGCGGTGACCGGCAATCCTTCGGCGGATAGCTTTTCGGCCAGGGCATGGGCATTGCGAATGTTGTGATTCCACAGGTAGACCTGCTCAATTGGTCGAACGGCCATGTGGGCACGAATCATGAATGGGCTCAGGGCCCCTGATCCAATCATTGTTAAAACCGAACTGTCTGGCCGCGAAAGGTATGTGCTGGCTAGGGCTGACGCTGCTGCGGTGCGCCACACAGTGATTCGGGTTCCATCAAGTGTCGCCAGCGACTCGCCGGTGTTTCCATTGGTCAAGTAGTAGACGCCGTGAATTGCCGGAAGGTTGCGGCTGCCGTTGTCCGGGTGAACTGTGACGATCTTGACGCCGATGTAGTTGTGTTCGCCATCGCCAGTCCACGATGGCATGAGTAGAAGTGTCGAGTCTTTAGGGTCATGTTCAACGATGTGATGGTGACGTGTGGGAGTAACCCAATTTGCCGCAAATGCGCTGCGCAAATCATTCACCAATTCAGGGAAAGTTAGCGTGCGGTCAATGGTTTCTGCATCAATGTGTAGCATCTCAACTCCTCATTCTTAGAGTATCTGGCAGCCCTTGATCTCTGTGCAGTAGGCTTTCGGACAAGCCAGAACAACTAGTGAGGTAGCAATGACAACTCAGAGCGCGAATGTCGTAATCGTAGATTCTTGGGCTAGTAAGTCCGCAGTGCGTAACGCCGCACTTGTAGTGGGACTCACCGCATTCACGGCCTTGGCTGCACAGATTTCTGTACCCCTGCCGTTCACCCCAGTGCCACTGACATTGCAGACATTTGCAGTCCTTGCTGGTGCAGGTGCTTTGGGTGCCCAGCGCGCAGTCATCGCTCAGGTTCTGTACATCGCACTTGCAGTAGTAGGCGCACCTGTTCTAGCACCGTCGGCTGATGGCACTCACGTGACCGGTCGCGATGTGTTATCGATGCCTACATTTGGGTACCTAGCTGGTTTTGTTTTTGCTTCCCTCGTTGTTGGCCAGATTGCTGAACGTGGCGCAACAAAGCGCGTGCCGACCACGCTGATTGCCTATGTGGCTGGCACAGCAACTATCTACGTATTCGGTGCGACGTGGCTGGCTCATTCAACTGGAATGTCAATGTCATGGGCGATTTCCCACGGTGTTACACCGTTCCTTGTTGGCGATGCCGTTAAGGCAATTGCTGCAGGTGCTGTTCTTCCTGCGCTCTGGAAAATTACAAAGCCGTAATTTAGCAACGGTGAGACACGCGTTGTAAAAATACAACGCATCCCAAGAATGTCAGTGGGTTAGTGTCTAATGGACACATGCTTGAACTGGTCATCCGCGACGCCGAAAACGGGAAAGATGTTCCGGCTCCGCGGGTTGAAAAATTAGACGGGCCTCGGGTTCGTCTGACTATCGCCCCAGAGCAGCCAATTGAAATGGCTATTCACACCTGCCGAGAAGAACTGCTTGAAGCAGTTGAGTGGGCAATGACAGAGCTTTATAAATCAGACGAAGCCCCGAGCCGCGTCTTTGTTCGAAATTCGAACGAAGCAACCGTGATGGTTGATCCGTGCGCTATTTATGGGTTACAGGCGATCGTTCGCGCCGAGAATCTCTAGCGCCTTCAGAATTTCTGCAGGCGATGCCTTCAGTGCGCCGCAAAGATCTGGGAGCAAGGCAACACTTGGACGAGTCTCAAGCGAGAAGTAGCGATAGAGATTGCCGCGGTTGATTCCGATTGCGGTCGCAACTTCCTCAAGGGAGCGGTAGCCAAGTTTGTCCATACGTGCGCGAAGCCAATCTAGGCCTGTGAGTGGTCCAGTTGCTTTTGCCGTGGACTTCTTTGCCACAGTGGTCTTTTTGGCAACTACTTTCGCAGCAGATTTCTTAACTGGTCGAACAGTTGTCTTTGCCATTGTAATCCTCAGTTCATATAGGCATTTTGCTTCGTGTAATTTCATTATCACCCCGCCAAGTCGATGGTTAACCATCGACTTTCATGACGGGGTATTTGTAGTGTCTTCGTGCGTTTGAGTTCTTGATGTCTTGAGACTTTTTGCATAACGAAATCTAATGGATTTTTAATCAATTTTCCTATTACTGGCGAGTAAATCTTCGTGTCTCAGTGTCAACCAATTGTTATTTCGGTATGGCATTTTCACTTTTTACGCGAACCCGACATTATGCGGTGGGCGTATTACTCGTGTGGAGTTTCCAGGTCGGCGAGTGCCTCAATCTTCTGAATGTCAGACAAAGGCTGATCGGCTTGTGACAGGTGTTTTGCTGCTACGAGCCAAACGAACGCAGTTGAGCAGATCAGGCCGATAGTCACCCCGCCAAACGCGGCGCGTGGGCTGACATGTTCAACCAGGAAGCCGCCAAGAGCAGCGCCAATTGCCAGCATCGAGCCTTCAACTGTCCATAACCATGCCTGTGCCGACGTTGCCGACCCAACAGGGCGGACGGCTTCGAGAACTTCCCAGTGATAGACCTGGGCAAAACCAATGGCCAGGCCAAGGAACATCAGCGAGATGCCCATTGACCATCCGGGGGTTGTAAATGAGAGTGGAATTGTCGTGAAAGCCACGCAGAGGCTGGCAATTTTAAAGCCGCGCAGCGGTGTCACGGCTGACTTGCGGCCACCGATAATAAGTCCGCCGACAATGCTGGCACCAGCAAGTGCGGCAAGAAGTGGTGCTGATTTAGCTGGGACCCCAGCAAGTGTTGCCGAGCTGGGAATGGCAATCTCAAGTAAGCCCCAACCAAGGCCAAAGATCATCCCTTCGAGCGCAAGGAGTTGAAATCGAAGGTCTTTCAACAATGCAAAAGAAGTCCCGTTCGTTGGTTCGGGTTTCCAATTTCGTGACAGAGGCATCGTGAGGAGTGACAGACCGCCAGTCAGCATGAGTAGTGCCGTGAGACGAAGTGCCACGTCGCCGCCAAATCGTAGCGAAACGGTTGTAGCGATAACAGGGCCAATCACAGTGGTTGCATTCATCAGGGTCGTATCAATTGCGTATGCAGTGCGCAAATTATCGGCACCAACGGCATCTCGCCACAATGGACGGGTCGACAAGTTGATAGGAGGGGAGCACAAACCTACGAGTGCGGACACGAGGAGAAGAGACGCTTTCTCCGTTTGAAAGCTAAGTAACAGCACAATCGATACCCAGGCGGGAACATAAATGAGCAGCGGTTTTGTCTGACCGAATTTATCGATTGCTTGACCGCGGATACCGGCGGTAAGCGACGACGTGACTGTTTCCGCGCCAGTGGCAAGCCCAGCCAGTGTGATTGAACCAGTGGCATGTTGCACGTAGAAAAAGGTTGTGAGGTTGATCATCGCGTAGGCGATGCGACCAGGTATGGCACTAATAACAAGTCTCTTGACGCCAGGAATGGCAAAGAGTTTCCAGTAGGTGCGCACCTGTTGAGGATACTCTGCACCGAGATCCCATGGTCGGCAGGTAGTTGAAATTTCATTTAGAATTAAAAGGTTGCCCCTAAGGAGATTCATGACAACCGAAACACATGTAGACAACTCGACACCAGCGCTTGACCCCAACCGCTGGAAAGCACTTGGCGTTATTGCTATCGCCCAACTGATGGTGGTGCTCGATGCATCAATCGTGAACATCGCATTGCCAAATCTTCAGCAGGATCTGGGAATCACAGACAGCAACCGTCAATGGGTTGTTACCGCGTACACACTTGCCTTCGGCGGGCTACTGCTTCTTGGTGGACGAATCGCTGACTACTGGGGTCGCAAGCGGTCTTTCCTTGTTGGCCTCGTTGGTTTCGCTGGCGCGTCGGCAATTGGTGGATTTGCACAGAACCAGGCCATGCTTTTCGGTTCTCGCGCATTGCAAGGTGCGATGGCTGCATTGCTGGCTCCTGCCGCCCTGTCATTGATTACAACAACTTTTACTGACTCCAAGGAACGCGCAAAAGCATTTGGTGTTTACGGTGGTCTGTCTGCCGGTGGCGCCGCCATTGGTTTGATTCTGGGCGGACTCTTGACCGAATACGCTTCGTGGCGTTGGTGTCTTGGTGTGAACGTTCCGATTGCGGTTATTGCTTTCATCTTGGCTGTTCCAGCTGTGCATGAGAGCAAGGCAAGTGGAGATACTCGCTATGACATCCCAGGTGCTGTGACATCAACAGCTGGACTTGTGACATTGGTTTATGGAATTACAAAGGCTGGTGAAGATGGTTGGGGTTCGACATCTGCACTTACATACTTTGGTGCTGCTGCAATTCTCCTCGTGGCTTTCTTTGTCATTGAGGCAAAGACTTCGCATCCGTTGTTGCCTGTCCGAGTCCTGACCGAACGTAACCGTGGGGCAAGTTACTTGACCTCGCTCATTGTTGGCTCAGGACTTTTCGGCATGTTCTTGTTCTTGTCGATTTATTTCCAGGGCATCTTGCAGTACTCACCAGTGAAGTCCGGACTTCTCTTCCTTCCGTTCTCGGTTGGCGTTGGAATCAGTGCTGGTCTTGCCTCACAGTTGTTGCCCAAGTTCGGGCCACGCTATGTATCGTTCGTCGGACTATTGATGGCAACTGCTGGATTGCTGTTACTCACACGCTTGACACCAACAAGTGCATATGTTTCTGACATCCTTCCTGCATTGATTTTGATGAGCCTTGGTATGGGTCTGGTCTTCGTACCATTGTCGGCAACAGCATTGTTCGGTGTCGGAAATCATGATGCTGGCGTTGCCTCTGCTGTGTTGAACACCAGCCAGCAAATTGGTGGAGCATTAGGTACAGCGTTCCTGAATACCATTGCGACAACTGCAACAGCAAATTACTTCATCGAGAAGCAAATTGTTCCTGATCCGATGAATGATCCAATGTCGTACGCGCAAGGTCTTACACACGGATTCACACATGCCTTCATCTGGAGTGCAGGTCTGTTGACGTTAGGCGCAATTGTCTGGGTGTTCATGATTAATGCAGACAAGGACACACTTGCGGCCAATGATGCACCAGGTGCGCACATAGGTTAAACCTGATGTGCAATCAGCAGCTCGAAACGAAAACCCTCGCAGAGTGCGGGGGTTTTCGTATTTTTTGAGTAAATCCAGGCGTACGGTGGATATATGAATGAACTGCCAGACCTCGAACAACTCATACCTGAATTGGCTGCTCTTGTTTCCGAAGAGACAATCACGATCGCGCAGGCACATGCTGTGCAGCATGCCTTGCGTTTAGGTGTATCGGGGAGCGAAATTCGCAACCGTCGAGCCCTGTGGTCGGAGGCGTTTACATACATCGGCGGTGCAGTCATAGTCGTGTCCGCGGGATTAATCCTTTCCCGAGCCTGGACACAATTGGGCACCTGGGGCAGACCGCTTGTTGTCGCTATTGCGTCGGCAATTTTGATTATGGCTGCAACGTATTTATCTCGCACGCGTACTGATGATGTGATGCGCAGATTATGTTCAACACTTTATGTCGGCGCCGCTGCGCTTGTTGCATTCACAGTGGGACTGATCTTCAATGAGTTTTGGGTCCCCAAGAACAGTCCAAATTCAATGAACTGGATTAATCCCGAACCGTGGGTACCACCGAGCATTGTGATGTTGTGCGCATTGGCTGCAGGTGTAGTTGCTGTGTTTGGCTATTTTCGAGCGAAATCGGCATTTGGTGTCGTCGCTCTCGGTGTGATAGTTGGTTCCTTTTCAGCTGCACTAGGTGTGCTGTCATGGGAGTTAATCAAGGGTGGCTCGGGTGAGAACGCGGTCATTGCTGGGATTTTTCTTATGGTCGCAGCCGTTGTGTGGTTGCTAGCAGTGAGTCGGAATCTCTTCATCGAGGAGAATGCCGCAAACCTCGTGGGACTAGCAATGGTTTACCTCGCCAGTCTGTTGCTCCGACAACAGTCATTCGTTGAATTACCTTCGGTTATCCAGGTCGCCATCGGTTTGATTCTGTTTTTCGTCTATTTGCGAAACCGTTCGTGGCCGTTTCTTGCCGCAGGATTGCTATTCCTTCTCAGTGGCGGCATTGAGCTCGTCACACGTTATGTCCAAGGAATCTTGGGTGCATTTGTCAGTTTGATTTTCGGCATCGTGTTGCTCGCTGTAGGTTTGCGCCTATTTCGTGAAAAGCCTAGTCAAGCCGTGGCCTCTGCACCTGAATAGTTCTGGTCGTATGTGGCTAGGCTTATTGTCATGATTTCACTTCACCAAGCGACACTGGCAGACCTCGACGATCTGGTGGGTTTGGTTGAAAATTATCGAGCGTTCTATAAGCAAGCGCCGAATGCGGGCACGCGTAGTTATTTAGCATCTCGGCTTGCAGACAATGAAGCGATTGTATTTATCGCTACGTACAATGATGATTTCAATAACAGCCCGGCTGGATTCACCATGATTTACCCAACTTTTTCAACAGTTTCGTTGAGCCATATTTGGTTGTTGAATGACTTGTTTGTGGAAGAAAAATATCGAGGTCATGGCATTGCTACTCAACTGATGGATACTGCCGAGCAGGCCGCTCGCGATGCTGGGGCAACCCGGTTATTTTTGCGAACTGCCCACGACAACACACCTGCGCAAGCGCTTTACGAAGCACGAGGGTGGAAGCAAGATGAGGTATTCCGTCGTTACGATCTGATTTTTTAAGACGTAATTCCCAGTTCGTGCAATTTGGCAATAAGGTCCAAATCACCGGGTTCAGTCATGTGCGAACCATCAGGAAAAACAATCACGGGTATTGATTGCGCGCCACCATTTATTTCGACCACTACGTCGGCTGCTTCTGGAGTTTCTTCAAGATTGATGTAGGTATAGGTGACACCAAGGTCGCCTAGGACGCGCTTGGAGCGACGACAATCGCCACACCACTCTGCCCCGTACATCACAATTTCGCTCTTAGATACGTCGCTCATAGAAATCTCCTTCGTGCTCTAGGTTCAGCATAATGAAGGGATTCTCTATGCTGAACGCATGACACAAAATACTCTTCCTGTCCGTCGGCTCGGAACTTTAGAAGTTAGTGCAATTGGACTTGGTTGCATGCCGATGTCTTGGGGTTATTCCGTTGGTGAGGCTGACCCAGCAGAAATTCGTGCGACCCTTCATCGGGCGGTTGAAATTGGTGTCACATTGTTGGACACTGCCGATGTTTATGGGCCGTTTACCAACGAGGAAATTATTGGTAAGTATGTGGTCGGGGATGGATTGCGCGAACGCGTTGTCATCGCGTCCAAATGCGGCTTAGTTCCTGTTGATTCGCAGTCGTACGGCCGGGATGGTTCGCCGACACATGTGAAATCGGCGTGTGAGGCGAGCCTGCGTCGCCTTGGAACTGACTACCTTGATCTTTTTCAGTTGCACCGTGTTGATCCTGATGTACCCATCGAAGAGACCTGGGGCGCCATGGCAGAGCTTGTCAGCGCTGGCAAAGTGCGTCACATTGGTCTGTCGGAAGTGACGGTTGAAGAGATTCAGCGGGCGCAAAGTGTTCACCCGGTTGCAAGTGTTCAGAGTGAATTGTCGATCTGGACAAGTGAAAACATTGATAATGACGTGCTTGATTTTTGTAACACCAATGACATTGGCTTTCTTGCATATTCACCACTTGGCCGAGGTTTTCTTACTGGTGAATTAGACGGATCGACGATTGGTGATGATGACTTCCGAAAGAATAATCCACGATTTAGTGCAGAAGCGATGGCGGCCAACCAAGCAATTGTTGATGGCATTGCTTTGATTTCCGAGCGACATTCTGCGACTCCGGCACAAATTGCGCTGGCGTGGATTTTGGCTCAAGGCGAGAATGTTGTACCAATTCCAGGTACGAAGCGTCGCAAGTGGCTTGAGCAGAATGTGGCTTCCGTTGGAATCACGCTGGCTAGTGAGGATTTAGTTGAAATCGCGGCGTTGCCGGCTTCTATCGCACCACGCTACTAACAGTAAGTGGTGCCATGAATATCGCACCACGCTACTAAGGGTTTGTTTTTTCGTTCAGAATTTCGGCAAAGAACGCGAGTTCTTCGCGGGCTGCGGTGATTATTGTTGCGGCTTTGCGGAATCCGTGTGCTTCGCCTTCGAATTCGAAGTATTTGTATTTGATGTTGTTGGCGATACATGCGTCACGGAAGGCTTCTGATTGTGCTGGTGGCACGATTTCATCATCGAGTCCTTGGAAGAAAATAATGGGGGATGAAACGTTTGCCGCATGGGTCAATGGTGATCGTTCGATGTAGAGGTCTTTGCCTTCGGGGTATGGTGCCACGAGTGAATCGGTGTAGTGCGCTTCAAAGTCATGCGTGGCTGCCATTAATCCGGTGAGGTCGGCCACGCCGTAGTAGTTTGCGCCTCCGGCAAATTTGTCACTGTGAACCAATGCGTTCAACACAGCAAATCCTCCTGCGCTACCGCCTCGGATAAACAGCATGTCTGGGGTGGTCAGTCCTCTTGTCACAAGGTCGTCAGTTACGGCAAGTACGTCCTCGGTGTCGACGACTCCCCATTGCCCCAGAAGGGTGTCTCGGTATTTGCGTCCGTAACCCGTTGAGCCGCCGTAGTTTACGTCGACGACGGCAAAGCCACGTGATGTGAAATAGGCGTGTTTCAGTGAGGCAACACCTTCCACGTTTGCTGTGGGTCCACCGTGGCAGGTGATGATGACGGGCATTGGTTCTGTGGATGTGTGTTCAGGGTTATGTGCGGGGTAGTAGAACGAATGAACGGTGCGGCCGCCTTGACTCGGTGACAGCAGGGCCTGCGATGGTGAGAAATATTCGCTTGGTACGGGCAGGGGATTGTTTACGACGATGTTGAGGGTAAGCGTGTCGAGGTCAATTGCCACGAGCTCAACCTGCGACCGTTTGCCTTGACCTAGCGCATAGATCGTCGTCGCTGACAGACTCATGTGCTCCCACGAAATGCGATCGTCGGCGTCGATGTCTCTCCACGATCCTGTTGCTGGATCCAGGATTGTCAATGTGCGGTGACCAACTGGTCCACGCTCTGCGAGTAGGTGTCCATTGGGCAGAATCGTCAAGGCATTCCAGCCGATAATCCACAGTGGCTTTGCCCACTCGGATTCATCGACGGCAACATGTCGCGTGTTTCCCTTCAGGTCGGCATGCCACACGTTCCACCAATTCGATGTATCGCTGATGTAGTACAGCGCCCCGTTACCATCCCAAGTGGGACTGTTCACTGACTCGGTGGTCGACCCAACAATTTTTTGTCGATGGGCGAGCAGCGAATCAGCCGTGAATTCGGCGACAAAAATTTGTGTCCCATCCCAAGGCATTTGGGGATGTTCCCAGCCAACCCAGGCCAGCTTGTTTCCATCCGGTGAGGTTGCTAGATGCGCATAGAAATGGCTGTCGTCATCAAGGGTGGTAATCGATCCATCGATGTTGATGGAGATGATGCTTCGAGTTGTGTGGTGACCTTCAGTAATTTCTCGAATACAAATAACATTGTCACCCCTCACATGCATTTCGGCGTAGCGATGAAGTGACCCAGTTGGCGATGCAGGCGTCAATGGAAGCGGGGTTCCACCGTCAGTCTTCCAATACAAGCGTTGGTCACTTGCTTCACAGAACATCAGACCGGGTTCGCCATTCCAGAAAGTCACCAACCAACTCAGCCCACCCATTTCGTGCACTCGCGTTGACGCCGACCACGGTGCAGGCAAAATATCTCCGCGGTCTTTACTAACAACTACATTGCGACCGCCTTCAGTTGGTCGGCGCTCATCCCAAAAGAGTTGGTCGCGAAAAACCTGGGTAAAGGCACGAGATGTCCCGGCTTGGGCGAGTAACTCAGGTGTGATGGGCGAATTCCAAGTTCCAGGTGCAGTGAACGTCATGAGTGTCACTCTAACTTGCGTCATGCGGCTTGTTGGGCAAACGAATGACCCCCGCTACCTGAAGTAACGGGGGTCATTGACTTTCGAGGCGACTCGAAAGACTTTGTCTAGTTGAGCAACGACTTAAATGTCGTAGTACAACTCGAACTCAGCTGGGTGTGGACGCAAGCGAACATAATCAACTTCAGCCTCGCGCTTGTAAGCAATCCAGGTTTCGATCAAGTCTGGAGTGAATACGCCACCTTCGAGCAGGTAGTCATGATCTGCTTCAAGGGCATCAAGCACCTCTGGAAGTGATGATGGAACCTGCGGGATGTCAGCAGCTTCATCTGGTGGAAGCTCGTAGAGATCCTTGTCAACTGGTGCATGTGGTTCAATCTTGTTCTTGATGCCGTCAAGACCAGCCATCAATAGTGCAGCGAACGCCAAGTATGGGTTACTTGATGGATCAGGGCAACGGAACTCGATGCGCTTAGCCTTCGGGTTGCTACCAGTGATTGGGATACGAATACATGCTGAACGGTTGCGCTGTGAGTACACCAAGTTCACTGGTGCTTCGTAACCTGGCACTAGGCGGTGGTACGAGTTCACAGTTGGATTCGTGAATGCAAGAAGCGATGGTGCGTGCTTCAGGATGCCGCCGATGTACCAACGAGCCATGTCAGATAGGCCGCCGTAACCACGTTCGTCAAAGAACAGTGGAACACCGTTTGCCCAAAGTGACTGGTGAACGTGCATGCCGGAACCGTTGTCACCGAAAAGTGGCTTTGGCATGAAGGTTGCAGTCTTGCCAGCAGCCCATGCTTCGTTACGGATGACGTATTTGAACAGCATTACTTCATCAGCAGCTGCCAGAAGTGAGTTGAAGCGGTAGTTGATTTCCATCTGACCTGCTGTACCAACTTCGTGGTGCGAACGCTCTACGAGCAAGCCCACTTCGTGTAGACGCAAAACCATCTGGTCGCGCATGTCAGCCATCTGATCAGTTGGCGACACAGGGAAGTAACCACCCTTGACGCGAGTCTTGTAGCCGCGGTTATCTGAACCGTCAGCGTTGAATTCCGCGCCTGTGTTCCAGGCACCTTCGATGGAATCGATGTGGTGGAAAGATTCATTTTGACCAGTCTTGAAGCGAGCTGAATCGAATACAAAGAACTCGGCCTCTGGTGCGAAGAATGCAGTGTCCGCGATACCGGTGGAAGCCAGGTATGCCTCAGCTTTAGCGGCGACGTTACGTGGATCGCGACTGTATGGTTCGTCGGTGAACGGATCGCGCACCGAGAAGTTCATAACGAGTGTCTTCTCCGCACGGAATGGATCGATAAATGCGGTGGTGACATCTGGGATCAGTTTCATGTCTGATTCGTGAATTGATTGGAAGCCGCGGATTGAAGATCCATCGAACATCTGACCATCTTTAAAGAGTGCTTCATCTACAGATTCAACTGGAATGTTGAAGTGCTGCATAACGCCTGGCAAGTCGCAGAAACGAACGTCTACGAATCGCACATTGTTGTCCTTGATGTACTTAAGTACATCTTCAGGGGTATTCAGTCCCAAGCTGGACATTTATCCTCCACTAGGTTGTCGCCTCGATCACTGCACTTTGTGTGGTGCAGAGCGGCTGGTCTGTTGACCAACTGAACCTCACGGTAACAACAGGGGATTACCTGACGGTGTCCCGAGTGTTTCGTGTTTGTTACATGTCGTCACATTTGTGTCAGCCTGCCCACATGTGTGGACCAAAGTAGGCTGAACCTATGGATCGCAAGGACATTGGCTCGTGGCTACAAGGACCAAAGGCGGCACTGGAGAACCAAGGTGTCGATTTTGGGTATCCCGGAGAGCGTCTGGGTCTTCCTCAGGTAGGTCCCGGAGCCGTAGCTTCCATGGGACGGCGTGCTGTGGCTTTAACCATTGATTGGTTTTCCTCAATGGCGATCGCTGGAATGGTGTTCCCGCAGGTTTCGTACAACACCAAGTCTTTATTAATACTTGAGGTGTTTGCCGTACAGGTGATTCTCTTAACGGCTTTGACGGGAAGTTCATTCGGTCAGCGCATTATGAATGTGCGAATTGTGAATGTGTCTGGAGCCAGGCTTAGCTTGCCGCGTGTGCTTGCGCGCACCTGGTTGCTGTCGTGGGTTGTGCCAGCGTTAATTTGGGATCGTGACGGGCGTGGGTTGCACGATAAGGCCGTCGAATCAGTGGCAGTGCGAATCCGTTAGTTAGAACCCGAGCTTTGTTTTGATTGATTCAAAAGCTGCAGAGTTTTCAACGTACGGCAATACGACGATGAAAAGAACGCCAAGAATGACTGCCCACTTGATGAGTTTCTTGAACAAGAAAATAACAACAAGTAGTACGCCCAAAATTTGAGTTGGCGTGATGTTGTTGAGCAGGTCAACAAGTTGAGAATTTGATGAGGTATCCATTATCGACGTGAGACCTTTCGACTTGTCGGCATTGGTCCCTTAGGGATTGGGAATGCGTTGACTGGGATGGCATTCAAGCGGCGACGAACGTCAGTGACTTCAGCAGGTCGCAATGACTTACTGAACTTCTTGACTGTCTTGTTTAGGTCTGCGATGGCAGTATCGCCGGGGCCAACCACAATTTCGTGAATTGGAACGCCTGGTGCGTAACGCGCGTGCATGCGTTTTTGTTCAGCCAACAAAGTCTGTGGACGTGAGCCTTCAGCGACCAAAATAATTCCTGGCCGGCCAACAACGCGGTGGACAAGGTTCTGGTTCTTGTCGACCCCAATGCCAGGCGTCGTGAACCAGGCTCCACGCAAAGTGTTCAACACTGATGCGGCCGCGCCAATTTGTCCGTCGATGGAGGAATAGGCAGCCTTCTCAGCAATTTTTCCGAAACTGAGAAGTGTGGCAAGAAGGCCAGAGCTTAGACCCATCAATGCGCCGAGTGCGGTCCACTTAAGTGCGATTCCCACGACCCCAAATATCAGAGCGAAAACGACAACGAAGATTCCAACTAGTTTCAATGGAAGCAGTGATACTTCCTTCGCTGCGAACGAGTATGTTTCGCGTACTTGTTGGTACCACTTCTGCTTGGCTGGTGCTGGCTGCTTTGAAGACATGAGTCAACCTTAATTGTTGGCAGCGTCGCGGGCTGCAATGGCTTGCTGATAGAGGCGACCTGCTCGATATGACGACCGAACGAGTGGACCGCTGAGAACACCAGCAAAACCGATGTTTTCAGCGTAGGTAGCCAAGTCGACGAACTCTTCGGGCCGTACCCAGCGCTCAATGGGGTGGTGACGAAGTGATGGGCGCAGGTACTGCGTGATAGTGACAAGGTCGCAGCCGGCTGCATGGAGATCTTCGAGGGCTTGATGAACTTCGCTGATTTCCTCACCCATTCCCAAGATGAGGTTGCTCTTAGTGACTAGTCCAAATTCGCGAGCAGCTGTGATGACATCAAGTGAGCGCTCATAACGGAATGCAGGGCGAATGCGCTTGAAAATTCGGGGGACTGTTTCGATGTTGTGGGCGAAAACTTCGGGACGTGACTCGAACACTTCCTGGAGGAGGTGTGGTTCGCCATTGAAATCTGGTGCGAGCATTTCAACGCCACAGCCGGGAACAAGTTCATGAATTTTGCGAATAGTTTCGGCGTACAACCATGCGCCGCCATCTTCGAGGTCATCGCGTGCTACGCCAGTCACTGTTGCATAGCGCAGCTGCATTGATGCCACTGACTCCGCAACACGGCGCGGTTCATCACGATCAAGCGCCTGTGGCTTACCTGTGTCGATCTGGCAGAAGTCGCAGCGTCGAGTGCATTGGTCTCCGCCAATCAAGAACGTTGCTTCACGGTCTTCCCAGCATTCAAAAATATTTGGGCAGCCAGCTTCTTGGCAGACAGTATGCAACCCCTCGGACTTCACCAAATTCAAAATTTGGGTGTACTCAGGTCCGGTCTTGAGTTTTGTTTTGATCCATTCCGGTTTGCGTTCAATTGGAGTTTCAGAATTGCGTGCTTCGACTCGGCGCATTTTGGGCTGATCGTTATTCACGGGTGTCAGCGGGATTGATTCGTTCACGGTGTCAGTCTATGCGCCTGGTCGTGCTTGAATCTCAGCGGCAATTGGGTCAAAAACTCGATGAAGGTGAATGATGGCGCTGGCGGCGACGTCTAAAACCTTGATGTCGCGATTGAGTTCTGTGCTCAATGTCGTCACGCCCGCGTCGCGAATTCCACACGGAACGATGCGGTCAAACCACGCAAGATCGTTATTGCAATTGAGTGCAAACCCATGCATGGTCACACCTTGCGCAACACGAACACCAATGGCTGCAATTTTGCGATCTGGGCGTGTGTCGTCTGCGGGAACCCACACGCCACTTCGACCCTTGATTCGGACTGTGTCCAAGCCGAAGTCTGCACACATTCCAATGAGGGCATCCTCGAGTCTGCGCACGTGTGGCACGACGTCCATGGCGGATGGCAGATGAAGGATCGGATACCCAACGAGTTGCCCTGGGCCGTGCCAAGTGATTTTGCCGCCGCGATCCACGTCCACAACAGGTGTTCCATCCATGGGTTTTTCGAAGGGTTCGGTTCTGCGACCCGCGGTGTACACCGAAGCATGTTCGAGAAGTTGAATGGTGTCGGGCTGATCACCATTAACAACTGCGCTGTGCAGGTGGCGTTGAGCTTCCCAGGCGATTTGATAGTCAATGAAGTCCACACCAAGAGTGGAACTGTCAATGACGATAGGCATATTTCAAGACTATTGGACTCGAATGGTCCAATGTGCATGTGCCCTAGTCGTTCCCTAGACTCTGAGGGTGGATACAAACAGCACTGAAACCAGTAGTACCGAAATCAACAAACCTGAAAACCATAAGGCGCAGACCAAGTCCGCCCGTAAATACATTGCACTGGCAATTGCCGTCATTGTTGCCTGGTTGGCGATCAGTGGGTCTACAGGGCCTCTGTTTGGAAAGCTCTCGAGCGTTCAGAAGAACGACAGCTCGGGTTTCTTGCCGAGCTCTGCGGAGTCAACGAAGGCTACAGCCATTGCGACGAAGTTCACGGCAAAGGATGCGCAAGTCCTTCCTGCTCTTGTTGTTTTTGTTGGAACTGTTGATCAGGCTGGAATTGCACACTTGGCTGAGTTTGCAAAGTCATTCCCAGCGGCTCAAGTTCCAGGCGCCGGAAAGACCATCGGGGATTACCTCGCAACAGGTGCACAGATAGTTCCAATTCCATCGCAGGATGGCAAGTCTGTTTTGATGTCGGTGCCGTTTGACGATAAGAAACTAGGCGTGCCGCTGGCGAACAACAAGCCAGCATTGCCTGAGGTCATAACAGCCCTTCGTCTTGAGGCAAGCAAGGTCGCCGGATTTGAATCACACGTCACGGGCATTGGCGGCATCCTTGCCGACCTCTTCGGAAGTTTCGGTTCGCTCGACAGCAAGCTGTTGCTCATCACAGGTCTTGTGGTTTTGATTATTTTGATCCTGGTTTACCGATCACCAGTACTTGCTTTCATTCCACTTTTCTGCTCCTTTATTGCTCTCGGCGTTGGTGGCGGCATTGTTTATTTGTTGGCCAAGGCTGAGCTGATTGCTCTCGATGGTCAATCCCAAGGCATTTTGTCTGTGCTCGTTATTGGTGCTGCAACTGACTATGCGCTGTTGTTGATTGCCCGTTACCGGGAAGAACTTCATCATTTTGATCACCGCGTTGATGCGATGAAGGTTGCATGGCGTGGAGTTATCGAACCGATTGCTGCATCAGGATTCACCGTTATCGCTGGTCTGCTTGTGTTGTCACTTTCAGAGCTAAAGAGCGTTCGTTCGCTAGGTCCAGTTGCGGCAATTGGCATTATCGCCGCGCAACTAGTCATGCTGACGCTATTGCCAGCAATCCTGGTGCTGCTAGGTCGACGCGTTTTCTGGCCAAAGGTTCCACGTCACGATGACGTGGACGGCAAGCTGCACGGTGTGTGGTCCCGAGTTGCTGGCATGGTGGGCAATCATCCGCGACGCACTTGGATTTCCTCAGGCGCACTCCTTCTTATTGCGGGTTCGTTTGCATTCCAGTTGAATACCGCAGGGCTTGCCCAAACGGAAACTTTCACTGGTCATCCAGATTCAGTCGTTGGTCTTTCAGTTTTGGCTGAACACTTCCCAGCAGGTTCGGGCGACCCAACTCTGGTTGTCGTCAAGCAGGAAGATTCTGCGACAGTGAGTGCGGCACTCAAGGTGACACCTGGTGTTGCTCTCATTGCTCCGACATTGACTGGGCCGGCAATTCCAGGTGCTCCAGCGCCAACCGTTGCTGTACATGAAGGTTGGATTCAATTAGAGGTAACGCTGGATAAGCCGGCCGACTCAGTGCAGGCACAGGACTTAATCCCTGGAATCCGTGCCGCCGCACACAAGGCCAGCTCAACCGCACTTGTCGGTGGTTCAACTGCGGCTAGCTATGACATTCAAGTTGCAAACAAGCATGATCGCGACATCATCATTCCAGTGGCGCTTTTGGTCATTGGCATTATCTTGGCGCTATTGCTCCGCAGCCTTGTTGCACCAGTTGTACTCATTGCCACAACAGTGTTGTCGTTTGCTGCCACCTTGGGTATCTGTGATCTTGTGTTTACCCACTTGTTCCACTTCAAGGGCACAGACGGTTCATTCCCACTGTTTGCGTTTGTATTCCTTGTGGCCCTGGGCATTGACTACAACATTTTCCTCATGACTCGTATTCGCGAGGAATCAAAGAAGCTCGGAACCCGACCTGGCATTTTGAAGGGCGTCACTGTCACCGGCGGCGTCATCACTTCAGCCGGCATTGTCCTGGCGGCGACCTTTGCCGTGCTTGGCACGCTTCCATTGGTGTTCCTTGCAGAACTTGGTTTCGCAGTTGCCTTCGGTGTATTACTCGACACAATTGTTGTTCGCAGTTTGCTCGTACCGGCATTGTCGTATGAATTGAACGACCGTGTCTGGTGGCCAAGCGCTTTGTCAAAGGGTCACGTTGCGGAAAGTGACTCGCCAACAAGTGAAATCAACGCTTAATGTCTAAGCGATACATCGTTGCCTCAAGCGGTGGGTTCAATGCCACTGACCGCTGGGGAGTGATGGCGCCTGGAGGCATCTTCCTGCGTGCACTTGAATTAACTGGGAAAGAGCGCCCGCGTGTGCTTTTTGTGATGACAGCAAGTGGTGATAGCGCCAACTACATCGCCACAAGTTACCAGGCTGTTTCTGGGCTCTCGGTTGATGTTGATCACCTGGCACTATTCCCACAACCAAATGCACAAGTTGAAAAGTCAATTGGTCAAGCAGATGTTGTGTGGGTTGGCGGCGGATCAGTAGCCAACTTGCTGGCGGTCTGGCGTCTCCACGGAGTGCCTGAAGCGATGCGAGATGCCTGGGAATCGGGAACTGTCCTCGGCGGTGTCAGTGCTGGTTCGTTGTGTTGGCATGTCGGCGGTCCAACAGATTCCTTCGGCCCACAGCTGGAAACGGTCACTGATTCACTTGGATTCTTGCCATACGGTAACGGCGTTCACTATGACTCAGAGGCGCAACGTCGACCGCTTCTGCAAAGTCTCGTGGCCGATGGAACACTGCCCTTGTCATTTGCCACTGACGATCACGCCGGCATTGTGTATTCAGGAACAGACGCCGTCGAGGTCGTGATTGATTCGCCAACTGCGCCCGCACGTGCTTATCGCGTAGAAAAAGTGGCCGGGGAAGTTGTAGAGACAACTCTTGAAATTGGCGCGCTCAAATAGTCGATGCGCCTAATGCATTAACGACCGTCTGCTAATAGCGCTTCTGCTGCGCGACGACCACTATGGAACGCACCGTTAATTGATGACACATCGCGATAATCACCCGCAACGTAGAGTCCTGTATCAACTCGCGGATCCGTTGCAATCACATGTGGTGGCAACATCGCAGGCAACGCCTCTGGAATGACATATGTGGCTGCGTGGGTCCAGCCGCTCGTTGGCATCGAATAAAGCGAAGCAAGATGGCCGCGAACTTGTGCTTCGGCTTGTGGTGAGGGATGGGTGCCAATCGCAGATGAGGAAATCAGTACCCGTCCATCGGTGGAATATGTTGGCGCGGCATTGGTCAAGGCAACCGTATTGACAACTGGTCGAGTCATGTCAGTGTGGCCGTGAGTGAATCGCTTACCGTCGACCAACAAAATTCCATGACCATGGGTGATGTCTTCGGGACGGCAATCCGCAACGTGATACCAGGTCGTCACAGCATTTCCTGGTGTCGCTTTCAATCCAGGGACCAGTTGTGAGGCATGGTAACTGTTTGTCGCCACAATCACGGCGCGCGCGTTAATTGATCCTTGAGCCGTGTCTACGCGGTGAGGGGTCACGGCGGTGACTCGTGTATTCACGTGCACCGAACCTGGATTCAGTTGGGCAACAAGCTGTCTTGGGATCTCTTGCATGCCGCGCGCCGGAACTCCCGGCACGCCGCGAACGAATGAGCGCAACACCATGTCGAAAAAGCGCTTTGAAGTAGCCAGATTATCCTCCAGGAAAACGCCGGCCAAGAACGGACGGAGCATCTTGTCGGTAAATTCGTCGCCGAATTTGCGCCGCACAAAAGATTCGGTGCTCTGGTCGATTTTGTCGAGCTCAAGGTGACCAAGGGCATTGCGCGCGGCATATGACGCAAACTTCAACTTCTTTGAAAATGGGCCAACTGGGGCTAGGAGAGTGTCGATGGCTTTTGTTGGTTCACGTCGCGGATCAGCAAGCTGGTAGTGCCGGCCATCAATCGACACGATGACACCAGGCGAAAAACTCTTCAAGTCCAAAGACACTAAGTCCAGAATTCGAGCGCCTTCGTTATATGAAGGGTTGTAAAGCTGGAAGCCTCGGTCAAGTGTCAGGCCATCAACTAAGTCGGTTCGTACCCGACCACCAAAATCGTCACTTGCATCCACAACGACAACGTCGCGTCCTGCCAAGGTCAGTCGACGAGCAGCGGACAGGCCAGAAAGTCCCGCCCCGACAATGACGACGTCTGCATTTTGTGGAAGTGTGCTCACGTTAGTCCTTGATTGTCAGCGTGCTCATTGCAGACAAAACATCAGGGTCACTGAAGGTAAACCCTGCGTCGATCAGTTTTTGAGGAATGACTCGAGTGGAGCTAAGTATTTCAGTGGAAAATTCACCGAGCGCAATTTTGAGTGCGAAGGCTGGTGCAGGTACGAGTGTAGGTCGCTTGAATACTTTGCCCATTGCCTTGGTGACTTCGGCATTTGTGGCTGGCTGCGGAGCGGTCAAATTTACTGGACCAGAAAGTTCTATGTGAGAAATGAGAAACTTGAATGCTTCAATTTCGTCGCGCATCGAAATGAATGACCAGTACTGCTTGCCATTGCCAAGCTTGCCGCCAATGCCCAATTTGAACAGAGGAATCAATTTTGCCCAGGCGCCACCCCGTGCAGATACCACCAAACCTGTGCGGGGATGAACGACGCGAACACCTGCATTACGCGCTGGATCAGCGGCTTGCTCCCATTGGGCCACCACGTCAGCCAGAAAACCTCCACCGCGAGGTGAGGATTCGTCAACTTTGTTTGAGCCTGTGTCTCCGTAGTAACCCATGGCACTGGCGTTTATCAGGACTTGCGGTTTGATCTCTGCCGCAGCGACGGCCATGACTCGAGTGGAATCTACCCGCGAGCTCAGGATTGTTTCCTTGTAGGACGAAGTCCACCGGTGGTCACCGACACCGGCACCAGCCAAGTTAATCATGACGTCTGTACCAATGAGTGCGTCCCGATCAATTACACCGGCTGAAGGATCCCAGGAAATTTCTGTTGGGGCAGTGGCGTTACGTCTCACAAGGCGAAATACTTCATGACCTTCGGCGCGCAAAGATTTGACGAGTTCTGTGCCGATGAGTCCTGATGATCCGGCGATGACAATCTTCATGCTGCTCCCTTTGCTTAGAGCACCTTTAAAACGCATGCTCTTATCGTGGTGACATCCTCATGCTGTTGCATGTGGTCTGCCCCAAAAAAGTTACAGACCTAAATCTGCTTCGAACGCACCTTCTTCTAGGCGAGCCTTGATGGCCGACAAGAAGCGAGCTGCATCGGCGCCATCAACAATTCGGTGATCGTAGGTAAGGGCCAGGTAAACCATTTGGCGTACTGCAATAACGTCAGCGCCCGAATCGTCCTTGATAACTACTGGACGCTTGACGACCGCGCCTGTGCCCAGGATGGCTACCTGTGGCTGGTTGATGATTGGAGTGTCGAAAAGTGCTCCGCGACTGCCGGTATTGGTGATGGTGAATGTTCCACCGCTGAGTTCATCGGGCGACAGTTTATTTGTGCGGGTGCGTTCAGCAAGTTCATTGATCTTGCGAGACAGCCCAGCGATGTTGAGATCACCAGCATCACGCACCACTGGAACAAGTAATCCACGTTCGGTGTCTACCGCGATACCGATGTGCTCTGAATCGTAGTAGGTAACCATGCCTTCGGCTTGATTGATTGATGCATTGATCATTGGGAACTGCTTGAGTGCTTCGATGGATGCCTTCGCAAAGAATGGAAGGAACGACAACTTAACGCCTTCACGCGCCTCGAAGGCATTCTTGGAGCGTGCGCGCAGTGCTGCGATGCGGCTGACGTCCACTTCGACGACTGAAGTGAGTTGTGCAGAGACTTGGAGTGACTCGACCATGCGTTCAGCAATGACTTTACGAAGTCGTGTCATTGGTACGGTCTTGCCACGCACATCGTTCACAGCTGAACCTGGAACCACTGCTGGTGTAGCGGCTGGTTGCACTGCTGGTGCTGGCGGTGTGTGTGGAACACTCGCAACGGGGCGATCGACAGGAATCGGCTGCGGCGCAACTGTTGCAGGAGTGCCTTCAATATCTTCCTTGCGAATTCGTCCACCAATTCCAGTGCCAATGACTGTGCTGAGGTCTACGCCGCGCTCTGCTGCCAGTTTGCGTACTAATGGTGTTGCGTAAGCAGATGAGTTATTAACGGGAGCACTCACAGTTTGCGCAGACACAACTGGTGTAACAGGTTGTGTCTGTGTTGCTGGCTGCGCTGGCGTTGCCGGCAACACTGGCGTTGGAGTAGGTGCGCTTGCGTTGCTGGCCACGCCAATAACGCCAAGTTGTCCGCCGACTTGGGCTACACCGTCTTCGCCAACGGTGATTTCCAAGAGCGTGCCTGCAACAGGTGAAGGAATTTCGGTATCGACTTTGTCCGTTGATACCTCAAGGAGTGCTTCATCAGCAGCAACAGTGTCGCCAACGGCCTTGAGCCAACGAGTGACGGTTCCTTCAGTCACGCTTTCGCCGAGTGCAGGCAGTAGGACTGGGGTGGCAGAGGCGCTGCTTGATGATTCACTTGCTGGAACTGGTGCACTTGCTGGAACTGGTGCGGGTGCAGCCGGCTCAGGTGCAGCAACAGGCTCAGGAGCAACGACCGCAACAGCGGCTGGTGCTGCAGTGGCCGAGCCACTTTCTGAAATCACAGCGAGTGCGCCGCCAACAAGAACTACTGCATCTTCGCCAGCAACGATTTCAGTAAGGATTCCGCTAACTGGTGAGGGGATTTCGGTATCTACTTTGTCAGTCGACACCTCAAGTAACGGTTCGTCCGCAGCTACAGTGTCGCCAACGGCCTTGAGCCATCGCGTGACGGTTCCTTCGGTGACGCTTTCGCCAAGTTGTGGCATTGATACTGTCGTCGACACTGCGGTTATCTCCTTAAGAGCTGTTACGTGTAAAGGTTATTGCTTTAGGCGTGGGCGTGCAGGGGCTTACCGGCAAGTGCAAGGAACGCCTCGCCAAGTGCCTCGTTTTGGGTTGGATGGGCATGAACAAGTGGCGCCACGTCTTCGGCGGTCGCTTCCCAGTTGTAAATAAGTTGCGCTTCACCAATGAGTTCGCCAACACGCGCTCCAATCATGTGCACGCCGACAACTGGACCATCTTTCTTGCGGACAAGTTTGATGAATCCGGCTGTACCCAGGATTTGGCTCTTTCCGTTGCCACCCAAGTTGTATTCGTAGGTGTCGACTTCGCCAAATTTTTCGGTTGCTTGAGCTTCGGTATAGCCGATGCTTGCAATTTCAGGTTCGCTGTATGTGACGCGGGGGATACCTGATTCGTCGATAGTTTGTGGCGCCAAGCCAGCAATTTCTTCAGCCACAAAAATACCTTGTTGAAATCCGCGGTGTGCAAGTTGTAGACCAGGAACGATGTCACCAACTGCGTAAATGCCGGGCACGTTTGTTGCTAGTCGCTCGTTTGCCAAAACAAATCCGCGATCCATTGAGACACCCTGCTCTTCGTAGCCGAGACCTTCGGTACGTGGACCGCGACCAACGGCTACCAACAGCAGGTCAGCCGAAATGGTTTCGCCGGATTCAAGTGTGATGGTGACTGAGGTGTCGTCTTGAGTAGCACCTGAAAAACGAACACCTGTTTTGAAATTGATTCCACGCTTGCGGTAAGCGCGTTCCATTGTCTTAGACACTGAGGCGTCTTCCGCAGGAACAAGTGTTGGCAAGCCTTCAACGATGGTGACATCAACGCCGAATGACTTCCAGACTGAGGCAAATTCAACCCCGATAACGCCGCCACCAAGAATAATCACGCTTGCTGGGACGTAATCCATTGTCAGAGCCTGGTCGCTTGTCATGATGCGCCCGCTAATTTCTAAACCTGGCAACGAACGTGCATATGAGCCAGTTGCCAAAACAATATTCTTGCCTTCGTAGCGTTGGCCATTCACTTCAACGATATGAGGCGCAACTAGTCGACCTGAGCCTTCAACATATGTGATGTCGCGACTTCCGACGAGCCCCTGAAGTCCCTTATAGAGGCGACCGATGACGCCATCTTTGTAGGCGTTTACCTTTGTCATGTCGATGCCATTGAGTGTGCTGTGCACACCAATCTTTTCGCCTTCACGTGCGGTGTCGGCGACTTCGGCTGCGTGAAGTAATGCCTTGGTTGGGATGCATCCGCGGTGAAGGCAGGTGCCACCTAATTTGTCCTGCTCAATAAGGACAACTGAAAGACCCAATTGTGATGCGCGTAAAGCACATGCATAGCCGCCACTTCCGCCACCAAGAATTACGATGTCGTGCATTTTGCCTCCGCTACAACTTCAACGTGCGCACCTGCGCAGTTCTATTGTTTCACTTCAGGAATGGTGCTGTGCGACAGGGTTAGAGTGCGGTCTGGCCTGATTCGATGTCCTCAACAAAGGCGAGCATGGTGCGAATGCCAAATCCAACGCCACCCCTATGGGTGTAGCCCCAGGGTGCCATTGAGTTGAAGGCCGGTCCAGCGATATCCAGGTGCGCCCAGGGCAAACCTTCAGGGACAAACTCCTTCAAGAACCATCCTGCTGAGAGCATTCCACCTTCGCGCTTACCGATGTTTGCAATGTCGGCCACCTGGGAATTCAGCGGTTCGCGCAGCTCTTCAGGAAGCGGCATAGGCCAGAATGCTTCACCAGCACGATCGGCGGCATTCTTCACAGCAGTGCGAACGGCTTCGTCGCCAATGATTCCAGCTGTGCGAGTACCGAGTGCCACAACTGCTGCGCCTGTGAGGGTGGCAATGTCGATCATGACGTCAGGATTGTCTTCGGAGGCACGCACAATTGCGTCCATCAGCACCAAGCGACCTTCAGCGTCTGTGTTCAAGACTTCAACTGTACGACCACCGTATGCAGTGATGACATCTCCAGGACGTTGCGCCCCTCCGCCAGGCATATTTTCTGCGCAAGCCGCATACGCTGTAACGGCAATAGGAAGTTCAAGTGTCGCGATTGCATGCATGGTCGCAATGACCGCCGCAGCGCCAGACATGTCACCCTTCATCTCATGCATGTTTAGCGGTGGCTTGAGTGAGATGCCGCCGGTATCAAACGTGATGCCCTTACCGAGGAGTGCGACGTGGCGTGTTGCACCTTTGGGCTTGTACTCCATGCGAATCAACCGCGGTGGGCGAGTGGAACCCATGCCCACGGCAAGGATGCCACCGTAGCCACCTGCTGAGAGTGCTTTCTCGTCGAGGATCTGGACTTTTACTGAGGTGCCGGTTAACAAGTCTTTAGCAGCCAGCGCGAGTTCTGCTGGAGGCAAGTGTCGTGGCGAAGTATTGATGACGTCGCGTGCAAAAGTCACAGACTGCACGATGGCTCGACTGCGGACAAGAGCTGCTTTGAATTCAGCGTTGCGAGTCTGGTCGGTGAAGAGTGTTACTGAAGCCACGGGTGCTTTCAGTGCGCCCAGCGTCGCGGCTTTGTGTTCAGTAAATGAGTAAGCGCCTAAGCCTGCACCTTCAAGAAGTGCGCCTGCGGCGCCGGCGTAGGCCGCAGGAATTGCTAGCGAAACCTTTTTGAAACCGGCAAGGGAACGCGTCGCCGAGCCTGCTGCCCGACGCAATGTTTCTTCGGTAATGCCATGACGAGCAGACCCCACACCAACGGCAACGATTACTTTTGCGGACGCGAGTGTGCCAGCGGGAATGCGAACTACTTCACCGACTTTGCCCGTCGCGCCGACGGCAAGAAGCTGGTCACGCAGTTTTGTAACGACTGCTTTCGGCCATGAATCGGTAACGGTTGAATCTGTAAAGATTGAGAACTTGTCGTCAGTCGAGGTGGCAACGATCAGTGCATCCGTCACCGTTGTCAGAGCGTTTCCATTCTTAAGGGCTAGTGTCGCCATGCGTTCTGTGGATGTTGTAGCCATTGTGTCTCTCCTGAAGTGGACTGTTCCCAAGGCGGGTGGAACCCGTTCCTTGATGACACGTTACTAGTACGGTTAGAGACATGACTGATGTCCCCTTGCACTCAACACACATTGCACTTGGCGCCAAGATGGGCCCGTTCGGCGGCTGGGAAATGCCGATCGAATATTCAGCTGGAACGGTTGCTGAACACACTGCTGTCCGCAACGCGGTCGGTATTTTTGATGTGTCGCACATGGGAAAGGTGCGAATTGTTGGTGAAGGTGCATACGCGTTCGCTAACAGTTTGTTCGCCAATGACATGGACCGGATTCAGCCGGGAAGTGCTCAGTATTCAATGTTGTGCAATGAAAATGGCGGCATCATTGATGACCTCATTGTGTACCTTGTGAGCGATACGGAAGTTCGTTTTATTCCGAACGCCGGCAATGCAAGTACAGTTGTCGCCGCACTTGAGGCAGTAAAGCCCTCGGAAATTGAAATTCATAATCTTCACACGGAACAGGGAATTCTCGCGATCCAGGGACCGAAATCGGCGGAGTTGTTAAATGCCCTCGGCCTACCGACTGATCACGAATACATGGCCTTTGTTGATGCTGACTGGAACGGGTTCGATTTGAGTGTGTGCCGTACCGGATATACCGGAGAACACGGATATGAAATTGTGATCGCGAACGAAGGATTACAGCCACTCTGGGATGCACTTTTTGCGGCTGGGCAAAGCTTTGGTGTTCTGCCGTGCGGTCTTGGTGCTCGCGATACTTTGCGCACTGAGATGGGCTATGTATTGCATGGTCAAGATATTTCACCTGACATTTCACCCGTCCAGGCTCGAACCGGCTGGGCGGTTGGGTGGACCAAGGACGCGTTTGCTGGTCGTTCCGCGCTCGTTGCTGAAAAGGCTGCTGGACCGAAACGTTTGGCATTTGGTTTGGTGGCAACTGATCGAGGCATTCCCCGTAGTCACATGGTGGTCAAGAATTCGGCTGGTGACGTTGTTGGCGAAACAACATCAGGTACCTTCTCGCCAACATTGCAAAAGGGTATTGCGCTTGCCTTGCTCGATCCGAGTGTGAGTTACGGTGACGCGTTAGTCGTCGATGTGCGTGGTCGTGATTTGAATGTCGAAGTTGTTAAGCCACCATTCTTGGCGGCAAGTACTAAATAAATCGACCAAAGAGATCTGTTAAAAAAATTCCCCGCACAAATAATTGTGCGGGGAATTTTTCTTGAGATTTAGTCGCGAGCGGGCTTCATCACTAATTCGTAAACAGCAACTGCAATGAGTGCGCCAGCAATAGGACCAACGATCCAAACGATTGGGTTTGTTGACAGCGAACCGTCAACAAGTGCCGGTCCAAACCAGCGAGCTGGGTTCATGGCAGCGCCAGTAGCCGGACCTGCCCAAAAGATGTCACCAACGATGGCAAGACCAATTGGAAGGCCTGCGACGATTGGGAACGTACCACGAGGGTCAACAGCAACACCCATGATGACAATCATCAAAATGAAGGTCGCCACAAGTTCAACCAGGATGCCTGTGCCAGTGCTGACGCCTGAGCCAAGTGCTGGAACACCCTTAAATCCACCGAATGCGCTCTTCGCAAGTGCTGCAGCCGCAACACCACCGAGAAGTTGAGCAACGATGTACGCAATAGCGTCAACTGGTGCAATGCGACGAGTTGCTGCAAGTGCGACTGTGACAGCTGGGTTGAAATGTGCGCCGGAAACATGTGCGAAAGCACAGATTGCAATAAAGATTGCAAAGCCGTGTGCAAGTGCAATACCAGTCAGATCAGAGCCGTTGGTAATTGCGCCAATGCCAAAGAGGCAGAGGAAGAAAACGCCGAGGAACTCAGCAATCAGCCGAGCTGGTGCATCCTTCATGTGGGGGAACTCCTTTGTTCGTCATCGTCCCGGTGGACGACGGCAGTTCTTCCACGATATCGGGCGAACTCAGACGGGTAAATGAAGCGACTCGGCGAGTCGCACATCCAGGTTCCTCACAGTTAGCGTTATTGCGCGTTTCTACGGGGCAGCACCATGGGAAAACCGGCGTTGTCGATGATGTCGACGTCGACTTTGTAATGGGCTTTGATATTTTCAGAGGTCAGTACTTCCTGTGGTGATCCACTTACTGTCGATCGGCCTTGCGACATAAGTACTAGGTGATCTGTGTACATGCCTGAAACCGTGAGGTCGTGCATCGTGGAAATGACAGCAATTTTCCTCTCGGCGCGAAGGCGATCAATGAGTTCCAGCACTTCTTGTTGATGGCCGACATCAAGTGCCGTGGTGGGTTCGTCCAGCAGAATGAATGGACTTGCTTGAGCCAGCGCTCGAGCGATTGCAACGCGCTGTCGCTCGCCGCCGGACAGGCTGGCGACATCACGGTGGCTGAAATCGATGAGATCTAAATCGCGGAGAACTAATTCAGTCATCGCGGTGTCCATAGAGGTCTCGCTGGCTAGCAAGTTCAGGTGCGCAGTTCGCCCAAGCATCACATAGTCAAAGACGCGCATACCTCGAGGGAATACTGGGTCTTGTGCAACGTAGCCAATCCAGCAAGCACGATCTTTCTCACTGAACCCACGCAGGTCGTTGCCGTCAACTTTCAGTGAACCTTCGGACTTTAAAATGCCGGCAAGTGCTTTGAGAAAAGTTGATTTGCCGGCACCATTTGGCCCAATGATGCATGTCCACTGCCCAACGGTCACATTGAGTGACATGTCGGCGACGATTTGCTTCTTGTCGATGGATACTGACAGGTGATCAATCGCAAGTGTCGGTGTGACGGTGTTGCGCGAGTCAGACACAGTCTTCTTGTCAGGGTTATTTGTCATGTTAGATCTGCGCTTCGTCTCGAACCAAGAATGTAAAGGAAGAATGGCGCACCAATGAGGGCTGTGACAACGCCAATGGGAATTTCTTGCGGCGCAAGTGCGGTGCGGGCGATGACATCGGCGAGCACCAAGAATACGCCGCCGAAAATCAACGACAGTGGCATCAATACGCGGTAGCTGTTTCCGACTATCAGTCGCAGGATGTGGGGGACAATGATTCCCACAAAACCAATAAGACCAGTAACAGACACGGCAGCAGCGGTGCCCAGCGATGCTGCAATGATGACGGCTGCGCGTGCCTGGTTCACCGGAAGGCCGAGTGTGAGAGCTTCTTCGTCGCCAACTGCGAAGATGTCGAGCACGCGACGATAACGCAACAGAACAATGAGGCATATCGCAATGTAAGGCGTTACTAGTCGCACATCGCCCCAACCTGCGGTGTTGAGACGACCGAGCACCCACGCATACACTTCCCGAATTTTCTCTGCATTGCGTTGCTGAACCAAAGTTTGAATAGCGGTCAGCAGATTTGCTACCGCAACACCGGCTAGGACTAGCGCTGTAGACGAGCGACCAACGAGGGCAGATCGACCGAGTGAATAGGTTAGAGCAACGGCAATAAGTGCGCCGGCAAATGATGCGATGGGAAGTACCCAGTGCGCCACTGAATGCTGGGACACAATTGCGACAGTTGCACCAAGTCCTGCTCCTGCCGATACACCTAACAGGTATGGATCTGCGAGGGGATTGCGAAATGTGCCTTGGTATGAACATCCGGCGGTTGCCAACATTGAACCCACCACCAGCGCGAGAATGACGCGTGGAAGTCGAAGCTGCCAGATGATTGTGGAGTTCAAGGATGGCTGAGTGCTGTGATGTGTAAATGGAATATGGTTTCCAATTTCAGCGATAACGTCACCGGGCGGAATTGCGACGGCGCCGATGCACACACCAACGATTAAGGTCACGCATACTGCGACAGCACTAAGAACCCACGTCTTGCGTGAGATTCGCGTAGCTGTCGCAGTATGCATTGCTGAACTACTTACCTTCGATGGCGTTAACGGCCATCACAATTTTGTGCAGAAGTTCCGGAGTACGTGGGCCCCAACGCGAAGCGATGTCGTCATCTAATAACACGATTGCTCCGGGTGTCTTGACGGCATCTAGGGACGCAAAGCCAGGCCGCATTGCAACAGTTGCCGCGGTTTGTCCACAGCAGTTTCCATCGGCAAGAAAAATCAGAGAAGGATTGCTTTTGACGATGTATTCAGCCGATAGCTGTGGGTAACCGCTGCTCGCGCCTGGCGCAGCATCAGCAATGTTTGTGAGCCCAGCCATTTTGTACAACTGGCCAACAAAAGTGTCCGATGTAATGGAGTAGAAGGTGTTATCTAGCTCGTGATAGATACTGACTGACTTTGCTGACTTTGAAAGCAAGTTCAATGCGGCAGAAATTTCATGTTCCATGGTGGCCTTGGTAATGACTGCGCGATCAGAGTTTCCTGTGGCACGTCCGAGTTCAATTATTTGTGCTTCGGCGCCAGCTAGGTCGCTCGGGGCTGCCTCAATTAAGACCGGAATGTTGGCTGCCTTGAGTGATGCTGCCAAGTTGTCGATGTCGTTGCTTATGACAACAAGATCAGGGTGCATAGCGGTGATGGCTTCTACATTCGGGGTGTAGCCAGACAGCTTGGAATGTGGTGCTTCGAGTGGGTAGGTGGATTGGTCATCCACGGCAATAACTTGGGAACCTGCACCTATGGCGAATAGGTCTTCAGTTGCACTTGGCGAAAGCGAAATGATCGCTTGTGGTTTCGCATTGATGGTGACCGCAGTCTCGCCGGTTCCTACAGTGACCGGAAATTCTGCTACCGGTATTGAACTTGGGGCAGTTGACGTAGTTGTTCCGCATGCGCTGAGCGCGAATGCGAATAAAGCAGCTACGACCACATTTTTCTTGATCATTTGATCTCCTTGTGTGGTCGAGAAATTTTCCGACGGTCACAAGCGAGCTGTGAAACGACGAACTCTTCCTCGAGAGTTGTTATTCAATCCACGAATACAGGCGACCTGGCTTACAGCCTTACGGCTGAATTTCAGTTGCGGGACAGCGCCGGAATCTCACCGGACTTCGCTGTATTCACAGTAAAGCGACAGTAGCATGTCGCGGTTTCGAACTAGTCAGCGACAGGCGACAAGTCCATCGGACCATAAATTTTGTGGTCACCGTCGTAAAGTTCCACGGCAGAAACTCCACCGTCGAGAAGGTCTTTCCACATATCGCCGATGAAGCCTTCAGCGTCAGCCTGGGTCGGAAACGGCGAAGTGGTAGCAGCCTCGGGGATTGACGCGGCAGGCTGGCCGTCATTATCGAGATACAACCAATGGAATGTCATGATTACTCCTTGTCGAGAATTGCTGGTGTTGACTAACTCAAGCGATCTGGTGGGCTTACGGTCATTCGGTGGTCGCGGACTATGACGCCTTCGAGTGCTAAGTCGATTGCAGCGAGAACGTCTGAACTCAAAATAAAGCCGCTTGCTTTTGCTGCCTCAGTAATTTGTTCAGGACGTGAGGCGCCAACCAGCGCGGAAGAAACGTTTTTGTTTTGTAGTACCCAAGCAACTGCTAGTTGAGCCATGGTCAGGCCGCATTCTTGAGCAATGGGGCGCAGGCTTTGGACTGCCTGGAGGATGTCGTCATTAAGGAATCGCTTAACGAACTCGCCACCTTCACTAGACGTTGCGCGAGATCCGTCGGGCAGAGGCTGACCTGGTAGATACTTGCCGGTCAGCACACCTTGCGCCAATGGCGACCACACAATGTGGCCGATACCGCGCTCGCGGCAAGTCGGATCAACCTTTTCTTCGATGACGCGCCACAACATGTTGTATTGCGGTTGGCTGGAAACAATTCTGTCTAGACCCATCTCGCGAGCGATCTTTGTTGCCGCCTTAATTTCGGACGACTTCCACTCAGAGACACCGATGTACAAAACTTTTCCGCTGCGTACCAAATCATCAAACGCTCGCAGAGTTTCTTCCAGCGGCGTGTTGTAGTCGAAGCGATGCGCTTGGTACAGATCCACGTAGTCAGTGCCCAGTCGCTTCAGCGATGCGTTACATGACTCCATGATGTGCTTACGTGAAAGCCCGGTGTCATTGTGCCCACGAGGACCCGTTGGGAAATAAACCTTGGTGAAAATTTCCAAAGATTCACGTCGCTGGCCAGCTAGGGCGCGACCAAGAACTGATTCAGCCTCGGTGTTGGCATACACATCGGCGGTGTCAAAAGTGGTGATGCCGGCGTCAAGTGCTGCGTTGACACACGCGCGAGCGGTATCTTCTGCTACTTGTGAAGCGTGAGTGATCCAATTGCCGTAAGCAATTTCTGAAACCTTGAGTCCGCTGGTGCCTAAGTATCTGAATTCCATAGTGTGACACTAGCCCTTCGAGATGAACGGTGTAGCACAAGTGGTTCTAGGCAAACCGCTACTTTTTTGGCGGTTTCACCTTTGCAGGCTTGCCACCTGGACCAACCAGCGCAGGCGGAATACGGAATCGACGCATTTGAAGAGCGCGCAACGACCCGTACCAAATGATGTGCGGACGTTCGCTTGCATCCGGAAATGCCTTCTTCATGTGACGGCGAAGTTGGTAAGCGACCAAAGTTGTGTCCAAGATGACCATGACAAGTGCAGTGGACCAACCGTAGACAACAGCTTTTTGGACGGCCGCATTCTTGATGAGTCCCAGCATTAGCACCATGATTGCGATGGGAACAAAGTATTCGCCAAATGTGCGACGAGAATCAATAAAGTTTCGTGCCTCAAGGCGCGCTGGTCCACGGTCACGTGTTGGCAGATAATTCGGATCTCCGGCCATCATTTTGGCGCGAGCTTCCAGACGTGCAGCGCGATCGCGTTCACGAGAGGCAATTCGGGCGGCCTTTGCATCTTTAGGAATCGTTAGTCCTTGTTTGCGGGCAGCTTCGGATTCCGAACGTTTCGGCGTCGGGCGCCCTTTGCCGGATTCATCGTGTGTGGGCTCGTTAGTCATGGTGCCCATGTTATTGGCTGAGGTTCTGTTGAGCGCCAATGCACTGGTGTAACGTGCCAATGTGCGCGTGCTTGTGACCCCCGACTGTTTCAGTGGCACGCTGACCGCACGTGAGGCAGCTCATGCGATTGCTGATGGTTGGCTCCGCCAGCATCCAGACGACGATGTGACGGTTTTGCCGCTCTCTGATGGTGGTCCAGGTTTCATCGACACCGCAGCCGAGGCATTCGACGCCACACTCGTTTCTGCGGTGGTCTCTGATGCACGGGGACGACCGATTGTTACCCATTTTGCGCGCTGGGCAGATGTTGCCTGGATTGAATCTGCACAAGCCTGCGGCCTCGACAAATTGGGAACCTATGAACGAGATCCACTCGATACAACCTCACTTGGTGTGGGGGAACTTATAAATGCAGCGATTGACGATGGCGCTACGAAAATTGTCATCGGCTTAGGTGGCACAGCGACTAACGATGCTGGCGCAGGCGCATTGCGTGCACTTGGTGCCACCTCACAAAGTGCTGCCCTTGACGTTGGCGGATACGAGCTACGACACATCAAAGACATTGATTTTTCCGAAGCGCAATCTCGTGTAGAGGGAATCGACATTGTTATTGCCAGCGATGTTGATAATCCGTTGCTAGGACTTCGTGGTGCGACAGCAATGTTTTCGCGACAAAAAGGCGCAGACGATTTTGCTGTCATGCAATTAGAAGGTGCATTAGAAAAATTCGCTGCTGCATGTGGTCGTCGTTCTGATGGAAAAGATCCTGCAGTTGCACTTGGTGCAGGTGCGGGCGGGGGATTGGGCTACGGATTAATGATGCTTGGTGCCAAGCGCGTTGCTGGAATTGACACCGTGATTGATGCAGTCAATTTGGATGCCGCAATTGCCGAACATGATCTCGTCATCACAGGCGAGGGATGTCTGGATGATCAAAGCCTGCATGGCAAAGTCGTGGTAGGCGTAGCAACTCATTCAGCGTCGGCAGGAAAACCGTGTATCGCTATTGCAGGTGAGGTTCGGCTTGGAAAACGCGAGTGCGCTTCGGTTGGCCTAGATTCGGCGTATTCAATGTCTGAACTGGTGAGTCGCGAGCGTTCCCTTTCGGATGCAGCAGAGGTGCTCAGTGAAGTCACCCAGCGTGTAGCACGCACCTGGGGACGACGGTAAATGCGTCAAAATGGCATAAATCCCACTTGCACCGTAAAGTTGGGAATGTAAGTGACCCTCAACGGGTTATGTACAACATCTCGGGTTAGCGCTCGTTTATTAGTACGTACAACTAGGAGTTTTCATGACTGCCGAAGCAACACAGACACAAGACGCACCACAGACTGCAGATTTCGTAGTTCTTACTGACGCTGCTGCCCTCAAAGTGAAGGATCTCTTGTCGACAGTCGAAGAGAACAACGTTGCATTGCGCATTGCTGTTCAGCCAGGCGGATGCTCCGGACTCCGTTACGACCTGCGTTTCGATGACCGCGACCTTGATGGCGACGTTCGCCGCGAAGTTGCAGGCGTAGGCGTAGTCGTTGATCGAATGAGTGTCCCTTACTTGGGTGGCGCAGTTATTGATTTTGTGGACACCATCGAAAAGCAAGGTTTCACAATCGACAATCCAAATGCCTCAGGCTCATGCGCCTGTGGTGATTCATTCAACTAGGCGCAATTAGCCTCACCTTCTTAACCGCGACGCAAAAGCTATTGACTTCGCAATTCTTAATGCCAGCGAGATTGCCGTGCCACGCCACGTCGGCTCATTCTGCTGAGTATGCTCATGCGTTATGCGCATAGCGATTACTGGTTCGGTTGCCACTGACCACTTGATGACTTTTCCGGGTCTCTTTAACGATTCACTTGTTGCCGACCAATTGCACAATGTGTCATTGTCGTTCCTTGTTGATGATTTACAGATTCGCCGTGGTGGTGTTGCCGCGAACATCTGCTTCGGCATGGGTGTTCTTGGTGAACGTCCGCTATTAGTCGCCGCAGTGGGCCACGACTTTGCTGAGTATCGCGCGTGGCTTGAAGACCATGGTGTGGATTGCTCTCACGTGCACGTTTCAACGACTCAGCACACTGCGCGTTTTATGTGCACCACGGATCAGGAGCAAAACCAAATCGCATCCTTCTATCCAGGTGCGATGGGTGAATCAAGCGAACTCCATTTAGTGCAGATTTCTGAGCGTGCTGGTGCTATCGATCTTGTGTTGATCGGTGCAGATGATCCATCAGCAATGCTCCAGCATTCACTTGCGTGTAAAGAACTTGGCATAGCTTTCATCGCCGACCCATCACAACAGCTTCCTCGCCTTGACGGAGAGCAAGTCAAAGCGGTAGTTGAAGGCGCCACTTACTTGTTCAACAACGAGTACGAAGCGACATTGATTGAGCAACGTACTGGCTGGACTGCTGATGAGGTACTCAACCATGTTGGTATACGTGTCACGACACTTGGTAAGAATGGTGTTCGTATCACGTCGCGTGATGGCATTGACATTCATGTTCCCGTTGCACAGGAGAAAGCCATCAAAGATCCAACCGGTGTGGGGGATGCCTTCCGCGCGGGTTTCTTAGCGGGATTGAGCTGGAAACTAGACCTCGAGCGCTGTGCACAGATTGGTTCACTGTTGGCAACGTATGTCATTGAAACCATCGGTACTCAAGAGTTCAGCGTTGACAAGGACACCTTCGTCAGGCGTTTCGCAGACGCTTACGGCGAATCAGCTGCACAAGAAATTCATCAGCACATTAAATAGTTCGCTGCCATGAAAACGGCGTGAGGAGGGGTGATGGACGACATCGATTTTCCTGACCCACGCACCGGGCCGGATGACATGGACCTGCTGGCTGTCAGCCAGTTCGATATCCATGGCCGTCAGGTGGGTCCACAGGTGCCCGTCGACTGGCCAAAGCTCACTGAATTTGGTTCGGCATGGACAGCCGAAGTGCTGATGGCGGCATATAGGCGTGGTTTGTTTCCCATGCCATTTGAGATTGATGACCAGCCGGTAGCTATTGGATGGTGGTCGCCTCAGCCACGTGCAATTTTTCATCCGGACAAAATTCGTGTGACTCGCTCGCTTGAAAAATCAAGCCGCCGGTATCGCACGACAGTAGATCGAGAGTTTCGACGAGTGGTTGAAGCGTGTGGCAACCCCGAGCGTCCATCTGGGTGGATCACCAGCGATGTCGTAGATGCGTACTGTGAACTTCACGAGCAGGGCGTTGCACACTCGGTTGAGGTGTGGACTTTCGCCGGTGAACTTGTCGGTGGGCTTTACGGTGTTGAGGTTGGCGGGATATTCGCAGGCGAATCGATGTTCCATACCCAGCCGGATGCTTCGAAAGTGGCACTTTTGCGGGTGGCAAAGATTCTCAACACTCAAACCACTATTGACGGGCAGCTGCGAATTATAGATACCCAGTGGTTGACCGACCATTTGGAAAGCCTTGGGGCTACTACGATTTTGCGCTCAGATTACTGTGACTTGGTCGCGTCGCTGGCGGAAGTTCCGACCGCCTTTTTGTGACCAAGGTTAAGTGTGTGAGATACGTCCCTTGACCATGCCCAGCACGTGTTTAAAGCCTGTCTGCGGTAGTGTTTGTACGAGAAAACCTGCACTTCCGAGCCAATTTCCTTCGTGAAATCAACTCCGGTCATGCAGGTGCGACGAAAAGGACATGTAACTCGTGAGAACCTCAGCTCTCGGCAAGAAAATTGCCATCGGCACCGGTGCAGTGACTGTTTCATTAGTGCTTTCTGCATGTGGAACGAGCAACGTGTACGAACGCGGCGGCATGCCGGCACCAGCTACCGAAGAAGGTTCACGAATCCTGTCCTTGTGGCAAGGCTCATGGATTGCTGCGCTCATCGTTGGAGTTTTTGTTTGGGGTCTATTGATTTGGGCCATCGTTGCCTATCGACGTCGCGAAGGTGACCCTCTGCCGGCTCAAACCAAGTACAACGTGCCAATCGAAATTCTTTACACTGTCGCACCACTTCTGATGATTTTGGCTATGTTCTACTTCGTCCAGCGCGACCAAACCGAACTCACACGTATTGACAACAAGCAGACGCACTCAGTCAACGTCATCGGATGGCGTTGGTCATGGGGATTTAATTACCTCGATGAAGGTGCATACGATGTTGGCACCCCAGGGGAGCGTCCAACGTTATGGTTGCCAGTCAACGAAAAGGTCAAGTTTGACCTGATGTCTCCAGATGTGGACCACTCATTCTGGATTCCAGCGTTCTTGATGAAGATGGACGTAATTCCAGGTCGCAACAACACTTTTGAAGTCACACCAAACAAGATCGGTGAATTTTCCGGTAAGTGTGCAGAACTTTGTGGCGTCGATCATTCCCGCATGTTGTTCAACGTAAAAGTTGTCACGCGGGCTGAATACGATGCCCACATTGCAGACCTTCAAGCTCACGGCCAAGCAGGCAAGCTCGACACCGGACGATCACAAGTTGCAGGAGCACAGTAATGGCAATTATTGATAAGCCAATCGTGGATTCGCACGCGCCAGCAGCGCCTGTTAAAAAGGGCAACAAAGTCGTGAAGTGGATAACTTCCACTGATCACAAGGTCATCGGCAACCTTTACATGGTGACCTCTTTTGTATTCTTCTTGCTTGCCGGCGCAATGGCATTAATCATGCGTGCGGAATTGACTGTCCCAGGTTTGCAGTTTGTGAGCAACGAGCAGTACAACCAGCTCTTCACAATGCACGGAACATTAATGTTGTTCCTTTTTGCGACATCGCTATTCGCTGGGTTTGCAAACGCAATCATGCCTTTGCAAATCGGCTCACCTGACGTTTCATTCCCTCGTTTGAACATGGTGAGTTACTGGCTCTACTTCTTCGGTGGCGTCATTGTGATGTTGGGTTTCATTACCCCTGGCGGCGCAGCATCCTTTGGTTGGTTTGCGTACTCACCGCTGTCCAATGTGATCAATTCACCGAACGTCGGCGCTGATCTGTGGATCATGGGTCTGACCATGTCGGGTATGGCATCCATCCTTGGTGCCGTTAACTTCATCACCACAATTTTCACAATGCGCGCACCAGGTATGACTATGTTCCGCATGCCAATTTTCACCTGGAATGTTTTGCTGACCAGCATCTTGGTATTGATGGCATTCCCAGTTCTTGCCGCTGCGATGCTGATGCTAGAGGCCGATCGCAAGTTCGGTGCACAGGTGTATGACGCTGCCAATGGTGGCGCGATTCTGTGGCAGCACTTGTTCTGGTTCTTTGGTCACCCTGAGGTCTACATCTTGGCGCTACCGTTCTTTGGTATTGCCTCGGAAATTCTTCCGGTGTTCAGTCGCAAGCCAATCTTTGGTTACAAGGGTTTGGTTTTTGCAACAATTGCGATTGCCGGACTTTCAGTTTCCGTATGGGCTCACCACATGTATGTCACCGGCGCTGTAAATCTTCCGTTCTTCTCGTTCATGACCATGCTGATTGCGGTACCAACGGGCGTGAAGTTCTTCAACTGGATTGGCACGATGTGGGGTGGATCGATTTCATTCGAAACACCAATGTTGTGGACCATTGGCTTCTTGGCCACATTCCTTTTTGGTGGATTGACCGGAATCATCTTGGCTGCACCGCCGCTTGATTTCCATGTGAGCGACTCGTACTTCGTGGTAGCTCACTTCCACTATGTAATCTTCGGAACTGTTGTGTTCGCTATGTTCGCTGGTTTTTATTTCTGGTGGCCAAAGTTCACTGGCAAAATGCTAGATGAACGTCTCGGCAAGCTTCATTTCTGGTTGGTGTTTATCGGCTTCCATACGACATTCCTAGTTCAGCACTGGTTAGGTGTTGAAGGTATGCCACGCCGCTACGCGGACTACTTGGCCAGCGACGGCTTCACGTTCCTTAATGAAGTGTCAACGGTTGGGTCGGTAATTCTTGGTGCATCAACGTTTGTGTTCTTGTGGAACATCTACAAGACCACCACGACTGCGCCGATGGTTAACACCGATGATCCTTGGGGTTGGGGAGCATCACTTGAATGGGCAACTTCGTGCCCACCACCTCGCCACAACTTCATTGAGATTCCACGAATTCGCAGCGAACGACCAGCATTTGATTTACATCATCCGCAAGTAGAACATCTCGATAGTGCAGCACGCGCTGCAGTTCTTGATCATGCAGCCGGCTCAGAAAGCTAAGGAGATTTGAACTTATGAAAATTGGTGGTCTTCTTTTTGCTTGGGGAACTGCGTTCTACGCAATTGTGACAGTCGTTTACTGGTTCATGTCTGGTGATCCAATTGGTACGACAGTCCTGGCACTCACTGGCGCTCTTGCGTTTCTGATTGGCTTCTACACAATATTCACATCGAATCGAGTCGGTCCTCTTCCTGAAGACAACGAAATTGCTGAAATTTCTGATGCCGACTCAAACTACGGTTTCTTTTCGCCACATTCATGGTGGCCGTTTGCTATCGGTCTTTCGACATTCACGGTTGTACTCGGTGTTATCTTCGCCAGGTGGATGGCAGTACTCGGTGTGGTTGCAATTCTTTACGCAGTATTCGGTTTGCTTTTCGAGTACTACCGCGGCGAATTCGCTGACTAGTTAGAACGGCTGTGCCCAGTTCATTTCGTCTGGCGCTTGCGCACCACGCTGGGAATTTAGCGGGAAAAGTTTCTCGCGCTACTGGTCGCGGTCGTGGCGAAACACTTCAAGGTCGTGTAGTTCTCGCTGTTGATTCAGGCGCCCTGACCAAGTTGTCCGCTGGTCGCGACATCGTGCTGGTCAGCGGCACAAATGGAAAAACTACGACTGCCGCAAACCTTGCTCGGATTCTCCAAGACGGCACCGAAGAGTTCGTCTCTACAAGTAAATATGGCGCAAACATGCGGGCGGGTATTGCTGCGGTGTTGTCCACAAAGCCGAGGCAACGTCTCGTAGTTCTTGAATGCGACGAGTTGTACTTACCCGAGATGTACCGCCAGCTTCAGCCCAAAGTGGTTGTCCTGCTGAACTTGAGCCGCGATCAACTTCATCGCACCGGCGAAGTGCGCAAAGTTGCTCAACTTTGGAAAGACACATTTACTCGTGATGATGTCACGCTAGTCATTGATCGTGATGATCCATTTTTGGAGTATGCCGCCAGTGCTGCCGGACATGTGTTACGCGTGAGTTTTGGTGGTCGACGCCACCCAGACGCAGCGACCTGTCCTGCCTGCGCCAGACTCATTGACTGGTCGGCGGGAGATTACCGCTGTGAGTGTGGATTGGGCTCAGAGTTAGCTCAGGTTCGTGGTGACCAGCGCTTACAAGGTCCCGGTCGTAATGCAGTGCTCGCTATCGAGGCAGCCAGACTGATGGGCGCAGTGGTGCCTATTGAGGTCCAGCAGGAGCTGACGGCTAATGCTCCAGATCGAACAGCGGAGTACACCTTCGGATCTCATTTCGTATTAGTGCGTCTTGCAAAGAACCCGGAAAGTTGGCGTGGTGCGCTGGGATCTGTGACCTGTGACGAAGTGATACTGAGTGTGAATGCTCGAGGTATTGATGGGCGTGACACATCGTGGCTCTGGGACATCGATTACTCACCGCTCATTGGGCGCCGCGTAATCTGTACAGGCGAACGCCGACTGGATGTGGCTTATCGTTTACATGTTCAAGGCGCTGAAGTAGCGGTGGCTGATACTTTCGATAATGCGATTGCGCTGTGTTCATCTCCGCGCGTGGAGGCAATTGCTAGCTATACGGCTTACCAAGATCTCGCAGCGCGCGACATGGGGATTTCGACAACGATTGGGCGTGACTGATGAGTGCACTCACAATCGTTCGGTTGTACCACGACTTGTTGGGAACATACGGCGACCAAGGAAATGCCGAGGTACTTATGCATCGTGCGCGGGGCAGAGGCATTGAAGTCGAACTACTTGAAGTCACACCGGGTGATGCCGTGCCAACTCAAGGGGACATTTATTTGCTCGGTGGCGGTGAAGATGGTCCGCAAACGGTTGCACTTGAGATGTTGGCAAAGGACGGTGGCCTCAACCGTGCGGTCGATTCGGGCGCAACTGTATTTGCTGTGTGTGCCGGTTTCCAATTAATCGGTGCAACTTTGCCGAACTCTCAGGGCCTGGCAATTGATGGGCTGGGTCTGGTAGATGTCGAGACTATTTACCGCGACGTTCCGCGTAGTGTCGGCGAGCTAGTGATCACATTCAATGGTGACATGCAGGAACCGATTCTGACAGGGTTCGAAAACCACCAAGGGCATACTCGGCTGGGATTTGGTGTACAGCCGCTCGGTTCGGTGATTTCTGGCGTTGGCAATGGCGTGCCAGGACGTGATGCCGAATGTGTGCGCCCTGAGGGGGTGTTGCAGGGCAAAGTAATTGGCACGTACCTTCACGGTCCCGCCTGTGCCCGCAACCCACAACTGGCTGACTTGATTCTGGAAAGCGCCTATGGGGAACTTTCTCAATACTCTGATGAGTTTGCCGAAGCCTTCGCTGCCGAACGTCGCACAACACTATTGCGCTAACAGCATGTGCCCAGATTTCCTGTGCAATACGATAGGAAAACTTCAAAGGTAAGGAAAGGTCTCCTCATGCAAAAGTTTCTTGACGATGCCAAGATTGGCCGCGATGCAATCCACCAAGCCAGAATTGATTTGGCCGCCGCCCATCGACTTGCAGTCAATTACGGATTCCATGAAGGCATTGATAACCATTTCACGTTGATGGTCCCAGGATTCGATGATCGATTCTTTCTTGCGCCGTTCGGACTGCATTGGTCAGAAATCAAAGCCAGTGACTTCTTGGTTGTCGATTTTTACGGCAACATCATCGAAGGTGAAGGGTTGATTGAAGAGACAGCCTTTTACATTCATGCACCAATCCATCAAGCTGATCGGAAAATCCAGGCTGTGCTTCACACCCACATGCCGTATGCAACTGCCCTGAGCATGCTGGAAGATCCAGAACTTGATATGGCGAGCCAGAATGCAATTGGTTTTCGAGATGAAGTGTTCTACGACTGTGAATACAACGGGCTGGCTTACGACCGCTCGGAAGGCGAACGGATGACTAAGGCGCTTGGCGATAAGAACATCTTGATGCTGCGTAATCATGGCATTGTGGTGACAGGTAAGACTGTGGCTGAAGCATTTCACAACCTCTATTTCTTTGAGCGCACCGCTGAAGTTCATGTACTAGCACTGTCTATGGGTCGAGATATTAGGTTGGTGCCAAAGGACATTGTTGATAACACTGTCGAACAGTTCAAAGAATCACCAGATGTCGGTGGAGTAAATCGTATTGAACTGCATTTCGCAGCGCTCAAGCGAATCCTTGATCGCACCCAACCTGACTACATCCAATAATGACAACATCGACGAAGGCCGGCATCTTGACTGAAGCCGGCCAGCTGCTAGCGAACCTCATCCACATTGATTCTGGAAATCCCGATCTAGTGCCAGGCGCCGCTGGTGAGTCAGAAATTGCGGCTTTCTTAGAGGATTGGTTTAAGGCGGAAGGCTTTGAATGCCACTGGCTTGAAGCAACTCAAGGCCGTCCATCTGTAGTAGGTATTTCTCGGGGCACTGGCGGCGGAAAGTCTCTGATGTTCAATGGTCACATTGATACCGTGTCGCTGGCGAGTTACCACGGTAACCCCACTGATCCGGTTGTGCGAGACGGAAACATGTATGGACGTGGCTCATTCGACATGAAGGGTGGGATAGCCGCGATGATGGTCGCGGCCAAGCGAGCAAGAGCGGCCGGGCATGCAGGGGACATCATCGTGGCATGTGTTGCCGATGAAGAAGCAGCGAGCATGGGTACTGAGGAAGTATTGGAGCACTTCACTGCAGATGCAGGTCTGATTATTGAACCTTCGTATCTGCAGGTCACCATGGCGCATAAAGGGTTTGTGTGGTTCGATGTGACGATTCATGGAAGGGCTGCACACGGCAGCCGTCCAGAACTGGGTATTGACGCCATTGCCAAGGCGGGCCATTTCCTTGTGGCCCTGGAAGAGTATGGCAACGACTTAGCACTCAAGGCGCATCCAGTACTTGGACCGGGCACCGTCCATGCCTCGCTTATTTCAGGTGGGGAAGAGGCATCGAGCTATCCAGCTGAATGCCGCATAACAATCGAACGTAGAACTGTTCCTGGCGAGGCTCTGGATACCGTTCAGCAAGAATTGGTCGACATCCTTGAGCGTCTAGAACGCGATGTTGAGGACTTCTCGTGGTCCCTGGCAGCCGGTCTGTCACGACAGCCATTCCAAGCAGATCCGGCCGCCGCAATCAGCCAAATCGCCTTACGGCACATCACTTCGGCATTAGGTAAGCCGCCTGTGATCAGGGCCGAGCCATTTTGGACCGATTGTGCGCTATTGGCCGATGCAGGGATTCCTTGCTTACTGTTTGGGCTCGATGGTGACGGCGCACATGCGGCAACAGAATGGATCACACTGGAGTCACTGGAGATAGTGACAAGCGTATTAACTGACATCGCACTAGATTTTTGTAATTAAAATTCTCCGTTCCTAACAAATTTTGCAAACAACAAATCCCGCCAGAAACTTTCCTGGCGGGATTTGTTGTTAAGCGATTAAGGCTAGTGTCCTTCGATGGCGCCTGAATGCTCTTGTGCTTCGTGCAAGGCATGTGCCTGATGCTCGAGTGCAGCTTTCAGTTCCTCGTCAGTCGGTGTGGCCACATTGTCCGAATAGAACCAACTGGATAGTCGAGCGCGTGTTGCGTTCTTCTTCGCCTTTGGATTGCGGACGCCATTTTCGTCAATAGCGGCTTCAAGTGCCAGCGGAGCAATGTCTTCCTTGCCTAGGATCACTGCTGCGGCATGGGTTGAAATTGGCTCGTGGACCTCAATGAATTCACCATGTGGCAAACGCAGAACTCGACCCGTTTCGTAACCATGGAGGAGTTTGTCATTGTCGCGACGTTGCAGACCAAGGCAGATGCGCTTGGTCACTACGAAGGCCAACGGCGGCGCTACAAAGAGCAGTACGCGGAAACTCCACGTGATCTGGTTGATGGACAGGTGGAACGCGGTAGCCAAAATGTCGTTACCGCCTGAGATCCACAGAATCAAGTAGAAGGTCAAGGCAAGTACACCAAGGCCCGTGCGGGTTGGTGCGTTGCGTGGACGATCAAGCAGGTGATGCTCGCGCTTGTCGCCAGTAACCCAAGCTTCAATCCATGGATACAGACCCAGAGCCGTGAACATAATCCCGGGAATGATCAATGCAGGAATCAACAAATTCCAACTAATGGTGTGACCGAATGCGTTTGTTTCCCAGTTAGGCGTCAAACGTACGGCGCCATCCAGCCATCCGATGTACCAGTCAGGCTGCGAACCTGCGGTGACCTGCGATGGCGTGTAAGGGCCGTACATCCACACTGGGTTGATTGTTACTAATGCAGCAATCAATGTGGTGATACCAAACACGATGAAGAAGAAGCCGCCAGCCTTTGCCATGTAGACAGGGAATAGGCGGTAACCAACGACGTTGCTCTCGGTGCGTCCTGGTCCAGCAAATTGTGTGTGCTTTTGGTAGAACACCATAATCAAGTGAACTGTCACAAGCGCAAGCAAGATTCCTGGAACAAGCAGGATGTGGATTGAGTAAAGACGTGGGATGAAGTCAGTGCCAGGGAATTCGCCGCCAAAAAGGAACATTGCCAAGTAAGTTCCGACGAGCGGAATCGCCTGCATAATTCCTTCAGCGATGCGCAGTCCAGTACCTGAAAGCAAGTCATCGGGAAGTGAATAACCGGCGAATCCTTCAAGGATGGCGAGTACCAACAGCAAAGTACCGATAACCCAGTTGATCTCACGTGGTTTACGGAATGCGCCAGTGAAGAACACGCGAAGTAGATGCACAGAGACTGCGGCAACGAAGAACAACGCAGCCCAGTGGTGAATCTGACGAAGCAACAAACCGCCGCGAACATCAAATGAGATGTCCAGAGTCGAGCTGTATGCCTCGGACATCTTGACACCCTTGAGTGGCATGTATGAGCCGTTATAGATGATTTCTGTCATCGATGGCTTGAACCACAATGTCAGGTAAGTTCCCGACAGCAACAAAATAATAAAGCTGTACAGAGCGATTTCACCGAGCATAAATGACCAGTGGTCAGGGAACACCTTGTCGAGCAGGCGCTTAGTGAAGTTTGACGAGGCTAGACGCTCGTCAATGTAGACAGCAGCTGCGCCACCCTTTGTTGCAGGTGGGTTACTTACTGACTGTGATGATGTGGTGCTCATCCGCGCTCCCAGAAACTAGGTCCGATTGGTTCTTGGAAACCCTGCTTTGCAACAAGGTAACCATCGGCATCAACTGTGATCGCAAGTTGTGGCATGCGTCGTGCAGCTGGACCGAAGACCACATTGCCCGAGTCAGCGAGGTCGAAGGTTGATTGGTGGCAAGGGCACAAAAGGTGATGTGTCCGCTGTTGGTACAACGATATCGGACAACCAACATGTGTGCAGATTTTAGAGAACGCAAGGATTCCTTGGTAATCCCAACCTTCACCCTGCTGGGACACAATCTCCGCTGGAGCCATACGAACCAAAATGATGGAGGCCTTACCGCGTTCGTTGATGTTGCCATCTTCTTCTTCAATTTTGAGAAGATTTTCTGGCACCGCGTTGACCAATCCACCTACAGGAATGTCGGTGGCCTTGATGCGACGGTAAGTCGGGTCGGTGACGATGTGCACACCTTGATCCCAGATTGTTGTACGAAGGCGCTTACCTGGCATTGGGCCCAGGTCGCGAAGTAGTACCACTAGTGGAATAGGGAAAGCAGCGAGGGCGCCTAGGAGTGTGCGACGGATAAGTTTGCGTTCACCAAAACCTGAGTCTGCCGCACCGCGCTTGAAGCTCTCGTTGACAGCTTCACGTTCTTCGTTGGTGGAGCGAAGTGCGTGACGTTCTTGTGTCACTTCTTCGTCGTTCATCAGTTTCTTAGCCCAGTGAATTGCGCCTGTACCGATAAGGAAAATCGCTAGGCCAAATAGAAAGCCAGTAGTGATGTGGTTGGCATTAACAACGCCAATAACCGGTACATCAATGAAATTATCATTTGGAATCTTGACGTATGCGACAACAAAAAGAATGATGCAGATTGTCGATAAGGCAAACATCGCTGCCACCTGGCGTTCTGCACGCGCTGCGATTCGTGGATCCGTGTCAGCCCGACGAAGAGTGTGATCCTCGAGTGGGAAGACTGTGATTCCGCTAACTACGTCTTTGCCATTTGCTGAACCATAAGGTTCCTGCGTGTTTTCGGCACCGTGTTCTAACTCGTTCATCGTGCACGCGCTCCAATCCACACAGCAACAATCATGAGAGCAGCCATGCCGCCAACAAAGATGAAGAGACCTTCAGTTACTGCGCCTAGTCGGCCAAGTGAGAATCCACCAGGGCTTTCGTTCTTTTGCAATTCGCTGAGGTACAACATGATGTCCTTCTTTTCAGAAGGAGTGATCGTCTTGTCACTGAAAACTGGCATTGACTGTGGACCAGACACCATTGCTTCGTAAACATCTTTGTTGTTGGAATTCATCAACGAAGGTGCCCAACGACCTTGGGAAAGAGCGCCACCCTTCGCAGAAGCACTATGGCACTGTGCGCAGTTGGTGCGGAAGAGTTCTCCACCCATTGCAAGATCCGCGCCTGAGGTGTTAACCATTTCAGCAGTAGGGATCGATGGGCCAGGACCAAGGCTTGCTACATAAGCAGCCAGAGCGGCAATTTCGCTCGTGTTGTACTGAGTCTTGCGGGCAACGGCCTGGATACCAGGACCAGCCATCGGCATACGACCTGATCCAACTTGGAAGTCAACAGCCGCTGAACCCACACCAATAAGTGATGGGCCATCTGATGAGCCTTGCGCCGCCATACCGTGGCATGAAGAGCAACCCTCGAGGAACAGTTGCTTTCCTTGGTCCACCTGTGTTGCTGACGCGACAGTTGCCTTAGGAGCAGCTTGGGCGGATACGGCAGCGTATGCCGCACCTGTAGTGCCAAGAGCGACCGCAAGCACTGCGAACAATGCAGCTGGGTGTCTACGACTGATAGCCACTTATTTATCCCTTGTGTGATGTGAGTTTTGTGAAGTGCTTGTTATTCAGTTAATGATTCGTTATTTGATGAGGTAGATAGTTGCGAAAAGTGCAATCCAGACAACATCAACAAAGTGCCAGTAATACGACACGACAATCGCTGACGTTGCTTGATTATGGGTAAAGCGCTTGGTCGCGTAAGTGCGAGCAAGTACGTAGAGGAATGCAATAAGTCCGCCGGTTACGTGAAGACCGTGGAATCCGGTCGTCAAATAGAAAGCGGATCCGTAAGGTGACGACGAGAGAGTCAAATCTTCTTTGACAAGCTTGGAGTATTCAGCGACCTGGCCGCCGATGAAGAATGCGCCCATGAGGAACGTGATCATGAACCACTTTCGCAACCCCTTCACATCTCCACGCTCAGCAGCAAACACACCTAACTGGCAGGTCACACTGGAAAGAACCAGAACAGTGGTGTTGATTGAAGCAAATGGGATGTTTAACTTCTCAGTTTCAGTGGCCCAAATATCCAGGTTTACTGAGCGGAGAGTGAAGTACATCGCGAACAAAGCTGCGAAGAACATGAGCTCGCTAGAAAGCCAAACGATAGTTCCGACAGAAACCATATTTGGGCGCTCGGCCTGGGTTGGGATACGAACTGAAGATGCTGTAGTCACATAGGAAGTTTAGCCAACTGGCCCCCCAATATCGCGCGCTGGTCCTGATTTTCGGGGTGTTTGTGACCTATGCCATGTATCTATCAATCTGGCTCCTCAAAGCCTCAGGGGAACGAGCGTGAGATAGGATTTTGCACGTGCCACAATCAGAGCGAATCCTCAAAGTCCTGGTCTACAGCGACGACTCATCCGTACGCGCCACCGTGCGCACTTCACTGGGCCGCAAGCCATCACCAGACATTGCAGATGTCGAGCTTTTCGAATGCGCCACCGAACCAGCAGTTATTGCCGCAATGGATAAGAAGAAGTTCGATTTGGTCATCCTTGATGGCGAAGCCGTTCCTGCCGGCGGAATGGGCGTATGTCGCCAGCTGAAGGACGAGATTTTCAACTGCCCACCAATCTTGGTTCTCGTTGCACGTAAAGACGATCGCTGGTTGGCCACCTGGTCCCGGGCCGATGCCGTCGTTTCACACCCAATCGATCCGCGTGCACTCGTACAGGCAGCACTGGATCTGTTGACACAGAACACCACAATTTCGGCTATCTAGGAATCTGTTCGTGTCAGATTTCTCCTGGAAAGAAATACTCAAACTCGTTTCCAACGGTCAAGACCTCAACTCGCTCCAAGCACATTGGGCGATGTCCGAGATGATGTCGGGCACCGCCACTGATGCACAAATCGGCGGCCTTGCCATTGGCTTGCGGACAAAAGGCGAAACCGCCCCCGAAATTAGCGGCATGGTTTCAGCGATGCTAGAAAACGCAATCCTAGTAACACTCGATCGCGACGCCGTGGACGTAGTTGGTACAGGCGGCGACGGTGCACACACAGTCAACATTTCAACTATGGCTGCGCTGACGGTAGCCGGAGCAGGTATTCCAGTACTCAAGCATGGCAACCGCGCGGTGTCATCAAAATGTGGAACCGCGGATGTTCTCGAAGCGTGCGGCGTAGCAATCGACATGCCACCAACACTGGTGTCATCGTGCGTAGCTAGCGCAGGAATAGGTTTCTGCTTTGCACCAGCACATCACCCAGCAATGCGTTACGCAGGACCAGCGCGATCCCAACTCGGTGTGCCCACGGTATTCAACGTCTTAGGCCCACTGGCAAACCCAGGACAACCACAAGCGGCATTACTTGGCTGCGCTGATGAACGACTAGCGCCCGTACTCGCACAAGTACAACTAGAACGTGGCAAACAATCCATAATTGTGCGCAGCAACAGCGGCCTCGATGAACTATCAACAGACACAACATCACAAATATGGGACGTCACAAGCGGAGAACTACGACACGAAATTCTCGACCCGCGAGCATTACGACTCCGACCGTCATCCCTAGAAGATTTACGAGGCGGTGACGCGCAATACAACGCAAGCGTGCTCGTTGACATCATTCAAGGACGCAAAGACGGAAAATTTGAAGTCATCCGGGACGTCGTAGCACTCAACGCCGCCGCCACGATGGTCGCCTACGACGCATCAACCGGAGACGAACGATTCGGACCCGTAACAGACAGCGCAACACTACGCATCGCCCGAGCGCTACCCGCCGCCTACCAATCACTCGACAGCGGATCGGCAGGAATGGTGCTCGAGCTTTGGGTACTAGTCAGCCAACGCTTCGCACTCGGCCAATAACACACTCACAACAAGTGTTCGCGCCTGTACTTATGCAACGCTCACAACAAGTGTTCGCGTTGGCCAATCACAGGCTGGGACCACGACATTCCTTCGCTGATGTAAACCATGCGCGTGATCCCATCAGAAAGCCAACGCAGAATCAGTTCAGTTTCATGAACCAAGGTATTACTCCCCATATGAGTAGCGCTCAATTCGCGGATTGATTGAGTGACTGCATGAGCATCGTCATCAGCGTTCACAACGCCCGCCCCAGCCAACCACCCGTACTTGATGACATTGACATCCCAACCACCATCAAAGCGTGGGCTTGCTGCAACAAATTCCGGAATCTCACTGAGCTTACGAATTGCACTTGCGCGGTGCACGCCAGAGGAAAAAGCAAGTAATCGATCACGTACAACCGAAGCTTCTTCGTATCGTTGCTCACGGGCCAAACCCTCCATGTGTTCAGAGACTTTCGTTTGGATGGGCAAGCAATCCGAAGTGAGTAGCAATGACAAATGTGCCGACAAAGCCGAATACTCTTCGTCTTGTGCGCCATCAATACATGGTCCAATGCATCGTTTCATTTCAAAAAGTGCACAAGGAGCCATTGCTGTTGACCGTGAAATCTTTTCTTTGCATTGACGAATAGGGACTGCCTCATAGATCGCAGCCATTGCACTCTCGGCTTGATCAACGCTTCGAAACGGACCGATTGCTGTGCGTGAGTCATGCGCTGGGTGCGCTTGGCGAATAACCGACAACCGAGGAAAACGCTCTTCTGTCATTGCAACCCAGACTGTGCGTTCCGGATTTCGCGACCGATGGTTGTATCGCGGACGCAGTTCTTCGATTAATCGGAGTTCCCGAACATTTGCCTCGAGGGTTGTGCGGCACACTACTGTGCGGACATGCTCAGCCAGATCAATCATATGTGTCATTCGAGATCGCTTTTCGGCGGCAGTGAAGTAGCTCATGACACGTTTGCGCATGTTGCTCGACGTGCCAACGTAAAGCGGCCGGTGCGTCATGTCTTCGAAAATGTAGACCCCTGGAGATTCAGGTACATCGTCGGCGAGATGTCGCTTCCGGCGCCGCTTCTCTGTGGCCTTGCCATTGAAGTGGGCTAAACCTTCAAGGTCGTAGATACCTAGATTTCCAACTCGTTCAATCAAGCCATGAAGCACGGTGACTGTGGCTTTCGCATCGTCCAACGCGCGGTGAGTCGGCGAAGTCTCGGCTCGAAAAAATTCAGCAAGTGTGCCCAGTTTGCAATTGCGCACCTCGTCTTTGCTGAGCACCCTACGGGCTAGTTGAACAGTGTCGAGTACTCGCGGTTTAGGCCACTCAAGATCAAATTTTGCGCATGCGCTCTTCAGGAAGCCCACATCAAAGGGTGCATTATGCGCAACGAGAACAGGCGAGTCGCCGTCATCAAAGCTGGCGAAGGCAAGGAACTGGGCAACTGCTGACTGGACGGAAGGCGCGTGTGCAACATGAAAGTCTGTGATTCCAGTCAACACTGAAATGAATGCTGGGATTGGAACGCCTGGGTTGCAAAAGGTTTGAAACTCACCAACAACTTCACCAGCCCGAACTTTCACTGCACCAATTTCAGTTATCTCAGCATCTTGGGGCTTACCGCCGGCAGTCTCTAAGTCAACGATGACAAACGTCGTATCACGAAGTGACGTAGGCACGTCATCAAAAGTCATCGCGATACTGGTCATTGTTGGAATCTACTTGTGGGTTCAGACACGCAACCAGTGCAGGGTCGTGGTTGTGATCCGCACGCTCGTTGCTGTGGATTGAGCGACAGTCGTGTCTGACCCCGGATATAGCGTGACATTTATCAATTCGTTTCCCCAAGTGAAGAGGTTCGTTATGTTGCTGGATTGCCAAAGCTGTGTCATGCGTGACAAGGCCTGTTCGGATTGTGTCGTCACGCTCTTGCTGGGGCCCATGCCTGCGCACCTTGATGAGCACCGTGAATCTCTTGATGTGTTGGCTAAGGCCGGCCTCGTTCCGCCACTTCGACTGATTCAAGGTTCAGGGCAATCTCACGAGCCCACTGAACGTGTGGTTGGCCAGTAGAAACCTGCCATAGGGCAAGATGGACGCATGGATCAGGTGGGCACCCGTCAACACACATTGGTGATCACAAATGATTTTCCGCCGCGCCCTGGCGGTATTCAAACTTTCGTTTACGAATTAGTGCGTCGATTCGAACCTTCAACTGTCACTGTGTTGACCTCATCGTGGGAAGGCGCAGCAGAGTTTGATGCCGAGCAACCATTCGAAGTAATTCGAATGAAAACCTCCGTGCTTCTTCCAACGCGTTCGCTGCGCAAACGCGCTAGGGAGATCGTCGTCAGTAAGAAAGTTGATTCTGTTGTTTATGGTGCAGCCGCACCGTTGGCATTGATGGCCAGCGAGATGCGCGCGTTAGGGGTTCAACATCAAGTTGGAATCACTCATGGTCACGAAGCAGGGTGGGCTATCACGCCAGTGACGCGGCAGTTGCTTGCGAAAATCGGTCGTAGTGTCGACACGTTGACGTACTTGGGAAGTTACACAAAAAACAAAATCGGGGCAGTACTAGATCTCTCGGCTGCGAAAGCTATGCGCCAACTCACCCCGGGTGTGGACTGCGCACAATTTCACCCGAATAACCGAGTGCATGGTGATGTGCTGAGGGAATCGATTGGTTTTACTGGCCGACCGACCATTGTGTGCGTGTCGCGCTTGATGGAACGAAAAGGTCAAGACACATTATTGAAGGCAATGCCGCGGGTACTTGATGCGTTACCGGACGCCGCGTTAATCATTGTGGGCAGCGGAGGCTTCGAGCCGTCACTTCAAAAAATTGTTGCAGCACACGGCCTTGAATTGGCCGTGCACTTCACAGGCAAAGTTCCGTTTGCTGAATTGGCTCACTGGTATGCGGCTGGCGATGTGTTCGCCATGCCATGTCGCACTCGCAACGGCGGGTGGGATGTTGAGGGACTTGGGATTGTGTTCCTTGAAGCCTCAGCAACAGGTCTTGCTGTTATCGCTGGAGATTCGGGTGGCGCACCTGATGCGGTTCTGGATGGGCAAACTGGTGTCGTTGTTGATGGCACTGACGTCAGTCTTGTCGCGAACGAGTTGGTGCGTCTGTTGAGCGATCGTGAACTTGCGCAACAGATGGGTGCGGCCGGACGCGCTTGGGTTGAAGATCGGTGGACCTGGGAACGCTCGTTTAAGCGACTGGAACTTCTACTTGTTGGGTTAGACCCTGACGTTTAGGCTCCAAATTTTTGGAAACGTGTCGCCATGCCACAACAGTTGCTGCAAGTAAACAGCCAATGCGTATGAGTTGTGCGGCAATGCCGATGAATGTCCCTGACATAAACGATTGATATTGCCACGGGTAAACAATTTGTGTGGCAAGTGAGCTGACGCACAACAAGAGTGCAATAGGTGTGGTGCTGCTATTTGGAGTAATCAAGCAGACGCACAGAATTCCAATCACCCACACCATGTATTGGGGGGACAGCACGCGGCTAGTAATCATTGAGACGAGTACCGCGGTCAGTGTGATGTGTGCAGTTGAGATGCCGGCGAGACGACCTTTCATTCGCCAGATCACCAGAGTGCCAAGTAGTGCAATACCCGAAAGCGTGATTACAAGATTCATGAGCGATGTGTGTGCGGCAATGATTTCCATGGCTCCGTATTGCAGCTGCATGTTGACGTTATGAGTGCGTGCATTCAAAAGAATCCAAGGCAAGGCACCTACTGATTCAATTTGTAATCCGCGGGCCTTTTGGCCCGAAAGAAATGCGAAACTATCGGGCCACCACAAGCGCGAGAGGTAACTTCCTGAGATGAACATGATGGCGAATGCTGCCACTGTTCGACCACCTTGTTTTGCTGGGCTGCCGATGAGGGCTAATCCTGGCCACACTTTGAGCATTGTTCCAATCGCGGAATAAGCGCCAAATGCCAACGGCCCAGCGGCAAGCAGCGCAAGGACGGTGAGCAGTGTCGGAAACACATCAAATCGACCAAGCATGATTGGTCCCATCAGGATGGGTGCAGCGGACCATAACAACACGCCTGCATCATTTGTTTTCGAACTTTTCAATTGTGCGCGCATGATGACAATCAGCAGTACAAAGTCAGCTAGTACGGCAAGGGCAACAAACCCGACCATGTTGCGTGCAATGGAATATCCCAAACCGAAAATGAATGCCGCGAATGGCGGGTACTGCCACATCGGATCATTAAGGGGGAAATGACCATGGATGAGATTTCCACCCCACCAGTCATAGAGCGACACATCACTGAACAGGAATTGTCCACTGGGATATGTGATGTGTTGAAAGCCAGCAAGAATTGCCCAGGTTCGCGTCACAGCCCACGCAGTTGTGTACAGCGAAATTCGCGCGAACTTATGCATGCTTATTTGTACAGGCTGGCGATGATTTCTGCGAAATCCTCATTGATGACATGGCGCTTGATGCTGAGTTTGGGGGTCAGGTAACCGTTGTCAATCGTGAGATCAAGCGGAAGGATGACGAACTTCTTAATCGCTTCCGAGTTAGAAACGGCCTCGTTAGCAGTATTGACCGCTTCTTGAACGATGGCTCGCACCTCGGGATTATTAACGAGATCGGCAAGAGGCGCTGACTCGATACCGCGTGAAGCCAAAATTGTTGGAAGCACCTCTTCGTCGAGTGTGACGAGTGCGCCAACATATGGTTGGTTGTCACCCACGGCAACACATTGACTGACAATGGGGTGGGCGCGAAGGCGATCTTCAAGCACATTCGGGGCGACGTTCTTTCCGCCCGCTGTGACAATAAGTTCCTTCTTACGTCCCGTAATGGTAAGGAACCCGGAATCGTCAAGAACACCAATGTCACCCGAATGGAACCATCCGTCAGGGGTTATTGCCTCAGCCGTTGCGGCGTCGTTGTTCCAGTAACCCTTGAAAATGTGCGGACCCTTGAGCAAAATTTCGCCATCTTCAGCAATACGAACCTGGGTACCAAACACGGGCTGACCAACTGAACCAATGTGTAGGGCTTGAGGAATGTTCAAGGTGCTGCCGGCGGTGGTCTCAGTCAGACCGTAACCTTCCAACACCATGAGACCAAGTCCGCGATAGAAGTGCCCAAGTCGCGAACCTAGGCTCGCGCCACCGGAAATCGCATGGGTTACACGGCCACCCATTGCTGCCCGCAATTTGGAATACACAAGTTTGTCAAAGAGCCCATGTTTGAGTTCGAGCGCTTTGGAGACTTTGCCGGTTTGCAATGCTTCTGAGTATGCAATGGCTGTTGCTGTGGCCGCGTCAAAGATTTTCCCCTTGGCTCCGCCAGCTTCATGTGCCTTGGTGCGAGATCCGTTGTATACCTTCTCGAACACACGTGGGACTGCCAAAAGGAACGTGGGCTTAAACGAGGACAAGTCTCGGAGCAAGAAAGCAGGATTTGCGCAGTGGCCTGTTGTTACGCCGGCGCGGAACATGGCAACTTGAATCAATCGACCAAACACGTGTGCAAGGGGGAGGAACAGCAGTGTTGATGCTTCTGGTGCCCCAAAAATTTCCGGAATCCCTTGAATGAGGTTATCGACCTCACTCATCATGTTGCTATGCGTCAACATGCAACCTTTGGGACGTCCCGTGGTTCCCGATGTGTAAATAATTGTTGCAACATCGGCAGGCTGAGCAATCGATCGACGAGCATCGAGCTCATCGTCGCTTATGGCTGAACCTCGTGCAGTGAGATCTTTGAAAACACCTTCGGTGAAAATGTACGAATGCGCCATGTGTGGCACAGACTCAGCAATCAAATCGTATGAATGAGTTGTGCGAGGTGCCTCAAAGAAGGTTGCCACGCAATGTGCATCAGACAAGATCCACTGAACCTGTTCGGCAGAGGATGTTTCGTAGATTGGCACGGTAATGCCGCCTGCGTACCAAATTGCATAGTCAGCGACAGTCCATTCATAACGTGTGCGCGAGAAAATTGCTACGCGGTCGCCTGCCTTGATTCCATCGGCCATAAGGCCTCTTGCCACACTGCGAACTTGCTCACGAAAATCTCGCGCAGAAATTGGGGACCAAGTCGCTTCGGACTGAACGGCGAATACAGTTCGGTCAGGCATTGTGGAGAAATTCAGTTCAACATGGTCAGTCAAATTGCCACTTGTCGGAGGGGACACCTTGGCTGGTGTACTTACTTCGCGCACGAGTTCCTCCATGATTCGCTTTTCCTATTGCGTGAGGTTAGCGCACAAGAGACCAATTTGTGCCGTGTTGTTGGGTTTTTTCATGGGCGGATGTACAAATACTGAGCGCGGGGCAGTACCGTTGTAGTCGTGTCAGACAGCGATACCTTTTATCGGTTCCTCAAAAATGTGGCCATCGGTCCAGCTATTGAGGTGTCCTTCCACCCGTGGATTGAAGGTCTGGAAAATGTGCCGGCTGAAGGTGCAGCAATTTTGGCAAGTAACCATTTATCTTTTTCCGATTCCATCTTTTTGCCAGTAGCCGTCTCGCGGCCAATTACATTTCTTGCCAAGAGTGAATACTTCACAGGCACTTCACTTAAAGGTCGGGCGGTCTCTGCTTTTATGCGTGGTGCGGGTCAAGTTCCAGTTGATCGCACGGGTGGCAACGCGAGTACCGCAGCCATCGCAACAGCGGTTCGAATTTTGAACGAAGGTGCGTTACTTGGCATCTACCCAGAAGGCACCCGATCACCTGACGGCAGGCTTTACCGGGGCAAAACTGGTGTGGCACGAATGGCGCTCGAGGCGCGCGTTCCAGTTGTGCCTGTCGCCATGATTAACACCGACAAGGTTCAGCCAATTGGGCGTTCACGACCAAACTTTAATGTTGACGTCGGCATTCGAATTGGTAAGCCTTTGGATTTCTCGCGCTTCTTTGGAATGGAAGACGATCGATTTGTCCTTCGTTCCATGACCGACGAAATCATGTACAAAATCATGGACCTGTCAGGGCAGGAATACGTCGACAAGTACGCGTCGCGTTCCAAAACTCCAAAAAATTAGTGCGCTGCCGCAGGTGAACCTTTGGGTTGTCCAATGCCAGCCAATAGTTCGTCGAACCAGACCTGGTTTGTATCGAATGGCTTAGCGCCCGCAACACGTTCAAACTCGCAAGCGCGAATGACGTTGCCTGCATTTTCATCCTGACCCACAAGACCACTGATGCCATTGAGTGCTGCATCTACAGCGACATGTGCACATTCAGAAATCAGAGCGCGATCGCGCGCATTGGCCGGTGCCGAGCGAGCGTAGTACCCACTCTTTTGAACCAATACCTTTTCGGCACCAATCATCGGTGCGAACTGATTGGCAAACCATGCACCCGGATTAATTTTGTCAATCTTGACGTGACCGAAGGCATCTCGAGGAACTTCTTCACCGCGTGAAATCAACTCTTCAACAATGCTGTCCACTCCGGCGCCTTCGGAAAGAAAAATGTTCACGTTACCATGTGTATCCATTACTGTGCTGAGTCGAGCAGCTTCGGCCTCAAGGTCAATCTGCAACTCAGGAACGTACACCGCATGAATCTCTCGACGTTCGCGTGCAACGCCGAGGCCTTCAAGCCAGCTGTGTGAATCCAAAAGTGAACGGTAACTCTGGGCAGTTGCTGCGGTAAGCCATCCGCAATGACGACCCATAACTTCGTGAACAATCAGCATGCGTGGGTTTGATGTGTGCTCCGAAACAACATTGCTGAAATAGTGCGCACCTTCGTCGGCGGCAGTCCAGGCGCCTAAGGATTGTGCGATGGGGTAGACGTCATTGTCGATCGTTTTCGGCAGGCCGACGACACCAAGCCCATAGTCATTGTTGGCAAGGAATGCTGCCAAATCAGCGGCAGCAGTATTTGTATCGTCACCACCGATGGTGTGCAGAACATCAACGCCATCTTTAATCAATTGGTCAGCGGCAACTTTTTGCGGATCCTGGCCCTCTTGCACCAAGCCGCGAGCAACGCAGTCAGCAATATTTGTGAGCTTGACTCGGCTATTGCCAATTGGGCTGCCACCGAAGTCCTGCAGTCGATGAGCATTCGCACGCACTTCTGGGGTCACCGTGATTGAATCACCAAGCAACAGTCCGTGATAGCCACCGCGGTAAGCAATGATCTCAACATCAGGGGCAACTTCTGTGTAACGCTCAATGAGAGCACCCACGGCAGAAGAAAGGCACGGAGCCAGTCCGCCTGCGGTTAATAGGGCAACTTTGCGAATTGTCATACGCCAATTCTAGCGGTCGCCGATTTTCTCGGATTTAGCAATCTCTTAAGCACGCACTAAACTTGGCACGTGTCCGCAATCAATTGGCCCGACCTGCCCGCTGCTCAACAACCGGAGTGGCCTGACCAAACCCGGTTGGCCCAGGCACGCGCCACGCTCGCAGTCCTACCACCGCTAGTTTTCGCCGGTGAATGCGACGAACTCACCAACAAGCTTGCTGCTGCCGCTTCGGGCAACGCGTTTGTCCTGATGGGTGGGGATTGTGCCGAAACTTTTGCGGCAAATACCGCCGATTCCATTCGGGCTCGCCTCAAAACTGTCTTGCAGATGGCCATAGTGCTTACTTACGGTGCCTCGCTTCCCGTCGTCAAGATTGGTCGCATTGCTGGTCAATACGGTAAGCCACGCAGTTCAGGCATGGAAACAATTGATGGTGTCAGCCTTCCGTCCTACCGTGGCGATGCCGTTAATGGTTTAGATTTCACCGAAGAGTCGCGCATCCCAGACCCGATGCGCTTAGTTCAGATGTATCACGCAAGCGCATCGGCATTGAATCTTGTGCGTGCTTTCACCCAGGGTGGATACGCAGACCTTCGTCAGGTGCATTCGTGGAATCAAGATTTTGTGCACTCGTCAGCGCCAGGTCAGCGTTACGAATTAATGGCAGGCGAAATCGATCGCGCATTGGCTTTCATGGAAGCGTGTGGAACCGATCCTGAAGAGTTCCGTCGAGTTGATTTCTACGCAAGTCACGAAGCGTTGCTGCTCGATTACGAAAAGCCATTGACACGCGTGGATTCGCGCACCGGGAATCTGTATGACGTGTCTGGTCACTTCGTGTGGATTGGTGAACGTACTCGTGACCTCGATGGCGCACACATTGACTTCGCGAGCCGAATCAGCAACCCCATTGGTGTAAAGATTGGTCCGTCATCAACACCAGAAATCATTCTTGGATTGCTTGAGAAATTGAATCCTGAGCGCATCCCAGGTCGTTTGATGTTGATCACTCGCATGGGTGCGGGAAAAATTCGTGAAGTTCTTCCCGCAATTGTTGACGTCGTGAAGGAATCAGGTCATCCGGTTGTGTGGATGTGCGACCCAATGCATGGAAACACTCGCGAAGCGGCCACTGGGCACAAGACCCGTATATTTGATGATGTAGTTGACGAAGTCCGTGGCTTCTTTGAAGTTCATGCCACTGCTGGTACGCATCCAGGTGGAATCCACATCGAATTGACCGGTGACGATGTCACTGAATGCCTTGGTGGAATCAGTGGTGTCAGTGAAGCTGACCTTCCGTTCCGTTACGAAACGGCTTGTGACCCACGGTTAAACCGTGTGCAGAGTCTTGAATTGGCATTCACTGTTGCCGACATGCTGCGCGCCGTTAAGTAACGACTTACGGCTCTAGGTGGGCGATTTTGCCTTCGGCGCTATGTCGTGGGCCTAGTTCAGCGATCAGTGTCCCTATCAAAATCAATCCAGCGCCTGCTGCGAGTTTGATTGTGAGTTCATCTGTACCAATCGTGACCCCAGCAATTGCCGCGAACACTGGCTCCATTGTCATGATGACGGCGGTACGTGTTGGCGTGATTTTGCTTTGCGCCCAGGTTTGAGCAAAGTAACCGAAGCAGGTGGCAAATACAGCCAAGAGCAAAATCGACAGCCATTCAGAACGTCCTGGTGGCAGGGTAGGACCACCTTGGCTGATTGCACCGAGCGTAGAAAGCGCACCGACAACAGCAACTTGGATTGTTGTTAAACCAAATGCGTGTTCGGGAAGTGACCATTGACCAAGGCCAACAATGTGTAAGGCAAACATGACCGCACACACCAACGTAATCATTTCGCCTCGCCCCAAGTGGCCTCCGTGGAACGACAACAGGCCAAGACCGATGGTTGTGATGATCACAGCAAGCCAAGTAACGCGGTCAACTTTTTCCCGAAGCAAAACCCAACTTAAAAGCGGCGCAATGACGACGAACATTCCAGTGATGAAACCTGCTGCGGTGACGGTCGATGTACCTAGGCCAATCAGTTGGAATAGGTAACCTGCCGCAAGTAGTCCGCCAAGTACAACACCATGAAACACGGTTGCTCGCGGTAGCCGAAACACTGCTTGGGGCCGAACGACGAAGAGAATGATGGCAGCCGCAGAAAAGCGCCAGGTCATGACGTCGATAGCCGACATGGTCTTGAGCAAGGTTTGATTCGTGACGAATGTCGGCCCCCAAATGAGGGTTGCCGCCATTAGCAGCGAAGTCGCTTGAAGTCTTGAGCGACGTGTTGACTGGGTGCTTACAAGCTGAGTGGACAAGGCTAGAGAACCAGAATGATGGTCACGGTCGCGCCGCGAACAAGCTTTGTGCCTGCAGCAGGGGACTGTGATGCGACGTACCGATTTCCACCGAAGGCTGATTGTGTTGCTACCTTAAAGCCAGCATCTGTCAGAGTCTGGGTGGCCGCTGACTTGGTCATACCTACGACATTTGGCACAGCGACTAACGGCGGACCGTTGCTGACTGTCACATTGATGACAGTGCCCTTTGGAACAGTCGTGCCTGGTGCAGGCGTGCTCTTGATGACGGTGCCCTTGGCGCTGTTGTCGTAAATACGTTCGGTCACGGCAAGGTCGAGGCCGACAGCCTTCAGTGCAACAGTGGCCTCGGCAGTTGATTGCCCCACGATTGCGGGTACAGGGACCGGCTTTGGACCCTTAGAAATAATCAAGGTAACTTCGGCGCCACGTTTTACTTTTGCCCCTGGCAACGGATTGGATGTGACAACTAGTCCAAGAGTAATTTTCTCGTTGAACACCGCTTGGGTTCCCGCCACAACAAGTGTCAAATCTTTAAGTTCCGCGGTTGCTGTGGTGACATCTTTACCAGCGAGGTCGCTGGGAATAATGAACCGTTCAGGTCCTGCAGAAATAACCACAGAAAGTCGCGAACCCTTGTGGATCTTTGCGCCAGCTTTTGGATCAGTGCTAATGACTGAACCCTTCGCAACGGATTCAGAGAACCCTGTCGTCACATCGGAAGGAATTCCAGCGTCAGTGAGAACTTTTTGGGCAGCATCTGCTGTCTGGTTAACAACATCGGGGACAGTCTGTGAGTTTCCTGCATTGACGAAATAAGCTCCCACACCAAGTAGTGCCACGAGTAGCACTACTGCGAGCCGACGGCGTCGACGCTTCGGATCTGCAGGCTTGCGACCTTTGGTTCGACGGGCTGTAGTAGTCGTAGCGCGATGGGCTCCGGTACCCACGGCGGTCTGACGCGCAGTGTTGTCCCGTACTGCGGGAATCACCATCGTGTCGGAGTTTGACGGAAGTGCCATAGAGAGTGCTTCGGCCGCTGGCACAGCCACCTGTGCACGAGCAACACCGTCGGCGAAAATCCGCGCAGATTGAATTCGGTCGTTGACATTGCGACGCGTTGCACCGAGAACCAAATGATCGATGGCCGGTGGAATGTCTGGTTGGAAAGTACTTGGCGCAGGCACATCTTCATTGACATGGCGGTAAGCAACCTCAAGCGGCGTCGAACCCACATAAGGGACACGACCTGTGACGAGCTCAAAAAGCAAGATGCCAGCTGCGTAGACGTCGCAACGCTGATCGACGGGAAGTTGTTGGACCTGCTCTGGTGCAAGATAAGCCATTGTGCCTAGGAGTACGCCACCTGTGGTCTGGCTAATGGGTTGTTCGCTAATGACGCGAGCAAGGCCGAAATCCGTGACCTTAATGTGCCCATCGCTGGTAATGAGAACGTTTTCCGGCTTGATGTCACGGTGTACAAACCCACCGTCGTGCGCAGCTGAAAGACCAGCAAGTACTGCGCGCATAATTTCAAGTGCATGAGCTGGAGTAAGTGGACCGTTTTGCTGGAGGACTTCGCGAATCGTTCGTCCAGCGACGAACTCCATAACGATGAATGGGAAACCGTTATGTACACCGGTGTCGTGAACAGCAACAACATTGGGGTGCTGAAGTGAGGCAGTGGCGCGTGCTTCGTGAACAAAACGGTCGACAAATGCCGAATCCTGAGCGAGTGTGCCGGCTAAGACTTTTAGTGCAACTGTGCGGCTGAGGCGAAGATCGGTGGCGCGGTAGACCGTGGCCATACCGCCGCGAGCTACAAGCTCTTCAACACGATATCGCTCGTCGATAATTGCGCCCACAAATGGGTCTGGGGTCAGTGTTCCGCTCACCGTTGCAGTCTATTTGACGCTTATGTCACGGCGCTCAGCACCTCTGCCGAGTAGATTCGTATCTAGGTATTGCACTCCACAAAAGGAATTCACTAATGGCACACTTCGCGTATTTAGCGATTCTCGTTGCGTGTTTGTGCGGTACGGCACTTCTTGAACTAGTGCTTCGCGCACGCGTTTACTCCAAACCCCAACGGCTATTTCTCAGTGCCTTTCCCGTCGTTGTGATCTTCACTCTGTGGGACATTTATGCAATAGGGCAGGGACACTGGACCTTTGATCCGCGCTATGTCACCGGAATTTCTGTGATTGCCAACGTGCCGCTTGAAGAAGTGTGTTTCTTTATAGCGATTCCACTGTGTTCCATTTTGACGCTCGAGGCAGTACGAAGCGTGCGCGGCTGGACAGTCGGCGACGAGGTCAGCGAACCTGGTGAACGTCCATGACATACACGCAGTTAGCACTCACGGGAGTTACCGTTGCTGTGGTGCTGGATTTGTTTATTTTCCAGACGCGCCTAGTCACTCGCAAAGTCTTTTGGACCTCTTACGCCATCATCATCACGTTCCAGCTGATAACAAATGGCATCCTGACAGGGCTGCGTATCGTTCGATACAACGGTGACGCCATCCTCGGCTCCAGCACGCCAGCGAATCACGCGCCACCATTCATGGGCGAGGGCCGCATAGCCTTCGCGCCAGTTGAAGACCTTTTCTTTGGATATGCACTAGTACTGCTGACGCTAGTTCTCTGGGTATGGAACGGCCGACGTGGCATTCAACGCGAACCACTCAGTGGACCGCCGCGCATATAACCACCTAGCGCAATTCTTATCCTGCGCTGCTCGGTCAGCGCAATTCTTATCCTGCGCTGCTCGGTCAGCGCAGTGCCTGAGTGCGCACCCAAGCGGGAAGCGCAACTCGGAGTCGACGAGCTAACGACACCGTTGCGCGTTTAGTAAACACTTCGTAATCGATATCTTCGACAGCATCGACAATTCCGCAATAAAGAACTCGTGCAGTCTCGATGCACGGGCGCGCTTCGGGACTCAACATCGAAATTCCAGCACGCGATTTTTCTTCCAAATCCCGCACCCGTGTAATTTGTTCTCGCAATGCAGCTTTAACGGCCGGTGTCGCAATGCGCTGTTCCAGAACTTCACGAGTGACACCATGTTTGGCCAACTCTGACATTGGTAGGTAGACGCGGCCTCGTTCAAGATCCTCGTCAACGTCTCTAATGAAGTTCGCAAGTTGGAATGCCACACCTAATTCCGTCGCATGGGTGTATGCCGCAGCATCGTTGGGTTCAAGGATTGGCACCATCTGCAATCCGATGACCGCAGCGGACCCATAAACGTATTCATACAGGTCGTCGAAAGTGTTGTATTCGGTGACAGTGAGGTCCATCGTCATTGAATGCAAAAATGCCTCAAAATGCTCACGCGGAATATTCCAGCGGTGCACTGTATCTAAAACAGCTGCACAGATCGGGTCGTCACTTGTGGGCTGATCATATTGCGCTAAGAACGCATTACCCCAATGTGCAAGTTGTTCAGCCTTCTGAGCATCGGTCAGCTTCGAGGCTAGGTCATCCACAATTTCGTCGGCATATCGAGCAAACCCATACAGCGCGTGCACGTAAGGCCGCTTTTCTGGCGGTAGCAGGAGTGTTGCTAAGTAGTAAGTCTTTCCGTGCTTTGCATTTAATTGACGGCACAACTCATACGATTTGCGTAGTGCAGGATCGGTGATTCCAGCTGCATCTAGATCGCGAGACGACATGACAGCAACCTTAACTTGTTCACCAGAACTCTGCGCATGCGCGGCGCGAAGGTAGAGTTAGGTGAAATTCTTTTCGCGGTTCAACGTTAAACAAACAAAATTGAGGTTACGGGTGGTCAGTCCAAATCCGGGATTATTAGCGGCACTTGTGCGCACGGGTAACCTGTCGGGAATTTTGCGGTGGAAGGTGAACCTCAGCGCCGATGTCGTGCTTGGAGAGGCAACACAGTGTGCATGGACTGGAACATGGATCGACACATCGACTCTCACTGATCTGGACACTGTTTTGCGCCAGTTTGCTCACGAACTCAATTTCCCTGATTACTTCGATCGCACGACCCCGGCACTGGGTGAATTTTTAGCGGATGTACTTTCTGGTGAAAACAAGAGATTTATTGTCTGGTCCGGCTGGCAAGATTTTGTGCGTTCAGACGCCGAACAGGCGCAAGCGGTAGCGCAGGCACTGGACTACGTCGGTGTGCAGCACGGTAGGCCGATTTTTGTAGTTGATTCAGCTGGCGACTTCCCAGAAATCGCTGAATTGGCACAAATGTAATTTTGCGCTTAGTGCAAGACTGCGGTTGCGGCTCTTAATTCTTGACTTGCATTCAACGGCGCAATCCCGCGAGTTTCATCTCCACCAATCAGAAGTTTGCGCTCACGTGTTGATGCGAGCGCGGCGAGCACCAAAGTAGCCCCTGCGAGCAACATGGCAACACCGTCTGAGATTTCAATAAAAGTGTCCGAAGTTGCGCTGGCATATGCGACACCATGAATGGTGAATGCAGCAATGGTCAGCATCATCCAACGCATGTGGCGCGGACGTAGTCCGGTTGCAGCCAGAAGTGGAAATGACCACAACAGGTACCACGGTTGAACAACTGGTCCGCATGCGACAAGAGCGAGAAAAGCTAGAGCAGCGCCTCGCGTTGCCGAGCGACCTTGCGGGCGCACAACCAGAAAAATTAATAGTGCGGCGAGAACCAGCGAACCAATGGCGCGAATTGCAGCAATGATGACCACGTCGTGGTGACCAAGTCCGAAGAATTGCACAACTGACGACAGGAGCATGCCTGCAACAGTCGTAGGTGAAAGCCAACTGTGCACCGAGCCCGTGGTCGATAGCGCAGAAAGCCAACCAAATGGACCAACGCCTGCGAAGGTTGACATTCCGACGAGAGCAAAGAGAGCCAGAGTTGCAGTTGCTGCGCCGTAGCCAATTCGTTTGCGCCAATGTGCGTGCGTTCCAGCGATAATCAGTGCGACAAACGGGAGTACGACGACACCGACTGGTTTGACACCCAAAGCCAACGTTCCTGCGATCGTTGCCAGAAACCAATGTCTATAGAGGGCCAGAACAAGTGCAAGACAAACGAATGCAACCATCAACGCATCATTGTGGGCTCCGGCGATGAAGTGCATAAAGATAAGTGGATTCATGACACCCAACCAGAATGCTTGAATGTCGTTGATTCCGTGGTGGCGTGAAATCACTGGTATGCAGATTGCAATGGCGATGACACCAATTACTGCGAGCGCTCGGAAAATATAACTCGCAAGCAGGGCCGAGTCCCCAGCCAGCTGGGCAACATATTTTTCAATGAGCAAGAACACTGGGCCATAGGGAGTCTTTGCTTCACCCCACAGTGGGTCGACACCGCTGGAAAACCAACCTGGAACCAGTGCAACACCTGAACTGTAGGGATTATGCCCCTCAAGTTGCATGCGCCCTTGCATGTAATACGAGTACACATCTCGGCTGAACAGTGGCGGCGCTATGAGTAATGGAAGAACCCATGCGGTCATTGCGATATGAAGTGTGCGTAATTGCTTGATGCTTCCAGCTAATGCGTCGCTGCCGGCAACAAGCCAGGCCTGCAGAAGAAGGGCGGCACCCACAACAACAAACGAGCGAGATAGCGCCAATCCAAGCGTTTGGGTTTGCAGAAAGTTAACTAGTGTCCATTCCTGTGCATGTGCAGAAAGTGGAAACCAACCCACGCCGAAACTTCCAAAGGCAATAAACGAGGTACCCAAAAAACCTGGAAGGGCATACAGCGACCACACCACGTGATCCGTCGATGTTGTGCTTTCGTTTGCTTGGGTGCTCACCCAAATTAGGTTAGCGGGATTAACGCAACGCGCGTGACCGATACGAGCGGTCAATGCCAGTGATACGTTCTGCGGCTAAGCGGCCAGAGACTAAAACCATAGGCACGCCAACGCCTGGCTGGGTACCTGAGCCGGTAAAGACAACATTGTCGCCAAACATATTTCCTGGCCGGAAGGGCCCTGTTTGGAGGAACGAATGTGCGGCCGCGAACGGTGCGCCACGTTCCATGCCACGATCTGCCCAATCTTGAGGTGTGGTGATGTGTTCAACTTCAATGCTGTCACCGAACCCGTTGTAGCCGCGCTCTTCCAGTGTGGCAATCACGTGCTCGCGGTACCGAGGAGATTCCTTCGCCCAGTCAATGTTGGCATCTAAGTTTGGTGTGGGGAACAGAACGTAATAAATCTGTTTGCCATCAGGTGCTAATGACGGGTCGCCGTGCGTCGGGTTGGTCACGAGAACACTTGGGTCCGACATAAGCGTCTTTTTGTTGATGAGCTCGTCAAATACACCAGCCCAACTCTTTCCAAAGTGAATGTTGTGGTGCGCAACGTGGTCGTACGATGCTGAAGAACCCGCCAAGAGCAAGTAACACGATGGTGAATATTTTAATCGCTTGACGCTCCATGGCTCCTGGCCGAGTAAGTCGCGGTAGGCAATCGGTAGATCAGGATTCAATACAACGACATCAGCAGGAATAAATTCGCCAGTTGCGGTTTCAACTCCTGTTGCTCGCGTTCCATTCATGACAACTTTTGTTACTTCGGTGTCGAACTTGAAGGTCACACCATGTTTCTGGGCTGCTGCAGCCATTGCGCTAGGGACAGCGTGCATTCCACCCTTAGGAAAGAAGACTCCAGCGACCGAATCCATGTAAGCGATAACGGCATAAATTGCCAGTGCGTCGTACGGTGACAAGCCTGCATACATCGCTTGGAATGAATAGATACGTTGTGTGCGGTCATCCTTGAGGTACTGGCTGACTTTTGGCATCAACTTGCGGAAACCACCAATTCTGAGCAAATTCGCAAAGTCGCCTGAAAGTAAATCAAGGGGTGAATCAATGTTGCGGTCGATGAAACTACGCATCTCGTATTTATAGAGATCCGATACAAACTCCACATACTTGCGGTATCCGTTTGCTTCGCTGGTGCCGATGACGCGTTCAATTTCCGCAGCCATGTCGTCAACATTCGCATGGACATCTAGAACACTGCCGTCTGCGTAAAAAGATCGGTACAACGGTGCAACTGGTTCGAGTTCCAGCCAGTCGCTCATCTCTTCGCCCAGGCTGTCGAAGGCGTCGGCAATCAGGTCAGGCATTGTTAATACGGTCGGGCCATTGTCGAATTCGAATCCGTTGTCGCTGATACGACCGGCCCGCCCGCCTGGAATGCTTTCGCGTTCGACGACCGTCACTGTTCGCCCAGCTCCAGCAAGACGCATTGCAGCCGAGAGACCAGCCAAGCCGGCACCGACAATGACCACATTGTCGGTTGGTCCGCTTACGGTGCGTGGAGTTCCGTTTGGAATCCAGCGTGAGATCGACATGTTAGAACGCCCTTTGGGTTGCAATACGAACAAGTTCAGTGAGAGCTTCGCGAGCATCATTGGCAATCAGTGGGGTAGCCAAGGCAGCGACTGCGCGCGCGGTCATTTCTTCAATGCGCGTTTCGACCGCAGCCAACGCTCCGCAGTCAACGAGGCGTGCACTGATATCGCTGATGTGGTCAGAGGTGATTGAAGGGTTTCCAAGGTGGTCTGTCAAAAGTGAGCGAAGCTGGTCGTCGCCTAATTCGCGTCCGTATGCAACCAAGACGGTTTCTTTTCCTTCGCGCAAGTCGTCACCCGTTGGTTTGCCAGTTGTCTTTTGATCGCCAAAAACTCCGAGCACGTCATCACGAAGTTGGAATGCTTCGCCTAATGCCAACCCGTAACTGCTGAGCGCTTCATTGAGTTCCGTTGGGGCATCTCCGATAGCAGCGCCGAGTAACAAAGGTCGTTCGATTGTGTATTTTGCGCTCTTGAAGCGAATCACGTTCGTTGCGCGCTCAACGGTCGTGTTTCCTCGCACTTGTTCAAGCAGATCGAGATACTGACCAGCCATAAGTTCCGTACGCATCACGTCATAAACAGTTTTGGCACGTGTGACCTCGTCGATAGCCAGACCAGATGTCAGCAACAGTTCATCAGCCCAGGAGAGCGCAAGGTCACCAATCAAAATTGCTGCACCTTCACCAAATTTGAGTGCATCACCGCGCCACTGACCATGCTCGTGAAGTGCCTGAAATTGTTTGTGTGTCGAAGGGTTTCCGCGCCGTGTGTCGCTGCTGTCCATGACGTCGTCGTGGATCAGCGCACACGCTTGGAGGAATTCAAGTCCCGCGCAGGCTCGAACGAGTGCATCGGAATCTTCGCCGCCAGTTGCGCGGTAACCCCAGTAGGCGAATGCGGGACGTAGGCGCTTACCGCCGGAAATTAGTTGCGTGAGCGATACGGCAAGAACAGATACATCTGGTGAAATCGCATCGAGCATCGGTCGCCGAGCGTCGACAAATTCTGACAACGTCGATTCAATCCTGGCACGCAGGTCATTGTGGTCTAGCGGATTGATGGACACCCTTTTAGGTTATTGGTTAAGGCGGTTCATTGCACGGTGGGCGTTCGTTAATGCGACAGGATGACCGTATGAGTGTTGTTTTGTCCCGTGCCGAATACTTTGCGATGTGGTCGCAACTCCACGGCGGAATTCAGCCTCGCGGTGTCGTACGAGGCTGGTTGAGCCTGGCTCATTTTCTTGCTCGACCATTCTTCAGGCTCTCACCAAATGCAATCTCGTCATTTTCAGTAGTTGTTGCTGTAGCAGTGGCAGTTCATGTTCGGGATGGCAACCACCTGCTCGCGCTAGATGCGTTGTTAGTGGTCGCCATTGGGATGTTAGACAGCCTCGATGGTGTCGTTGCCGTGTGCACGGATCGGGTGACGCGATGGGGCGCAGTGCTGGATTCCATTGCGGATCGCACTGTCGATTTCCTTCTTGTCGTGATGTTGGTTCGCGTAGGAGCGTCGATACCGCTAGCAGCAATAGCGCTCACTGCCTCGTTTGTCCTTGAATACATGCGTGCTCGAGCTCAAGGTTTAGGCGTAACCGAAGTCACTGTGATTACTGCCGGTGAAAAGCCAACCCGCATCATTATTGTTGCCATGTTTTTACTTGCGTGCGGTGTGATTCCTGATCACTGGCAGTTACTCAGCGAAATCGCAATCTGCGTGTGGTTGACCGTTTCAGCAATTGGTGTCGTTCAACTAATGCGGGATTACAAGAAAGTTTTAAGCTCGCCCGATGTGCGTGGCCACAATCTCGGCTGACATGCCAACCAGCGGAAGTCCGCCGCCTGGGTGAGACGAGCCGCCGACCAGGTACAGATTTTTAATTGCGGTGACATTTCGCGGACGAAGGAATGCAGACATCGCACCGTTGCTCGACGAACCATAGATTGCTCCGCCAGGTGCCATTGTGCGGCCTTCAAGGTCTGCTGGACTGATGGATTCATGCCATGTCATTCGTGCGCGTGAACCAGGCAAACGACGTTCTATTGAGTCAAGTACGAGTTCGGAATAATGGGCATGCTCCTTTGTCCAGTTGACACCGTGATCAACATCGTGTCGTGGGGCATTAACGAGCACAAACCACGACTCAGTGTTTTCTGGCGCCATCGCTGTGTCTTTTGGAGAGCAAATGTAAATCGTAGGGTCGGGAACAGGGCGTGGAGACGAGCTAGTTCCAAAGATGCTGTCGAATTCATTGTCGTAATCCGCGGGGAAAAACACATTGTGATGCTCAAGTTCGTCATTGACGCCATCTAATGCTGCCAACACGACGAACCCGCTCAGGGAGGGTGTTGCCCTCTGAAGTCGGTGCACGTCTCGGGACGAGGCATCGAGCGCAGTGTCATTAAGCAAGGATGAATACACCTGAGCAGCATCACAATTTGCAACGACAATGTCGGCCGGAACGTGGGTGCCGTTTGCTAATTCGATACCAGTAACGCGCTCATTCGTCGTGATTTTTTCAACGGTCTGGTTGAAATGGAAGTTCACGCCAATCTCGGTACAACGTTCAAATAGCGCGCGACCTAATTCACGAAGCCCTCCGGCAACGTGGTACGCGCCAAACGTTTGCTCTATGTACGGGACGGTCGCTAGTGCCGCTGGTGCTTGCCGCGGATCTGATCCTGTGTACGTTGCGTAGCGATCCACAAGTGTGACCAATCGTGGATCCGAAAAGTAGTGCTCTGAAAGAGAGCGCAACGTTCGACCTGGTGAAATTGTCACCAAGTCATTTACCCGCCAGGACAACTTCAGCAAACTCTTCATCCCGTTGAGTGGTGATTCCAAGAACGGTCGACGAGTCGCGGCCCACATCTTGGCGGCACGCGCCATGAATGCTCGCCACTCATCAGCAGAATTTCCGCCGAGCGCATCCCCGATAGCTTCAGCGCAACTACCTATTCCTGTACCTGGCATCTTGAGCACTGTGCCATCGGCAAACTGGTACCTGAAAGCGGTATCAAGGTCCACTATCTCAATTGAGTCCTCAATGGCTCGGCCGGTCTTCAGGAACAGGTCGCGATATACGGCTGGCAAAGTGAGCAGACTAGGGCCGGTATCAAATTTGTGCTCACCATGGCTGACGTGGCCAAGCTTGCCACCCCAGGTGTCCGAATGTTCGTAAACATTGACTGTATGACCCTTGGCTGCAAGCCTTGCGGCAGTAGCCATCCCACCCATGCCTGCACCAATGATTACTACGGTCGCCACAGCACAACCTTAAGGCGCATCAACGGTACGACCCTTCCAGGTATTTGTCTTTCGTAGGTGGCGCGCCCACGACACGCAATTGAGCCAAGCGAAAGCAACTATCGACACTGAATGGAAAAACGCGTCAGGGAGAACCCGTTGCTGAGTCTTGCGGGCAACAAACCACCGACCATATTCACCACAGAGCAATGCAAGTACGGCGATGTCTCGATCGGGTCCGAATAGGCTGACGAGAGGGAAACTGTAGACGAATAGCAAAAATGCGTTAACAGCAATTGAGCCAACTGGACCGCCGAATGCCTTCCAGAGGCTCTTGCTATATCCGTCAACGAGTGCGCGATTGCTGTCATACATTTCGCAAGTTGCTAATGTCGTGCCATTAGCAACAGTGCCATGGAAACCGTGACGAAGAAATGAACGTAGCAGTTCGATGTCATCGAGAATGCAGTCTTTGATGCCTTCATGTCCGCCAGCTTCGAGGTAGGCGTCACGGCGACACACGATGAACTGGCCGTTTGCAACCGCAAAGCTTGGTCGCATACTCGTGCGCGCTTTTTTGAGTGGCACGGTTGTGAGAAATGACCACTGGAGGAGTGGTTGAACGAGTCGAGTGAGCCAAGTATTTGCAATCTGTCGGGGATAGGGGCTGATGAACTCCAGGTCCGAGTTATTCATTGTGGTGATTGCTGATGCAACTGCGTGCGGTTCGAGAGTGACATCCGAATCAATGAACACCAGGTATTCGGCCGATGATTGCTGAGCTAAACGATGACATGCCCAATTTTTTCCGAGCCATCCCGACGGTAATTCATCTTGCGTGTTGACAATCGTTATTGCGTCACCGAACTCCACTAATTTCTCAAGTGTGCGATCGGTTGATTGATCATTGAGGACTCGTACCGCACAACTTGCCAATGACGTTTGGCCGAGTGCGGATGTCACTGCTTGTGAAATGGTGACTTCTTCGTTTCGGGCAGGAATCAAAATATCAACCGATGAATGCAGCAAAGTGCCTTCTGTAATTTGAGTGGGCTCAATAAACCCTGACAAGTTGAACAGTGTGAAGACAGTGAGCGCCCACGAAACAACTAGCGCAGCGATGAGCGCGTCATGCATGGCTGCGCGCCTTCTGAATTTTGAGGTTCAGTGGCACCATGACAGTTCCCATCGCGGCAAATCCAGCCAGTGCGACATGTGGTCGATTGAGGAATGGCGAGAACCACACTGCGTGAGCGAGCGCTCCGCCTAACCATGTCCACATCAGCATGATGAAAGGAATCGTGTTGTTCCACTGTGGCTTCCCGGCAGCCAAAATACGCAGCGCAATCCAACCTATGAGTGCAGACGTAATAAACCATCCTGCGTAATTGTGGAGTGGAATTGCGTTCACTTCGAATCCGCTGTGATTCCACGCCCAATAGTTTTCGTTTGTCATCTGTGGGTCCAGATAGAAATCCCAGCCCGTCATCAATGCAGCAACGATTGAAACTTTCATGACTGTGGTCTCGGCCAGGTAACTTGCCGCAAGCGCGCATGGGTAAATCATCATGAACCAGGCAAGTGGAATAAGGATCGGTACTCCACCAATGACGGGACCGAGGGCATTTCCGTACGCGTAGTGACCAAAAAGCGCGCCTGAATGCACACCAATAAATTCAACGACAAATGTCAACGCGAGGACCGAGGCAATCAATCGCAGTGTGATGCTGCGTCCAAAATTCACCCAGCAATGTATTGCGCTGACTGCAGTAAATGCCAGCACGCCTATAACTGTGATGACAGCACGTGCATCTCCATGGCTGAGTGGCCAGGCGATGTTGAAGAGTATTGACAAGATTGCAAAGCTGAGACAATTTCGTTTCAATGTCGATTTCATAGCGCATCAAAATCCACATCTTTGTACGTACCTGTTGCACCGATTACTTTGAAGCGGGCAAACAGCTCTTCTTTGTACCAACCTGTCTCATGGGTGCGACGAATGACATCGCGGTGAGGCTGTTGTTTGATTGCAAAATTGGAAATACTTTCATTGGAACTCCACACGCTAAAAGTTCCTTGCAAACCAACGGGAGCTTCACCAATTCCGAGGCTCGTAATTAAGCCGGGAGTGTTGTTGAGATCAATGGCAACAGGGGGGACACTCTTCCAAAATTGCCGCCACCAACGTACTTTGATGTTCGCTCGAGTAAGTGCGGCAGTCAAGCCATTCCAAGTGGGATCTGGGTGTGCATTGAAAGGTTCGTAGCCACCCCATTGACCTTTGCTCGAAAGTGGCTCGAGAACTAGTTGAGCATGTGCGGTGGCAATGGAGTTCCATTGGGCGGCAGCATTCGACTGTGCAAACTGGGCAGGTCCCGTGATGGAATTCCAGGCTGTGAGGACAACCCAGTGTGTCGTGTCGGCGTCACGAATTGTGAAGGTGCGTCCCGAGCCAGTGCCAAGGAGTTTGAAAAATGTCACGTTTGGCATTTTGCGCAATGTGCGCCGCTGTCGAGCCATATTGAGAAGGGCACGTAAAACTGAAGTTCTCTTGATGCGCCACACATCAATACAAATAACAGATGACCCCATGGTCCTAGTCTGTCGCAACGGCTGACGGAGTGCCTAACGTGAGTTGCACCAGTTGTGTGAACGAAGTAGGGAAGACTGCGTGTGTGTGGCCTGCGGCGGCCCATACTTCGGTGTAATTCTCCAGTGCCGAGTCAACGAGTGTGCGTGGCTGATAGGGAAGCCCCTCATGAAGCCAACCAACTGGACTCACACCACCGATTGCAAATCCACTCCAAGTACGCACGAAATCCGCATCTGCGCGACCTAACTTTCCAAGGTGATGTTCGGCTGACACTTTTTCCGTATCAACTCGGTGACGTCCAGACGTCACCACCAACAGCGGAACTTCATGGCCTTCATGCGTAATTCGAAAAACAATTGAGGAGGCAATTTGACCTACTTCGATGCCAAGAGCATTGGCGGCATCAACTGCTGTGCGCGCAGAGTCACTCAAATGCGTAATGGGTGTCTCTGTCGATCCCAGAAAAGACTCGAGCACACCGCGCACGCGCTTTATTGACGCATGTTCGGTGTGCTCGGTCATAGTTCTATGAACTTAGTGCACGCTGTGGTTATGCAAGTGCTTCTTTGAATTGTTGTTCGATGATTGTCAAAGCATCTTCAAGCAAATGTTCAGGCATCACCAAAGGTGGAAGGAATCGCAGGATATTTCCGTAGGTTCCGGTTGTCAGAACAACAACACCTTCACCATGGCAACCCTTGGCAATCTTGCTGGTTAGTTCAGCATCTGGTTCATGGGTTCCTGGCTTGGTGATTTCAACTGCAATCATTGCGCCACGTCCACGGACCTCAGCGATAACGCCAGTTTCTTCAGCAATTTTTTCTAGACGAGGTCGCATGATTTCTTCGATGCGAACAGCCTTTGCGTTCATGTCTTGACTTTCCATCGCCGCGATTGAGCCGAGGGCAGCTGCGCAGGCAATTGGGTTACCACCGTAGGTGCCACCGAGCCCACCTGCATGAACACTGTCCATGATTTCAGCGCGACCAGTTACCGCAGCGAGTGGCAGCCCACCAGCGATGCCCTTAGCGGTCGTGATCAAGTCAGGAACAATCCCTTCGTGCTCTGAAGCAAACCACTTGCCAGTACGGCAGAAGCCAGCCTGAACTTCGTCAGCTACAAAAACAATCCCGTTGTCATTTGCAAACTTCACAATGTCCTTGAGGAAACCCTCGGCAGGAACAATGAAGCCACCTTCACCTTGTATGGGTTCGATAACAATCGCAGCAATTTGGTCAGCGCCAATTTCCTTGCTCATGCGACTGATTGCCTTCGCTGCTGCCTCAGGACCAGAAAGTCCATCGTGCAGCGGGTAGGACATCGGCATGCGATAAATCTCTGGTGAGAACGGACCAAAGCCGGTCTTGTATGGCGCAGCCTTTGCAGTCATGGCCATTGTCATGTTGGTACGACCGTGGTAACCATGTTCAAAAACAACAACTGCCTGGCGCTTTGTGTAAACGCGGGCAATCTTCACTGCGTTTTCAACGGCTTCTGCACCGGAATTGAATAGCGCTGATCGCTTTTCGTGATCACCGGGTGTCAAACGGTTCAGTGCTTCACACACCTCTACGTAACCCTCGTACTGAGTCACCATGAAACATGTGTGTGTGAACTTGGCAACCTGCTCAGTGACACGATCGACAACACCTTGGTCCGAGTTGCCGACTGTTGTTACTGCGATACCCGAGCCCATATCGATAAGTGAGTTGCCATCAATGTCAACGACAACGCCACCTGCGGCACGATCGATGAAAATCGGCATGGTCGCGCCAACACCAGCGCTGACAGCACCTGTGCGACGCTTCTGCATCTCTACTGATTTTGGACCTGGAATTGCGGTTACAAGGCGGCGCTCTTGTGCGATGCCATTGACCAATGTGGATGAGTCTGAAGTTGTCATGTCGCCAATGCTAGCCCCTGATCAAGGCAAGAAACCATTCGTATCCGCATAGATTGCACCAGTCAAAATGTGACCTTGATTATGTGAATCGTGAATGAGTTACGTCACACCCTGCTGCGAAACCTCACATGGGTTTTTGCCCAGCGACACAGCGGGCGTAACGTAGGGGCATGACTCAGGTATCTCCATTTTGGTTAGCAGGCACAGCCACAACTAGCGACGTCGTTCGTGATGTCCAGCACCCAGGCGACGGCAGCCTTGTCGGTCAGTATTACGTTCCCACTGCACAGCAAGTCGAGCAGGCAACTGCTGCAGCATGGGCATCCCGAGACGAAACCCGCCGCACCTCCGCCTCAGAGCGCGCCGACATCCTGATGCACATCTCCAAGCGCATCGAAGAACGCCAAGAAGAGATTGCCCAGCTCATCCTCGACGAGAACGGCAAACCATTAATGTGGGCCCGTTCCGAAGCTTCACGCGCAGTGATGACGTTCCGCTGGGCTGCCGAAGAAGTACGCCGCTTCAGTGGAGAACTTCAACGTCTCGACACCGAAGCCGCAACGAAGGGGCGCATGGCAATCATTCGTCGCTTCCCAACAGGACCAGTCTTGGGAATTACCCCATTCAACTTCCCGCTCAACTTGGTTGCACACAAAGTAGCACCAGCAATCGCTGTCGGAGCGCCGGTCATTGTGAAACCTGCACCGAGTACACCTCTCAATGCACTGTTGCTTGGCGAAATTATGGCTGAAACAAATCTGCCAAAGGGCTCATGGTCCGTGCTCCCGATTGATAACGCTGATGCACCAGCTCTCGTTGCCGATCCACGTTTGCCGATTGTGTCTTTTACTGGTTCAGACAAGGTTGGCTTCGAAATTCAAAAAGCTGTTCCAAGCAAGCACATCACCCTAGAACTTGGCGGAAACGCTGCTGCTGTGGTCCTTGAAGACTGGAAGAGCGAAGAAGATCTCAACTGGGCAGCAACACGCCTAGCTCTTTTTGGCAACTACCAAGCTGGACAGTCCTGTATTTCGGTACAACGCATTCTTATCCACGACTCACTGTTTGATGATTTGTCTTCGCGCATTGTTGCTGCGGCTGAAGCGTTGCCTAATGGCGATCCGCGTGATGCCAAGGTTGTCGTTGGTCCAATGATTAACGAGGCTGCCGCGATTCGTGTTGAAGAGTGGATTAACGAAGCAGTTGCCGGTGGTGCGACAGTGCTTACAGGTGGAACGCGCGACGGTGCATTTATTGCGCCGACGGTTCTGACTGGTGTGCCGGTTGATGCCAAGGTTTCCTGCAACGAAGTTTTCGGTCCTGTCATGGTCCTGAACAAAGTGTCTTCCACGCAGGAAGCTTTCGATATCGTGAACGATTCACCGTTCGGCCTACAGGCTGGCGTATTCACGCACGACATCCAAACTGCATTCCGTGCACATGCTGAACTCGAAGTTGGCGGGGTTGTGATTGGTGACGTTCCAACTTTCCGTTCAGATCAAATGCCGTACGGTGGTGTCAAAGCTTCTGGCGTTGGCAAGGAAGGTTTGCGTTGGGCCATGGAAGACATGACTCACGAACGCATTCTTGTCCTTGGCGGCCTCGAACTTTAATTAGGTAGGTCTCTGTCGTGCGCAATGTCATTGTTCTCGGATCAACTGGGAGCATTGGCACGCAGACACTCGACATCATTGCTGCCAATTCAGATAAATTTCGAGTTATCGGATTGTCGGCCGGTGGCAGCAATCCCAACTTGTTGGCGCAACAGGCCATCGAGTTCGCTGTTGAATATGTAGCAATTGCAAATGGGACTGCTGCACAGGACTTCCAGCTAGCACTGTATGCACATGCGCAAAAAGCTGGGTATGCCGAGGGTTCATACGAATTACCTAAATTGCTCATTGGTCCCGATGCAGCAACTCAGCTCGCCGCGGTGCCATGTGATGTTGTGGTTAACGGAATCACTGGGGCCGTCGGACTTGGGCCAACTGTTGCCGCATTGAAAGCCGGCACAACTTTGGCACTGGCAAATAAAGAGTCACTTGTGATTGGTGGGCGTGCAGTCACCTCGCTCGCGGCACCTGGCCAGATTGTTCCCGTTGATTCGGAACATTCAGCACTGGCCCAATGCCTCCTTAGTGGCGATCATTCGGAAGTGTCGCGCTTAGTTCTCACTGCCAGCGGCGGCCCATTTCGCGGTTATTCACGTGAACAGCTCGCGTCTGTCACAACAGAGCAAGCATTGAAACATCCCACGTGGGTCATGGGGCCGGTTGTAACAATCAATTCCGCCACCATGATGAACAAGGGCCTTGAAGTGATTGAAGCCCATCTTCTCTTTGGCATCCCTATGGACCGCATTGACGTGGTCGTACATCCACAGTCAGTTGTGCACTCCATGGTGGAGTTCGTTGACGGATCAACAATTGCCCAAGCCAGTCCGCCCGACATGCATTTGCCGATAGCCCTTGGTTTGAATTGGCCACATCGAATTGCAGGTGCCGCTCAAGGGTGTGACTGGTCACAGGCAACGTCTTGGACTTTTGAACCGGTGGACACACAAACCTTCGCTGCCCTTGATCTTGCTCGACTAGCCGGAACGCGTGCCGGCACGGCACCAGCTGTGCTTAATGCGGCAAACGAAGTTGCAGTTCAGGCATTCATTGATGGCTCGCTTTCATTTATTGGAATTACCGAAGTTGTCCAAGCTTCAGTGAAAAATCATCTTGATGGTCACTTTGTGTCAGACGAACACCTCACAATAGAAGAGGTCCTTCGTGCTGCGGAGTGGGCGGACCAACACAGTCGCGAACTCATTGGTTCGCGCGACGTTCATTCACAGAACGTTCAATAGAGAGACGGCACCTGTGTCATTTTTAGGAATGCTTGCGTTTGCACTCGCGTTGCTTTCATCCATTGGACTGCACGAACTTGGTCATTTCTTGCCGGCCAAGAAGTTTGGTGTGCGCGTTCCACAGTTCATGATTGGTTTCGGCCCAACTTTGTGGAAACGACAGATTGGTGAGACCGAGTTTGGGGTGAAAGCAATCCCGTTCGGTGGTTACATTCGAATGATTGGAATGTTCCTTCCCAGCACCAAGACTGAAGATGACTGGCAAAAGTTGGGTCGTCTCGAACGTGTTGTCGATGAAGCCCGCTACGCCGCGAACTCAGAAGTAACAGAAGCGGATACGGGACGCACTTTTTATAGTCTTTCTGTACCTAAGAAAGTCACGGTCATGTTTGGCGGACCATTCATGAACCTTGTTCTGGCGAGTTTCTTTTTCAGCATCATCATCGTGGGCATTGGTCAGCCGCAAGCAGTCCCAACGGTCACGGCAATTTCCGCCTGTGTTCCGACGGTGGCTAATCCAGATGGAATTGTTTCAAATGATGGGTCATGTGGTGAAGGTGCGCAAACTTCCGCAGCACACGCAGGCCTCCTGGCTGGTGACAAGATCATTTCGGTCAACGGCCAGCAAATCTCTACGTGGGATGACTTCGGGAATGCGGTTCGCCCAATACCGGGTACGACCGTTGACGTTGCATTTATTCGTGACGGCGTCACAGTCACCAAGAGCGTCACGATTGGTGCAATTGCAAAATCTTTCGTCGATGGAACGTCAAGTTCAGCAGGCGAGCAAGACAGCTATGGGTTCTTTGGCATTCAGCCTGAAATTGTTCACGAGCGTGGATCGTTCAGTGAAGTATTTCCGTTCATGCGTGACATGTCGATGAGTGCAGTCACCGGACTTGCAAGTTTTCCCCAAGCAGTGTGGCAGACAGCAACCGACATGGTTAGCGGTAAGCCACGCGATCCCAATGGGCCGGTGAGCGTTGTTGGCATTGGCAAAATCAGCGGCGACATCGCATCAGCTCCAAGCGTTTCACTTGCAGACAAAATTTCTGAGTTCTTGTTCCTCATTGGTTCGGTCAATCTCTTTTTGTTCCTTTTCAACCTAGTTCCGATCCCACCACTTGATGGCGGGCACATTGCTGGTGCGCTCTATGAAGGTGCGCGAAAGTTAATCGCGCGTCTACGTGGCAAGCCAAACCCAGGGCCCGCAGACACAGCACGGCTTATGCCCATCACGGTTGTTGCGACAACATTTTTGATCGTCATGTCGCTGGTTACTGTGATTGCCGACCTCATCAACCCCATTTCTTTCTAAGCCGCCGCGAAACTGAGCGCTTGTTGCCCGCAAATCATGTGGTGGTCAGGCGCTTTTGATGTACGTACCCGATAATGGTTATATGACCGTCAACCTTGGGCTACCGTCACTTCCGCCACCTGTGCTTGCGCCACGTCGCAAATCACGCCAGTTGATCCTCAAGCACCCAACACATCCTGTTGCGGTTGGTGGCGATGCGCCGATTAGCGTGCAGTCGATGGCGACAACTCTGACAGCAAATGTAGATGCCACGTTGCAGCAGATTGCCGAACTTACCGCCTCAGGTTGTCAGGTTGTCCGCGTAGCGGTGCCGAGCCAAGATGATGCTGACGCATTGCCGATGATTGCGAAAAAATCTGGCATCCCAGTCATCGCTGACATTCATTTTCAGCCGAAATATGTTTTTGCCGCAATCGACGCTGGCGTGGCCGCTGTCCGAGTTAATCCTGGCAACATCAAACAATTTGATGACAAGGTCAAGGAGATTGCAAAGGCTGCAGGTGATGCAGGTATTCCGATTCGAATTGGTGTGAATGCAGGATCACTCGATAAGCGCTTACTGGAAAAATACGGCAAGGCAACGCCAGAGGCACTTGTTGAGTCAGCCCTCTGGGAATGTTCACTCTTTGAAGAACATGGTTTCCGCGATATCAAAATTTCAGTCAAACACCATGACCCGGTAGTTATGGTGCAGGCGTACCGCTTACTGGCTGCACAGTGCGACTATCCGCTGCATTTAGGTGTCACCGAAGCGGGACCAACGTTCCAAGGCACAATCAAATCTGCCGTCGCATTCGGTGCACTTCTCAGCCAAGGCATTGGGGACACAATTCGAGTGTCGTTATCTGCGCCACCAGTTGAAGAAGTCAAGGTTGGCAACCAGATTCTTGAATCACTCAATTTGCGTGCACGTGGACTTGAAATCGTGTCCTGTCCTTCGTGTGGTCGGGCTCAAGTAGATGTGTACACACTTGCTGAGCAAGTAACAGCTGGTCTTGAAGGTTTAGAAGTACCTTTGCGCGTGGCAGTCATGGGCTGTGTCGTGAATGGTCCTGGCGAAGCACGTGAAGCAGATCTTGGTGTTGCTAGCGGTAACGGTAAGGGTCAGATTTTCGTTAAGGGTGAAGTCATCAAAACGGTTCCCGAAGCACAGATTGTCGAAACGCTGATTGAAGAAGCAATGAAACTCGCAGAGTCGATGGAAGCCGAAGGCGCTCCGATCGTCTCTGTGTCGTAGTAATGGCCCATGAAGTCAAAGCGATAGACAACGCATCACTTCCTGCGTTGCGCGCGCTCATTGAGCGTGAACCAATTCGTCACTGCTTTGTTGCATCTCGAATTGAAGCTGGCGGACGAAGTTTTTGGAAGCCTAGTTTTCCTGACATCCTCGGATACTTTGATGATGGCCATTTGAAATCAGCCTTGTTGCTTGGCGCCAACGTCGTCCCCATCAACACATCTCAAACAGCTCGCCGAGAATTCGCCGATGTCCTTATTCGCGCGGGACGTCGGGCGTCATCAATTGTGGGTCCTGCCGAAGAGGCACTCGACTTGTGGGACCTGGTCAAAGGACCATGGGGAACTGCACGTGAGATTCGAGCCCAACAACCTGTGTTAGCGATGACCGAACGCTCCGTTGTTCAGCCCGATGACCAAGTTCGATATTCAACGTTGGCTGACCTCGACATCCTTGTACCTGCTTGCGTCGAGATGTTCACGCAAGAGGTAGGTATCTCGCCCCTGGTCGGTGGTTCTGCCAACTCGTATCGCACCCGCATTAGCGAGCTTGTGTCGAATCGACGATCCTTCATCAAGCGCATCGATGACACCGTCGTATTCAAAGCCGAAGTGGGATGTGTGGGCGGCGGTGTTGCTCAAATTCAAGGCGTGTGGGTTAATCCAGCTTTTCGTGCCCAGGGGATTGCTGCGCCAGCAATGTCCACTGTGGTTCAACGAGTAATCGAAGACATTGCCCCAACTGCATCCCTTTATGTCAACGACTTCAATACCCCTGCGCTGGCCCTCTATAAATCGGTGGGCTTCCATCAAGTAGATACCTTTGCGACGGTCTTGTTTTAGGTTTTCGGTTTGCCTTTCAAGGCTTTTGCCTCGCTATCGGTACGATGAAGTCACTATTGATGATTTTGAGGAGTAATCGTGCTGCGCATGTCTACGCTGTTTTTGCGGACCCTTCGTGAGGATCCTGCAGACGCCGAAGTGCCCAGTCATCGGTTGCTCGTCCGCGGCGGTTACGTACGCCGAATTGCACCAGGTGTTTTTTCGTGGCTGCCATTGGGTTTCCTTGTGTATCGAAATGTCGAGCGCATAGTTCGTGCCGAAATGGATGCTGCTGGATTCCAGGAAGTTCATTTCCCTGCGCTCCTTCCGCGTGAGGCATACGAAGCAACAGGGCGATGGACCGAATATGGTGACAACCTGTTCCGTCTTCAGGACCGTAAAAAGGCTGATTACCTTCTCGGCCCAACTCACGAAGAAATGTTCACGTTGATGGTGAAGGGCGAGTACTCGTCCTATAAAGATTTGCCGCTTTGTATTTATCAAATTCAAACGAAGTATCGCGATGAGGCCCGACCACGTGCGGGAATTCTTCGCGGTCGTGAATTTGTGATGAAGGATTCGTATTCTTTCGATGCAACAGATGAAGGTTTGGTGAAGTCTTACGACCGTCACCGCGAAGCATATATTTCGACGTTCAATCGCCTTGGTATGTCCTTTGTGATTGTTTCGGCTATGTCTGGTGCAATGGGTGGTTCTGCCAGCGAAGAGTTTTTGGCGCCGTGCGAAAACGGCGAAGACACTTATGTGCAATGCCCTTCGTGTGGTCTTGCAGCAAATGTTGAAGCAATTGTTACTAAGGTTCCCGAGTCGATTGATTTCGCAGGCTTGCCTGCCGCGCACGTTGAAAATACGCCGGATACTCCAACAATCGCCTCGCTTGTGGATGTTTCAAATCAACGTCCAGAGTTGCGACGCTCAGATCGCGATTGGGTCGCAGCAGACACTCTGAAGAACGTCGTCGTCATGGAAGTGGCACTTGATGGAACACGCAAGCCACTCATAATTGGCCTACCCGGTGACCGTGAAGTAGACCTGAAGCGTGTCGAAGCTACGTTGCACCCGTCGTCAATCGACGCGTTTGAAGAGACTGATTTTGCGAAGTACCCAGCACTAGTCAAGGGCTACATCGGTCCAGAAGTGCTCGGCGAAAAGTCAGCATCGGGCATTCGTTACCTGGTAGATCCTCGCGTTGTCGATGGAACTCGTTGGATCACTGGGGCCAACAAGCCAGGCCATCACGTGTATGACCTTGTTGCCGGACGCGACTTTGGTTGGGATGGGGTTATCGAAGCCGCGGAGGTTCGACAAGGCGACGGGTGTTCGAGTTGTGGTGCTGAACTGCAGATTGCTCGTGGCATTGAAATCGGTCACATCTTCCAGTTGGGTCGTAAGTATGCTGAGGCACTTGACCTCAAGGTGCTAGATGAGAACGGCACTCTTGTGACGGTGACCATGGGTTCTTATGGAATTGGTGTTTCGCGCGCAGTTGCCGCAATTGCCGAACAGTCACATGATGAAAAGGGTCTCATCTGGCCGCGCGAAGTAGCGCCCGCCGATGTGCACATCATTGCTGCGGGTAAGGAAGATCTACCATTCGAGGAAGCAAACAAACTTGCAGAATCTCTCGAGGCACAAGGCGCACGAGTACTTTTTGATGATCGACGCGGCGTTTCCATCGGTGTGAAGTTCAATGACTCAGAATTGCTAGGCATTCCAACAATCGTTGTTGTCGGTAAGGGTCTTGCGGATGGTGTCATTGAAGTGCGCGACCGGTCAACAGGTGAACAGACGCTTGTGCCAGTCGCTGATGCAGTTGAGTCGCTTCTAGCAATCGTGCGCGCCTAACTATGGCAATCGAAGCTGTCATTTTCGATTGGGGCGGCACACTCACGCCATGGCACGACGTCGACCTTCTTGATATTTGGCGCACCTACTCCAGTACTTATGACGATTCGCGCACAGAAGAGCTTGCCTGCGCACTTCACCAAGGTGAACAGGCGCGATGGTCCCAGCAATTCCAAACAAATGGAGCTCAAGGTACGGGTGTCCTCGAAGAGTTGTTTGAGGAATGTGGTGTAGACACCTCAAGTCCACAGCATGCGAAAGCGCTTGCTGCTTATTTGGCTGAATGGGATCCACACACGTATACGGACAGTGACGCGACTGCGTTACTCGAGAACCTTCGTGGTCGCGGCATCAAGACTGCTGTGCTGTCGAACACCATGTGGCCGCGAGCGCACCACGAGGGAGTTCTACAACGCGATGGTGTCCTCCATCTCTTTGATTATTTGTTGTTCACAAGTGAGTGGGAGACTGGCAAGCCACACGCAACAGTTTTTACCGACGTGTTGTACAACCTTGACGTATCGGCGGAAAATACTGCGTTTGTTGGTGATCGCCTTTTTGATGACATTCAAGGCTCGCAGAATCTAGGCATGCGTGGAATATGGATTCCACACTCAACAATTCCTGCATCCCAGTCGACAGATTTGAACATTACTCCCGCAGCAACAATCAATCGGCTTGGTGAAGTACTCGATGTTGTGCTTGCCTGGAATGAAAACTAACTCGTAACAATGCACGACATTTCCTCAACCACTGCATTGCTTTGTGTCCTTGCCGCTTTGCTCGCGGGATTCATTGATGCAGTTGCTGGTGGCGGGGGATTGATCCAACTTCCCGCTTTACTTTTTGCCTTGCCGAATCTTCCACTTGCCACTGTCCTTGGTACAAACAAATCCGTGTCGATTGTCGGGACCTCTGCTGCCGCCAATACTTATCGAAAACGAATGCCAATTACACCTAAGTTTGTTGCCGGAATGGCTGCAGCCGCATTTGTGGGATCGCTGGCTGGCTCTATGTTGGCCACGCATGTGAACCGTGCTGTTTTCGAACCGGTGATTTTAGGAATCCTGATTGCTGTGGCTCTCTTCACTTTCTTTCGTCCTGATTATGGGTCTGTTGAAGTTGAAGCGAAAGCGACACATCCGACCACGGCACCTTTCATCGGAGCGGCAATCGGTTTTTACGACGGATTAATTGGACCGGGAACTGGCATGTTCCTTCTCTTTGGACTCGTCAGCATTGTGGGTTTCACTTTTCTAAGCGCCTCGGCTACTGCGAAATTTGTCAATGTCGCAACTAATTTCGCCTCGCTAGTCATCTTTATCCCCACTCACCATGTCTTATGGGCGCTGGCCGCACTCATGGCACCAGCAAATTTGCTCGGCGGCGTAATAGGCGCTCGCACTGCACTTGATCGGGGAAGCGCATTTGTGCGTGTCGTGTTCTTATGCATGGTTTGTGCTTTGGTTCTGAAACTCGTGCTGTCACTTCGCTAGGTTGCGCATTTCAATTTCGTATTTTCACTTCCGAACATTCGCCTGTACCCTAGGGACATAACTGCAAGACCCAAGTGAATCCCAAAAATTGAAAAGGTACGCCATGTTGTCACAAGAACAGTTGACCGACTTCCTTGAACCCATCGTCGGTTCGTGTGGAATTGATCTCGATGATCTTCGAGTTGTCAAAGCTGGCAACCGTCGCATCCTAGAAGTAGTCGTTGATGGCGATGAAGGTATTGACCTAGATAAAGTCGCTGAAGTATCGCGCGCAATTTCCGAGGCACTTGATGAACACCCTGAAATGGGTGAACAGGCTTACACACTTGAAGTCAGCACCCGTGGTGTTGGCACACCGCTCACCAAGCCAGTGCACTGGCGCCGCAATGTCGGCCGTCTAGTAACTGTCACCGGTGATTCTGTTAATGCAGCAGGCCGCATCGTTGAATTTGATGATCCGACCGTGACACTGAACGTTAAGGGCCAAATGCGCAAGTTTGATATTGCATCATTCTCACGCGCACTCATCGAGGTTGAATTCAACCGCAAAGACACGGAGGCCTAATTATGGATATCGACATGAGCGCACTGAAGGGGCTTACTCGCGAACGGGGACTGTCACTTGACTATGTTGTGGAAGCCATCGAGCAAGCCTTGACGGTTGCCTACGAACACACACCTCATGCACATGAGCAGGCCTACGCACGCTTGGATCGAGCAACTGGGCACGTGACTGTGATTGCAAAAGAACTCGACGATGATGGAAATGTCATCGGTGAATTTGAAGCAACACCTGAGGGCTTCGGACGTGTAGCTGCATCGCTCGCGCGTGGTGTGATCACCCAAAGGCTTAAGGCAGCAGATGATGATGCAACTGTCGCGGAGTTCCAAGCCAAGGAAGGCGACATCGTTTCGGGCGTCATCCAGCAAGGTAACGATAAACGCCTTATCTTTGTTGACCTTGGCAAAGTCGAAGGCGTGCTTCCACCTGAAGAAAGCGTTCCCGGCGAAGAGTACGTACACGGTGCACGGATTAAGTGTTACGTCGTGGCCGTCAAGATGGGACCAAAGGGTCCAATCATCACGTTGTCGCGAAGTCACCCTCGACTTGTCGAAGAGCTTTTCCGCTTCGAAGTTCCCGAAATCGCTGAGGGCGTTGTCAAGATTGAAGGTCTCGCTCGCGAGGCTGGACATCGCACCAAAATGGCAGTGTCAACGGACACTCCTGGAATGAATCCAAAGGGTGCTTGCATTGGTCCGCTTGGTGGACGTGTGCGTGCTGTGATGAGCGAACTTGGTGGCTTGAGTGAGCAGGGCGGCGAAAAGATTGACATCGTTGATTACAGTGACGACCTCGCCGAATACGTAGCGCATGCGCTGTCGCCAGCAAAGGTCCTGTCATCCACACTGATTGACGAAACAAATCGCGTCGTACGCGTAGTCGTACCGGACTATCAATTGTCGCTTGCAATCGGTCGGGAAGGGCAAAATGCCCGACTTGCCGCCCGTTTAACAGGTGCGAAAATCGACATCAAATCCGACAGCGCACCTGCCGAATAGCGAAACCAAAAACCCCGAAGAATCGCGAATTTCGCGACTATTTAAGGGTTTCAGCAATTACGGGTACAGTAAGGGAGGGTTAATTGAGTACGTCACCGACGCGAATGTGTGTCAGTTGTCGCGCACGATCAACCCACGACCAACTCATCAGAGTGGTTTTGCAGGGTCAATCCTTTGTGGTTGACCGTGGCAGGACTGCAACTGGGCGGGGTGCACATGTGCATCTCACGGCGGAATGTCTCAACAATTCGCTGAGTCGTCGGATGCTCCACCGGGCTCTCAAGGCCACAGGTGAAGTGGATGACAGTTCAGTTCGCGCTCTGATTAGTTAGTCACTCCATCCGTCACGACCGTTTAACAATCGGGAGTAATTATGTCCAACAAGGTCGCGTTCTAACTATGAACGCCCTCGAAACGTGTGCTCAGTAATGAGTGCCAAAGAACTAGAGACGGTCCGGAAAGACTAGAAACTCCCGGACCAGAATGGAAAAAAGTGTCCAAGGTCCGGGTATATGAACTTGCTAAGGCGTTAGGTCTTGAAAGCAAGGACATCATTTCAAAACTTGAAGAAGTTGGTGAGTACGTCAAGTCGGCATCGTCGACTGTCGAAGCTCCCGTTGTTCGCAAATTGCATGCGAAGTTTCCTGAGCTAAAAGAGAACGCAGCTGCTGCGCCTCCTGCTCCTGCGAAAAAAGCCGCAGCGAAGAAGACTGCTGCTAAGCCACCAGTCGATGACGCGCCACTTGATGTTGCGCCGGAAGTCAGCGCTCCTGTTGTTGACGCACCAGTACCTGCTGCGCCGACTGAAGCACCAGCACCTGCGGAGCCAACTGCACCAATTGCAGATGCACCTGCGGGTCTGGTTCCAGGTGCGCCGCGTCCAGGTCCCCGTCCAGGTGGACCGCGTCCAGGTAACAATCCATTCACAACAGGTGGCGCACGTCCAGGTGGACCGCGTCCAGGTAACAATCCGTTTTCTCCAGGCAGTGGTCGTCCAGGTGCTGGCGGTCCTCGTCCTGCAGGCGCTGGTGCTGGCGGTCCTCGTCCAGCGGGCGCTGGTCGTCCAAGTGGCCCTGGTGGTCCCGGTCGTCCTGGTGCTGGCGGTCCTCGCCCAGCAGGTGCAGGTTTTGGTAGTCCTCGTCCAGCTGGTGCTGGCGGTGGCTTTGGTGGTCCACGCGGTGGAACAGGCGGACCTGGTGCTGGTGCTCCAGGCGCAGGTGGTCCCGGTCGTCCAGGTGGTGGCGGTCCCGGTCGTCCCGGTTCAACTGGTGGTCGCGGCAATACTGCAGGTGCCTTCGGTAAGTCGGGAGGCCGCCCATCCAAGGGTCGTAAGTCAAAGCGCGCAAAGCGTCAAGAGTTCGACAACATGCAAGCCCCAGTTATGGGTGGCGCATCAGTCACAATGGGTCGCGGACAAACTCTGCGCCTAGCACGCGGATCCTCGCTTGCTGACTTCGCCGAAAAGATCAATGCAGAACCAGCATCGTTGGTTCAGTTGCTCTTCAAGATGGGTGAAATGGTTACGGCCACTCAGTCTGTCAATGAAGACACTTTGATGTTGCTTGGTGCTGAACTGAACTACGAAATCGTTGTCATTTCCCCAGAGGACGAAGACCGCGAATTGCTCGAATCGTTCGATCTTGAATTCGGCGATGAAGGTAACGATGACGAACTAGTTATTCGTCCACCAGTTGTCACAGTCATGGGTCACGTTGATCACGGTAAGACTCGATTGCTTGATGCAATTCGTCAGACAAACGTCATCGCACGTGAAGCGGGTGGCATCACACAGCACATCGGTGCGTACCAAATTCATCACACGCATGATGGCATCGAACGCGCAATTACCTTTATTGATACACCAGGTCACGAAGCGTTTACCGCCATGCGTGCCCGTGGTGCTCAAGTAACTGACATTGCGGTTCTTGTTGTTGCAGCTGATGATGGCGTCAAGCCACAGACAATCGAAGCATTGAATCACGCACAGGCAGCAAACGTGCCAATCGTGGTTGCTGTCAACAAGATTGATAAAGAAGGCGCAGATCCAACCAAGGTTCGCGGTCAGTTGACCGAGTACGGTTTGGTTCCTGAAGAGTACGGCGGCGACACGATGTTCATCGACGTTTCTGCAAAGGGTTCACTCAACATTGACGAACTGATTGATGCAATCCTGCTTACTGCTGATGCTGGTTTGGACCTTCGTGCCAATCCGAATCAGGATGCACAGGGTGTTGCTATTGAAGCAAACCTCGACCGCGGTCGTGGCCCTGTTGCAACCGTTTTGGTTCAGCGTGGAACTCTTCGCCCAGGTGATTCGATTGTTGTTGGTGACGCGTTTGGTCGTGTTCGCGCAATGCTTGATGAAAATGGTGACACTGTGTCCGAGGCTGGTCCAGCTCGCGCTATTCAGGTTCTTGGTCTGACAACTGTTCCAGATGCTGGCGATACGTTCTTGGTTGTTTCTGAAGACCGCATTGCCCGCCAGATTGCCCAGTCTCGACAGGCACGTGAGCGTAATGCTGAACTAGCGGCACGTCGTGGTCGTCACACACTCGAAGATGTCCTCAAGGCACTCGAAAAGGGTGAGGTCGCTGAGCTCAAGGTCATCATCAAGGGTGACGTTTCCGGTTCGGTTGAAGCACTTGAAGATGCATTGCTTGGTATCGATGTCGGCGACGAGAATGTCACGCTGCGCGTAATCCACCGCGGAGTAGGCGCTATCACTGAAAACGATGTGACGCTCGCAGCTGCATCTGATGCCATGATTATCGGATTCAACGTTCGCCCTGAAGGCAAGTCTCGCGACTTGTCAGAACGCGAAGGCGTCGAAATCCGTTTCTACAACGTGATTTACTCGGTCATCGATGACATCGAAAGCTCGTTGAAGGGCATGCGAAAGGCTGAATACGAAGAAGTTGAACTCGGTTCAGCCGAAGTTCGCGAAGTATTCCGCTCGAGCAAGTTCGGAAACATTGCAGGTTGCATCGTTTCTACTGGTGAAATCAAGCGCAAGGCTAAGGCGCGTCTCATTCGCGACGGCGCCGTCGTCAAGGCTGATTTGTCAATCGAGACACTTCGTCGATTCAAGGACGATGCCACCGAGGTTCGTGAAGGATTCGAGTGCGGTATCGGACTTGGGTCGTACAACGATGTCAAGGTCGGCGACGTCATTGAAACCTTCGAAATGCGTGAAAAGGTTCGTGCCTAACCGGCACGACCTTTTCGTAGGAGAATCTCATGGCTGATCCCGCCCGCGCCCGAAAACTTGGCGTCCGCATTCAAGAGATTGTTGCTGAAACCCTCGAGATGAAGATCAAAGATCCTCGTCTTGGTTTCATCACAGTCACTGATGTTCGCGTCACACCTGACCTCACTGAAGCAACAGTGTTCTACACCGTTTTCGGATCTGATGAGGATGCCGAAAATACTGCGGCTGCTTTGAAGAAGTGCAAAGGGCTTGTGCGTTCGGAAATTGGGCGTCGGACTGGAATCAAGTTCACGCCGAGTGTCGAATTTATTCGCGATGCACTTCCTGAAAACGTCAAGGTCATTGACGAACTGCTTCATGTTGCTGCTGAAGCTGACAAAATTGTGACTGAACGCGCCAAGGGCGCAAAGTACGCAGGTGACCGTGATCCTTACAAGACTGCCAAGGACGACGAGTAGTCATGGCTGCGTATTCACAGACGCCTGATTGGAGTGGTGCAGTTTCTGCACTTCGCCAGTCGACATCTGTGTTGATCATTGCTCATGTCACTCCTGATGCTGATGCATTGGGATCAGCACTTGCAATTGGTCTTGCATTGGAGTCACTTGGTAAGTCGGTTCAAGTTTCTGTTGGCGAACCACAATTCCAAGTTCCCATGTCGCTGAACTTTTTGCCCGGTCAGCACCTTGTTGTCCCGCCAGAGAACGTCGTTGTGCCTGATCTCGTAGTCTCGTGCGATACATCTTCTGATGCGCGACTTGGTTCGCTTGCTGAATCCCTTAATGCCGCACCTATTTCGATTGCCCTTGATCACCATGCATCTTTCACAGGGTTTGGCACAATTCATTTGATTGACCCCGTTGCGCCAGCTACCGCAGCCCTTGCGCTGGAGCTAATCGATCGCCTCGGTGTTGAACTGACCGTGGACATTGCTACGGCCATCTATTCAGGTCTGGCAACTGACACGGGTTCGTTTAAGTTTCAAGGAACAACGGCCGATACTTTGCGAGTTGCAGCGCGTCTTTTCGAGGCGGGAATCGACCACGCAACTCTGGCGCGCCGCCTTTTCGATGATGAGCCTTTTGAAGCATTAGTGATGATGGCTCACGCGGTTCAGCACGCGGTACTTGATCGTCAAGCGGCATCTGGTCTTGGGTTGGTTTATACCGCCATCAGCCTTGCTGACCGTGGCACGATGCCGGAACTTTCAATGGAGCGAGTCATCGAAGCGTTGCGTCGAACATCTGAAGCGGAAATCGCCGCAGTGTTCAAACAGGCTGACGATGGCACATGGAAGGGTTCATTGCGCAGCAAAACTGAAATCAACGTTGGCGCAGTGGCAACCGCGCTTGGCGGTGGAGGCCATCATTACGCGGCTGGATGGACCGCAACCCAAGATTTAGACGCCGCAATCGCAAATCTCAAGACGGAATTGGAGTTTGCGGCTCGTGGCTGATTCAGTTACTGGTGTAGCTGTCGACGGCAGTTCCATTGATGGAATTGTGCTGGTCGATAAACCCGAAGGACCCACATCACACGATGTAGTGGCACGCGCGCGCCGAATATATGGCACCCGCAAAGTTGGCCATGCAGGCACTCTTGATCCGATGGCGACTGGAATGTTGGTTCTCGGTTTAGGCAAAGCCACTCGACTTCTCGGTTATCTCACGGCGCACGAAAAAGAATATGTGGCGACAATTCGTCTCGGCGTCTCAACAGAAACTGACGATGCACAGGGTGACGTTACTGCAACTACTTCCACGCAAGGCATTGCCGATGACAAAATTTTGGAAGTCGTGCGTGACTTTCGCGGACACATCATGCAAAAGCCCAGTGCAGTCAGTGCAATCAAGGTTCAGGGTAAGCGTGCCTACGCGCGAGTTCGTGATGGGGAAGAGGTCGACATTCCTGCTCGCGAGGTCATGATTCATGATCTAGAAATCATCAGCATCGAGCATTTGGCTGACGTCATTGACATGAAGGTTCGTGTTGTTTGCAGCGCAGGCACCTACATTCGCGCACTTGCGCGGGACATTGGCGCACAACTAGGTGTCGGCGGTCATTTAACGTCATTGCGACGTACGCGCTCGGGACAATTCACAAAAATGGTCGGTCTTGAAGCGCTGGAAAAATCTCCGACATTGGTGAGTTTGCCGGATGCTGTTCGTATGGCATTTCCTTGCGTCGTTATCACTGATGACGAAGCTGTTCGCGCACGTCACGGTATGCGCATCCCTGCACCTGTCGATGCACACTCAGGCGTCAATGGAGTGTTCACCGCTGACGGTCAGGTTATTTCCTTGGCTGACAACTCTGACAGTGAACTGGTTCCAGTGGTGGTCTTCGCAACATGAGTGACAAGCCGGTAGTCGTTGCCATCGGAGTTTTCGATGGCGTGCATGCAGGTCATCGAACAGTCGTGGCACACGCACTGGATCTTGCACAACAAGTTAACGGCACGTTGATAGTTGCTTCGTTTGATCCTTCGCCAAAAGCTTTCCTTTGGCCAGACTCTTTCGATGGCGTACTCACGCTCCCGGCTCGCCGCCGAGAGTTGTTACTTGCGGTGGGCGCAGACCACGTTGAGTTTCTGAAATTTGATACCGCAATGGCAGGCATGTCTCCAGATGAGTTCATTGATTCGATTGTCATCAACGAGCTCGGCGCAGACACGGTAGTTGTGGGTCACAATTTCACTTTTGGTCATAAAGCTGCAGGCACAGTGGAAACACTTTCGGATCTTGCAAAAAAGTTTGGGATCAATGTCAGTGTTGTTC
>CANGDT010000002.1 GCA_947452755.1 Actinomycetota bacterium
AGTTGATCCATGGTCATACCTTTGCCACGTTCGATTGATGGCATCCAACGGTTGTGCAACATGGGGTGTCCATTAACGAAACCATTCTTTTCGACTGGTTCACGCAATGTGACGATGGCGCTTGCCAATCGGTGATCGTATGCCGACAAAGTTGCGCCCAATTTTGCTCCGGCTTCAAGGCGTGGCGATGCCTTTCCGCGGTTAAAGATTCGAGTCACGTGTGCTGAACCAAGCTTCTTGGGATAGCCCTGGAACCAACCGCGAGCGATTGCAAAGTCTTTTGTCACCCAGATTGCGACACAGCGGCTGTAGGTCACGCCTTCGTAGGCGCAACGCACAACAACAAATGCTTCAAGGTACTGCGAACGAATCGGATCGAGCAGTTCAGCGCCGCCTGTGCTGCATGATTGCCAGTCAGCCCAGATCAGTGCGACCGCGCCTGGATCTTCGGGTGCAAGGTCAATGTCATCGGGTAAGAGTGCACGAACGTTCGCTGGGTCGGTTCGATATTCGACGGTCAGCAATGTGCCGGAGTAGTACCACGGCATTTCAGGAATGATTGCGCTGTGGCCCGATGGCGTGAAGGGCGGCAGGAATCCATGCAGTTCAGACATGTGACACAGCGTAGCGGAAAACTGCAATTCATTCGGGTACGAACGAGAAAATTATTGCTTATTCGGCGACCAGAATGGCCTGCATCGGGCATAGGTCGGCTGCTGCCAGGATGAACTTTTCATTGTCTGGGGTTACCGAGCCAGCAAGGACACGGGCTTTGTTATCAGGTCCGAGCTCGAATACTTCTGGTGCTTCAAGCACACACTGGGCGTAACTTTGGCACTTAGTCAGATCTACGCTGACGTCCATGGTGTCCTGCTTTCGGTAATGCTGACGGGTTAATCAGTGACGGGTGCTGGGGTAAAGAAATTGCGTTCGCGCAAGGTTTGGATGGCCATGGCGGCAGATTCAGCGAGGTGGTCTTCCATTGCGCGCTGCGCAGCGGCGGCATCGCGTGCTTCGATGGCATCAACAATTGCTTGGTGATGGGCTTGAGCAAGTTTCGGCCAACCCGGCACAAGTTCGTTGTGGTGGACCGGCAACGAGCGAGTCAAAATTCCGAGCATGTTGCGCAGTTTCTTTGATCCGCCGCTGGCGTTTATCAGTTTGTGGAATTCGAAGTTCAAGCTTTCTTGCTCGTCGACGCTGGTGGTCTTGCCGAGTTTTTCGTTAACGGTTTTGAGCTTTTCAATTTCTTCGACGCTCATGCGTTGCGATGCACGCGCGGCGGCGATGCCTGCGACGTGACCATAGATTTGGTAATGATCCTCAATGTCTTCGGGCTGGAAAACTTGTACGTATGCGCCGCGGCGAGGAATGGTGTGAATCAAACCTTCTTGATCGAGTGCAATCAGTGCTTCACGCACTGGCAGGCGGCTGACGCCTAGCTCTTCGGCAATGGCGTCCTGGTCCACTCGGGCGCCTGATTGCAACCGGCCGGACAAAATGGCATCCCGAAGGTGGGCTGCCACATCATCGGCAAGGTTTTGGCGGCGGGGGCGCGGTGTACTCATCCCTCTAAGTTAGAGCCTTTCTGGGGAAAATCGGTTCGTTCTGGATTCTTGACCAAACATCTTGGATAAATGATACAAATAGAGGGTGGATTTAGGGACAAGCACCGGATACGAAGACCTTCGCGAAGCAATCGCGGCTATTTGCTCGGATTTTCCAGGCGAATACTGGCGCGGTCTTGAACCAGACCGTTATCCCGAAGAGTTCGTTGACACTCTGACGAAATCCGGATGGCTGTCAGTTCTTATCCCCGAAGAGTACGGCGGCGGCGGAGCTACGTTGACTGAAGCGTCAGTCATTCTTGAAGAGATTTCCGCATCGGGTGGAAACCCGAGCGCATGTCACGCGCAAATGTATGTGATGGGCACGTTGCTTCGACATGGCAGTGAAGCGCAAAAGCAGCATTACTTACCAAAGATTGCTGCAGGTGAGTTACGCCTGCAAGCTTTCGGCGTGACCGAACCTGGTGCCGGTTCAGAAACAACGCGCATTCGCACAAAGGCCGAACGCGTTGAGGGCGGCTGGCTCATCAACGGACAAAAGATTTGGACATCGCGCGCGATGTATTCCGACTTGATGTTGCTGCTTGCCCGCACAACACCGTATGACGAAAACGGAAAGCCTTCGGCTGGTTTGTCGACTTTTATTTTCGACATGCGCAATCTCGAGGGACTGACGATTCGTCCGATCAAAACAATGATGAATCACAACACAACTGAAGTGTTCTTTGAGAATGTGTTTATTCCTGAAGACGCGTTGCTGGGTGAAGAAGGTCGCGGTTTCAAATACATCCTTGATGGCATGAATGCTGAACGTATTTTGATTGCCGCTGAATGTATTGGTGATGGACGATTCTTTCTGGATCGCGCTGTGGCTTATGCAAATGAACGTGAATTATTCGGCGGGCCTATTGGAAAGAACCAAGGTGTGCAGTTCCCCTTGGCTCGTGCTTACATGCAATTGCGTGCGGCCGACTTGGTGCGTTTTGATGCGGCAGCAAAGTTTGATTCGGGTGTGCCGTGCGGGGCGGAAGCAAATACTGCAAAGTTCCTGGCTGCCGAAGCGTCGTGGGCTGCGGGTAATGCAGCGGTCGATACGCATGGCGGTTTTGGTTTTGCTGAAGAGTACGACATTGAACGTAAGTTCCGTGAAACTCGCTTGTATCAAGTAGCCCCAATCAACAACAACTTGATCATGGCTTACATCGGCCAGCACGTGCTGGGTCTGCCAAAGTCCTACTAGGCCCCTGGCTTTATTTCAGTAGCACGCTTGGGTCTTGTGTTGGTGTTTTCAGGCCGAGCATTCCGGTTGCGATCTTCATGCATTCGTATGCAAGGTCGTATTGATCTAGCTGCGAATAGATGTCGCCAAGTTTGGTCCAAATTCGGGCGAGTGTGCGCGATTCAGGAACGTTTTTCAGTGCCGTCGTTGCTTGTTGCAGGTGATCAAGCGCGAAGTCGCTGTTGCCAAAAGATGTATACGCCTCTGCTGCTGATAAGTGAATGTCAGCTATGTCAATCACATTTGAACTGGGTATAAGCTCGAATGCCTGTCGAAAAGATTCCGTCGCATCCAGTTCGCGCCCTTGAAGCGCATACATTGATGCTCGCGTCGATATTGCAGCTGCTAATTCAGCGAGTGAACCTGTTCTTTGAAAAAAGTTTTCAGCTTGATCTAAGAGTTCCGCGATGTATTCAAAGTTTTGTGGGCAGGTTTTCAAATCAATCCAGGCTGTGTTTATTTGTAGTGCGGCGATAGCACGTGGCCGATTGAGTATTTCGGCAAGGCTAAGAGCGCGGTGCGTGAGCACGCTTGCTTGAGTAAAGTTTCCAAGTTGTTCTTCGAATGTTGACGCAGACCAGGCGAACATGCACAGTTGCCACGGTGTGACAGATTCGGCTTGCTCGGGAGTTAGCGTCACCAAATTAATTGCAGTGGCAAAATCACCAAGTTCAACGAAGGCGTTTGCGGCACTTGCACGAAGTTCCATGTAATCGTCAGATAACGAAACTGGATCTTCAGCAAAGCGATTTGAAATTTCAGTGAACACTCGTGTAATGAGGTCCTGTTGGCCTGTCGCATAAGAGGTTCGACAGATTCCGTTTGCTGCACGTATGCGCACGATTGGATCGATGTGTATTTGGTTGTATACCGTTTTGTAGATTTCAAGTGCTTCTGCATCTAAGCCTTGTCGTTCGATTTGAAAACCTTGGAGTCGCCTAACTTCAGCCCTTTCACTTGAATTTGTTGGAAGCATTTTTTCCATTATGTGGCCACTTGGGCTTCCTACTTCAATGGCACTGGTAACTTCCTTTGCCGCCTCGGCAAATTCCTGTGTGAGTCCAGCTGAGTTTTCAAGGCGCGATAACCGTTCCAAGAGATTGCGTTGCAGTTTTCCACCAGCTGTGCGTTTACCGGATTCGATTAACGACAAATAACTGATGGAAATAAGCCCTTCAGCCAATTGGGTCATTGTGATCTCAGCAGCTAAGCGCCTTTCTTTCAGGCTTTGCCCGAACGTCTGCTCGCTGGTCACAGGGCAAACCTATCAAACTGCTTGACAGTAGATAAGGCTGGCAATAGTTTGTCAAGAACTGTAAAGGAGTGTGAAATGAAAAAAATGATACTTATCGGACTTACAGCTCTGTCGCTCCAAGTAAACCTGCTGCCGCTGTCATCTGCAGCGACACAGGTAACACCTAGTCCGTACATCCGTGTGACCTGCTGTTAATTACGGCTGCGATCAATGAATCGTTCAGGAGATAAGGCATGTTCAGGAAAATTTCGACGCTTGTTGTAGGTGCCTTGATGTGTGGGGTGCTGTCTACCCCGGCGCATGCAACTGATGCGACTTCCTCAAACGCATCTTCCCCTGTGGCAATTGTGGATTCACGCCCTGATCGAGTGTCGGCAGCGCAGACTGCTCGCGCGCAGGGTTCGCGGGTTGAAATTTTGTCGGAACATACTGCCTCGATGCGTACGTGGGCTAACCCTGATGGCACCATTACTTCCCAAGTATTTTCGGGACCAAACTGGGTTGTGCAGTCTGATGGTTCGTGGGCTGATTTAGATACCACGTTGGTGGCGTCGGGGGATGGGACATTTGTTCCTGTTCAAACTCCGATGCATGTAGTCGTGGGTGACGTTGGTGCTACCTCAGTTGCGTCAACGTCACCCACCCCACCTGTAAGTGCGGTGGGTAGTGATGAATGGTAACGGTGCAACAAACGGTTCCATCAGCTCGAGCACAACGTATAGTGCAGCAACAGGACTGCCTCTGAGTGTTTCTGATGGAACCCGCACCTCGACGACCGTTTATGACCAAAATGGGAGAGTGACAACACAATCCGATGGATCTGGGGTGACGGCCCAATACAGTTACGACTCTTTTGGTCGTGTTTCCACAACATCCGATGGAATTTCCACTTCGACCTACACCTATAACGGCACTGATGCCCTTGGCCATGTTGATAACCGTGGAGCTGTGACACGCAAGAGTGTGTCCTCGGCGTCTGTCTCGGGTGTTGGCGCAGTATCAAGTGCTGTGTTTAAGGCTGCATATGATGCTGATGGTTCGTTGGTTGGGCAGGTGTATCCCAATGGGGTTGCTGTGTCGACGGCAGCTAACCCGGCAGGTCAGGTTATTGAGTTGTCGTATGTGGCTGCTGATGGTGTGACGGCTGTGGGTGATTTTGTTCGGGCCTATAACTCGGCCGGTCAGGTCGCGTTGGATTCGGGTATTTCTAAGTCAGCGTTGTATGACTATGACAATGCGGGTCGTTTGGTGTCCTCGATGCAAGGTGTTGATGGGTGGTGTGTTGCTCATACCTATGTGTTTGATAACAATTCAAATAGGTTGTCGTTGACGTCAGGTGCGAGTGTTTCTGATTCGTGTGCCAGTGCGCCTACTTCTGGGACAACGGTGTCACGTGCGTTTGATTCTGCTGATCGTGCAACGTTTGCTGGCGCGACTGGGTCGTATGTGTATGACAATTTTGGTCGGACGTTGACGTTGCCAAAAGAAGATACGTCTAGTGCCATCAGTGTTGCTACCGGCGCATCAATTCCATCTAATGCGGATGTGTCGTTGATGTATCGAGTAGACGACAAAGTGTCCAGTATGACAACTGGTGGCATTACTCGTTCGTATCAATTTGATCAGTTTGGTCGCCAATCCAGTTGGGTTGATTCCAATGCACCAACTGTTGTTCATACGAATCATTACGGTGACTCATCTGATTCACCCACATGGTCCACAGATTCCACTGGTGCATGGTCACGAAACATTACTGACGTGTCAGGAAATGTGGCACTGGTTGTTACGGGAACAACGAGTGGAACTATCAGCGCACCAGTATTCTCACCGACGAGCAGCACATTGCAGATTAGTGATATGCATGGCGACTTCGTGGCCACCATGGCAACGGATAGTGGCACCAATACGTTAAGTAGTTCGTGTGCTTTTGATGAATACGGGGCCACATTCCAAAGTGCCGGGCTATCGACGTCAGGTCAATACGGGTGGCTTGGAGCTAAAGAACGATCAACAGAGCTCACTGGTCTGATGCTCATGGGTGTTCGTGTGTATAACTCGGCAACCGGTCGATTCTTACAAGTCGATGCGATCCTCGGTGGTAACGCGGGGCCGTACCTCTACCCAACAGACCCGATACTCATGTTGGATTTATCTGGTTTGAGTGGATGGTCCGATCTTCTCGCTTTCCTAGATAAGTTGATTATGTCGTTATCAATCTATGTAAAAGCAGATTGTCCTGAATGCCGTTACCCAATGGCAATTACAGTATTAATTACGACCGGTATCCGATCATTCAAAGGTGATTATTTGAATGCATTATTTACGGCATTAGGCGGACTTAATGATTTTCTTAGCACGGGCAATGTGAATGGATTAGAAACGGTAATTACTGAAGATCGCATAATTCGGGCGTCCTTAAGGAATAAGAAGGAAATTTCTTCTGCAGAGATAATTAAAGAGATAGGGCTTGAAAGTCTCCCAAAGAGTACGCATGCGAAATTGAAGTCGAAAGTGCCTCACTCCGCTCAAGTTCCGTTAAATTTGATTCGGTGGCTTTAATGGAGGCAGATAACGCGATGACATTCAATCGATTATCAATTAAGTGGATGAACTGGGCGACGAGCCGCCAACAAAATGATTTCGCCGATTTGTTTTCCAATAATTCGAGTGATCTTGTTGTGTACGTCAGCGAGGCCAACGATGCGCTCTTTAGAAGAGTGACCTTCAATTTGATGAAGATATTAATTGGTATGCAATTCCTGCCACTGCTCAGTGAATCACTTTTTGGTACTGACAGATTTATTGGAAGAGCGCTCGGAATGTGTATTTACACTTCGCTGACGTCGATTCTTTTCTTAGGTATCGCGTTGCAAATAGTCGCAGTCGAAGATTTTTTGAGGCGCACTAATAAGCCTAAAACTCACTTAGCTTCTTGGAAACTTTCTGTTTTGAGATGGCTAGACGTATGGCCGCTTCTCGGTGCGCTACTTGGCCTTGGAGGATTTCTCGTTGTCTATCACGTCGTAAATATTTAGTGTTGCCCAGCGAGACTAGTGCCTGGTCAATAACTTCAAGGGAGAGTTCGGGCGATGTTTGAGCCATTATTTTTGAGAACTGCGATGAAGTACGCAAAAAATACAAAGGCAACAGAGCAACTAGATGCACTTCTATATGAAGACGAGCTAACTGACTCGGAACTACATGAAGCAGTCACTCAAGTGGAACCGTTCGTAAGTACTTTGGCGGTGGTTGGGACTGTTATCTTCGCCGTTATATTTTGGATTGTGCCAGGAAATTTCATGGTCGCACACCCATGGATTGGTGTCGTGTTCATATTCGCGACCGTACCGCTAGCCAACTACATCGCCGTGCTAATTGTCTTTCGATATATGCTTTGGCAGCCTTGGGACTTAGGTGATTCAGAGGAGTTCGAGTTCTCCGCAGGGCGACGAAAGTTGTTGAGCCAAGCACACAATGTGGGTCTCGCCTTATCCTTCGTGACATATTTTGCTGTTTGGCAATTTCTATCTGGGTTACTCGTTAGTTGCTCCATAGGGGAGGTGCATGTCAGTTGAAGTACTTGTCACGAGCGGGAGTGTTCTTAAGCATCGTCGTAATATTCGGTCAGTATTTAATTTTCTATAAGCTTCTTCAAGTAAACGATTTTCGCCTCATCTGCATTGGCGCGGTCGCATTGATCATTTTGGCTTACTTCGTCATTCCAAAGGCAAAAGATTGGTATAGAAAGTGACTGACAACAATCTCGTCATGCCGCAATTACCAACCAAGAAATACTGGTATTTTCAGAACATTTTAGTACGTTGATATTTCTTTTATTCACGTTGATGATGTTTGCATTTGCTGCGGCATCAAGTTCGCATCTTGAGAGTGTTATAGACGTTGCATTTGGTGTACTCACGCTTAGTTTCACGTTCTTTGTTTGGTACGCAACTTGGCACATGTTCTTCACTCCGAACGATGAGGGAATCAAGTTTCGAAACTGGCGCAAGGAATATTCTCTGGACTACTCAGATATTCAAGCTTGCGCGAAGGGAATGAAATGTCAGAGTTAGAGCCCGATGAATATAAAAGAACGCCGTTCGCTGCCTACATAGTTAGATGGTTTGGAAACGACGCCCAGAAGGAATGCCACGGAAAATTCACAGCAAAGACTCAAGTGGAATATTCCGAATTTCAGTCAAGCAAAGTCTCGCGAGTATTTTTGATCCCGGCTCTTGTTATGAGCGTCATTATATACTTGAGGCGAGATGTAGATTTCAAAACGGCTGATCAGCTCGCAGCGTTGGGTTACACTCGCCTTCTTGAGCGAACGATTATCTTGCAATTTGCTTTACTCGCGTATTTTCTTTCGCTATTCATTTTCTTTAAACTCATCGAATCGTTTCCGAAACTCGCACACACTTCAATTAAGAAATATAACGCGGTTCAACTCGCTGCAATTGTCCTTGGTTGTACGTGGTACTTCGTCTTTGTGCTGCGTTAGGAGTAGTGAAAATGACTAGCGAAGTATTCTTCGTTCCAGAAGTACCTCGGCGTGGGTATTGGGTATTCCGCGGAATCTTCTATTCGTTTATTCCAATTTTCGCGGCACTTGCCATTTGGTCTGAATTAATTGATGCGACGGGCCTGGGTTCAGTGACGATTGAAACATTGCTATTGCTTTTGTATGTCCTCTTCATTTGGGGTGCGGTCCATATAAGGGTCTCTGCCGATACTGAAGGCATTACGTATAGAAATCTCGGTCACTTTCACACGATTAAGTATTCCGACATCAGAGTCGCCGAAAAGGTGCCTGGGAATTTTCTCTGGAGTCACGGAACGAAGTGCCTTGTGGTTGAACTAAAAAATTATTCGCGTCAACCCATTTATGGAATTCCAGCGACAATCATGTCGGACGAATACGACATAGACATCTGGGTTAATTTCTTGAACCGTTGTGCCGCAGGTGAAAGGCCGAGTGCTGGTACGGCTCGTTTCGATGAGGGCTGGTCAACGCGTTAACGGTCGCTTTGCAGCGAGGAATTAATGCGAGGCCTTATTAATAATTTCTGTGATCGTTGCGTCATCATGTTCGTCAAGGTTTGGAACACCCGAAGTGTTGGGAACCCAGTTACTGATATCAAAGGGTGACTTCAAAACTTCTGCGGTCTGACCATCAGGAATGGAAATAGTTTCAAAGCGATCACGAGTACGAAGCTGTTCGTGATTCCACACGCCGTGTAAATCATTTACGCGCGCAACAGCAATGTCATTTTCGGTCAGCAACCGAACAATTTCATCAGCATCACGTTCCGCAAAAACTCGATTCATTTCCGTTTCGAGTGCGTGAACATTTGCAATACGTGCTTGCGCAGTTGCAAAGTCAAAATTGTCATTCAATAATTCACTTTGCAAGACGTTACGTGCCAACCGTTCCCATTCACGATCATTCTGAACAGCAATCAAGATCACTCGACCATCGCTCAATGTGTAAGTTCCGTAAGGCGCAATACCGTGATGACGACGGCCAGTACGTTCAGGCTGCGAACCACTGTAGACAGTTCCATACATCGGACCTGCCATCCATTCGGCAACTGAATCCAACATCGACACCTGAATCTGGGCACCTTCGCCAGTACGGTCTCGTCGTACTAGTGCGGCGAGAATGCTCGTCAGCGAATACATGCCTGCGGAAATATCAGCAATCGAAAAACCAACCTTGGACACGTCATCGTTGCCCGTAACAGAAAACGCGCCAGCCTCAGCTTGGATCGCAAGGTCATAGGCACGATCGTTACTACGTGGACCGCCAGGACCGTAACCCGAAATTTCACAAGCAATCAGACCAGAATGTTTGGCACCAAGTGTCGCAGCATCGATGTGTGCGCGCTGTGCCGCATCGGGTGCAATGTTATGAATGAAAATATCTGCGCCAGCAATCAGCGCATCAAATGTTGCGCGATCAGTGTCGTCCTTCAAATCCAAAACAATGCTTTGTTTGCCACGATTGGCCCACATGAAATATGACGCAGTGCCATGCACGATGCTGTCGTAACCACGAGCGAAATCGCCACCAGGACGTTCGACCTTAATGACAGTCGCACCTAGTTCCGCAAGTTGTCGTGTGCAGAACGGTGCCGAGATAGCCTGCTCGAGTGACACAACGATGACACCAGCTAGTGGTGCGTGGTCAAGTGAATTCATTTCTTAGTCACAACCTCAGCGATGAACCAATCAACAAGTTCAGTCGCATTCGCGTGCGCCTTTTCTTGAGCGTCTTTCCACTCACGCATAAAATCATCCGGTGTTGTGGTGTCAGGCAAGTGGTCTTTGCCACCAAGCTCGAGCCACAAAGACAAAATTTCTTCGTCGACCTCAGGGTGGAACTGCAAACCAACAGCTTTTCCCGAACGAAACATCTGCACACTGATGTCGGTATCCGCAAGTACTTCAATATCTGCAGGTAACACCATGCGATCTTCGTGCCACGAAAACCACGGGCCAGTTGGAATTGGTAACTCGCCCTGCGTGGGATTGATATGGATCGCTCCGACTTCAGTTACCGGTGATCGTTCAATCGAGCCGCCAACTGCCTTAGTCAAAATTTGGCCACCAAAGCACACGCCAAGGTACGGAGTTTCCGTATCAAAAGTCTCGTGAATCAGGTCAACTTCCGCATCAACCCATTCGGCCGTTGACGGATCTGTCACGCTGTGAAAAGAACCAAAGGAAATGACGAAATCAAAATCTTTGATACCAGGAAATTCAAGATTGGATGTACCGTCGTCATTCAAGACAACGTGTCGTTGAACATCAACACCTCGATCGGCTAACACCCGACCAATCTGACCTGGACGACCGACTTCTTCGTGGCTAATCAGAAGTGCGCGCAATCCCGTCATTTCTAGATGATATCGCGGTAGCGGTTGAGTTCCCAGTCAGTCACGAAGTTTGAGTATGCCGCCAATTCAACGCGCTGCATGGCTGAGAATGTGCTCACAAAGTTTTCGCCGAATGCACGCTTAGTGAATTCGCTTCCTTCAAAGTTGGCAACAGCCTCACCTAACGTGCTGGCTAAACGATCCCACTTATCTTCCGGATGTGGGTCGCCCTCGACCATGTCAATCAATGGCAAGTCGTTAGTGATGCCATCAAGACCAGCGAACAAGCTGCCAGCCAAAACCAAATAAGGATTTGCATCAGCTGCGGCCCAACGAGATTCGATGCGAGTGCCTTCGCCACCAAGTAGGCAACGAACTCCGACAAGGCGGTTGTCCAAGCCCCATGTAACTTGAGTCGGCGAGAAGCTGTAATCAACAATGCGCTTGTAGGCGTTGATGGTTGGTGCCATGACAACTTGAAGTGCCTTTGCGTGTGCCATCAAACCAGCCACGTAGCTCTTCATCAGCGCATTGCCCAATGCGCCATCAGAATCCTGTGCGACAAAAGAGTTCTTTCCATTTTTGTCGACGATGCTTTGGTGCACGTGCATGCCGCAACCTGATTCGCCGACTATGGGCTTTGCCATGAACGAGGCAACGAGTCCGTGATTCTTGGCGACCATGTGCACGATGTATTTGAACAGGATTGTTTCGTCGGCCGTCTTCAATGCTTCGCCGTAACGTACGTTGATTTCGATTTGTGACGGTCCGTATTCAACATTGCTCGCTTCAACGTCAATGCCAGTCAGGCGCAGAGTTTCACGGATTTCGTTGATGATTGGTTCAAGTTCGGCACCTTTTGCAATGCCGTAGGTCTGCATGTCCGAGAACAGCGGCGTGCCATCAGGGTTAAAGAGGTAGAACTCAAGTTCGGTGGCTGCGTTGATGTTGTAACCAAGTGCGTCGTACTTGGCCAACACGTTTTTGAGCATGATGCGTGGATCAAGGTCAACGAGTTCGTGAGTCTTGGTGTCGTAGGTGTCGCAAAACACGACGCCGATTCCTTCGCCCCAGCCTGCTACGCGAAATGAAGCCAAGTCTGGCTGGCAATGGATGTCCCAAATTTCTTGGACCGGGGTGACTTCGATTTCACAGCGAGGTTGCCAAGTGTGCACCACGTTGGCGATACCGAAACCCATGTCGCGCAGGAACTGAACTGTGGGGAGGCGCTTGCCGCGCGGGATACCCCAGTTATCGACAACGATGCATTCAACGGTCTGGATGTTGTGCTTTTCGCAGAGTTCGGCAACGCGCGCGAGCTCGGCTGATTTCGTTTCGGTCACAAATTCCTCCAAAGTCTGGTTTTGGATACTTGATAAGAGTAGTGTGCGGAACATTGAGATGTGCAGAGAATTCAGCGAAATATTGCCGAATGTGCCAGAGACCTGAAAAGAGCTAATTGTCGTGAAAGCGGTTGTTTTAAGCGAAGTTAACGGCCCTCTTGAGTACGTTGACTACCCCGAACCCACCCCGAGCGGTAACGAAACCGTTATCTCGGTGACGGCCTGTGGCGTGTGCCATTCGGATCTGCATGTGGTCGAAGGCGTTTACCCCAGCCCACTACCTATGATTTTGGGTCACGAAGTTGTTGGTGTGCACGACGAACTTGGTCCAGTCATGGTCTATCCGTGTTGGGGTTGCTTGAAGCCAGAATGCTGGGCATGTTCCAGCGGCCAGGAAATGATTTGTCCGAATGCAACTGAGGCCGGTTTGTTCCGCAACGGTGGATACGCCGAACGCATGTTAATTAAGGATCGTTCGTACCTCGTGCCGCTGGGCAACCTTGATCCAGTGAAAGCTGCGCCACTTGCCTGTGGTGGCTTGACGGCTTTCCGCGCAGTAAGCCACACATTGCCGAAACTGGCCGCAGGAAAGCGCGCACTTGTACTAGGCGCTGGTGGACTTGGGCAATTCGGAATTGAGTTTTTGAAGTTGCAGTCCGACGCGCATGTGACTGCCGTTGATATGTCCCGCGACAAGCTTGATCGCGCGAAGGTCATGGGTGCCGATGCTGTTGCAACACCGGAAGAACTCGAAGGCACATTTGATGCGGTCATCGATTTTGTCGGTGCGCAAAGCACACTCGAAACGGCCGCAAAGCATGTTGCGCGTCAAGGCATCGCTGTAGTCGTTGGTTTATTCGGCGGTCAGATTCCATTTGGCTTCGGAGCAGTCCCACACGAAGCACAGTTCATGACCAGCGTCTGGGGTAGCCAGAAGCAACTTGGTGAATTATTGGCGCTGGCTAACAAGCACGATCTTCATCATTCGGTCGAAGCCGTTGCGTTGCAGGACGCACAGTCTGCACATGATCGTTTGCACGCTGGCCAAATTGCAGGGCGCGTTGCACTCGTTCCAGGAGGCGCTCAGTAATGACTGCCGAAGTGACCGCACCATTCGACAGCACTTCAATCGATATTGTTGATCCTGGCGTTTATGCTGCCGGTGGTATTCCGCACGAGGCCTTTGCATGGTTGCGCCATAACGATCCGATTCACCGCCACTCATATGAAGATGGGGACTTTTGGGCAGTCACCCGTTACGACGATGTCGTCACGATGACCCGCGACTGGGAAACCTATTCGTCGCACCAATTCGTGAACTTACCTGACCTGTCCGATGAAGCAAAGGCCGTGCGTCGTTCGATAATCGAGACCGATCCTCCTGCACACGCTCGTTTACGTAAATTGGCCATGCCACCGTTCACATTGCGCAAAGTTGCTGACTATGAAGCCGCAACTCGCAAAATCACAAACACACTGTTGACGGCTGCTGGCGAATTGGGAACTATCGATATTGTCGATGCAATTTCGGCGCCGCTGCCAATCCAAGTCATCGTCAACATCTTGGGTGTCCCGAGCGAAGATGCAAACTTCATGGTTGAACTAAGCGACTTCCTCGTCGCCGGTGCCGATTCGGATCTGCCCGCCGATTCCTTTGGCAACACAACACCAGTTGAGTTGCTTCCCTTCAACAGCCCTGCAGCACACGCATTGTTCGAATACGGGAAAAAGCTTGGCGACGAACGTCGAGTAAACCCACACGAAGATGTGGTGAGCTACCTCGTTCATTCAGAAGTTGAAGGTGAGCGACTTTCGGAAAACGAATTCGCAAACTTCTTCCAGGTACTTGTTTTTGCTGGAAATGAAACTACGCGCACAGCAATCTCGAACGGACTGCATGCATTCATGCAAAATCCAGAACAACTCGACAAGCTATACGCGCATCCTGAATTGCTCGAAAACGCGCTCGAAGAAATTATTCGTTACGCAACTCCTGTGTTGCATATGCGTCGCACAACCACGAAGGACACGGTCCTAGGTGGTCAAGAAATTGCAGCCGGCGACAAAGTCGTCATGTGGTACGCATCATCGAATTTTGATGAAAACTTCTTCGAAGACCCACTGAAATTCGATATTTCACGTCCGCCACGCCCAAAGCACTTAGCCTTTGGCGCACAGGGCCCGCACCACTGCATTGGGGCGTCCCTAGCACGCCTAGAAATCCGTATTTTGCTTGAAGAAATGATCAAACGACAGGTACGACTCGAACCCGCCGGAAATATCGTTAGGGCCCGTTCGAATTTCGTAAATGGCGTACTAAATCTGCCCGCGAGTATTACGCTCGCGAGTTAAGTAAGAAATAGCTCTGGAGGAGGAGCAGTGTCAGATACACAATCAGGTTCGGGTCACGTGGTTGACGAGAATCTTCGTAAGGGACGCATCGGTGTCTTAGGCATCGTGTTCTTCGTTGTGGCCGCAGCCGCACCACTTGCAGGTATGACAGGCGTCGTTCCCGGCGCCATCGTGCTTGGTAGTGGCGCAGGTGTTCCGGGTGTCTACTTGATCACCGGTCTCACTCTGTTGCTCTTCAGCGTTGGTTATGCAGCAATGAGCCACCGCGTGACAAACGCCGGCGCATTCTTTGCCTATGTTGGTCGCGGTCTTGGCGCTAATGCCGGTGTTGCATCTGCATTCGCATCGATGGTTGCTTACCTCGCAGTGCAATGGTGCATCTACGGATTCTTTGGTGCTGTCATGGCAGGTCAGATGGACGCACAGTTTGGCATCAGCCAGCCGTGGTACATCTGGGCATTCCTTGCTCTTGCTATCGCATTGATTTTGTCCATCATGGGCGTGGATGTCGGCGCTAAGGTGCTCGGTGTGTTCATGTCACTTGAACTCGCATCGTTGGTTATCGCTGGTGTTGCCATGTTGATTGATGGTGGTCCAGAAGGCATCAACTTCTCAGCGTCATTTGCGCCTAGCCATATTTTCCAAGGTGGCCTGATGGGCACTGCTGGTATTGCATTCGCATTTGCCTCAGCATCGTTCATTGGATTCGAAGCGACCGCAATCTATGGTGAAGAAACCAAGGATCCAAAGCGCGCTGTTCCACGTGCGACTTACCTAGCAATCACCATCATCACCCTGCTCTTCGTCGTCGTGTCCTTTGGCATGGTGACCGGCATGGGTGCATCAAAGGCAATCGACCAGTCAGTTGCACTGTCGACTGTTGGAGACGTTCCTCTGGCGAACCCAGCAAACGTTCTCATCTCGTTGGCAAACCAGTACGTAGGTACTTGGCTTGGCACTTTGATGGGTTGGTTGGTTCTATCCAGCTTGTTCGCAGCAAACGTTGCATTCCAGAACTCTGCTGCACGCTACCTGTACGCAATGGGTCGCGGTGGCGTACTGCCTAAGTGGTTTGATCACGTCAACCGCCGCGGTGCACCACAGAATGCAGCACTTGTGACTGCAGTTGGTTCATTCCTATGCATCACATACTTCGCTGCACGTCACCTAGATCCGGTTTACAACCTGTTCTACTGGCTCAGCGCAGTTGCAGTTATCGCAATCGTGATTGTGGAAGTACTCGTCAGCATCTCGGTTATCCGTTACTTCGGTAAGGAACCAGGAGACACCGGTATCTTCACCCGCCTGATTGCACCATTGCTCGCAATTGTTGGTTTGGCAGGCATGGAGTACTTGATGATGTCGCACTTCTCGTTGCTTGCAGGAACCGTGAAGGAAGGTGCTGACCCAACGACAACCGCATGGGTACAGAACACCACCGGAACAGTCCTGATGGCAATTCCATTCGTTGCATTGATTATCGGCTACATCGTTGGTGTTATGCGTACGGAATCTGATGAGGCCGTGAAGGACTTCGTCAGCTAAACATGTTCAATAAGGAAAGGCGTCGCACAGTGTGCGGCGCCTTTCCTTATGTACGCGAAAACTATTGAGGCAAACGTAAACGGCCAGCGCGAGTGACATCAACCAACCCGTCGGTCACTAGGCCATCGAGTGCCCGATCAAGTTGCTGGTGATCAGCCCACAATGTGCGTAAATCATTTTGTGTCACGCTCCCCGTTGAATCGCGTAACACCTTCATGATGATGCCGCGCACCTGTCGATCCGTTCCTACGAATTTTTGGGTGCGTGGCTTGATGTCGCCGGTTGGGTAACCAGCAAGGCGCCACGCACAATCTTTCGCGAGAATGCACGAGTCGCAACTCGGCTTAGTGGCTGTACAGATCGTTGCGCCAAATTCCATGATGGCTGCTGACCATATCGCAGCGGCTTTGTCTGTTGATGGCACAAGGCTTTGAGCAAACTCACGTTCAATTGAACTGATTGATGGCCCTTGACGTGCCTGCCCATTCCATACCCGGGCAATGACGCGACGGATATTTGTATCCAAAACAACTGAGCGCTTGTTGTGCGCGAAAGCCAAAATTGCAGACGCGGTGTAATCACCAATCCCAGGAAGTGCAACAAGTTCTTCGTAGGTGTCTGGCAATTCACCCGCATAATCACGAACAACAACCTGGGCAGTTTTATGCAATCGAAGCGCGCGATTTGGGTAACCCAACCGATCCCATTGCCGAATTACCTCAGCGGGCGTGGCTCTTGCCAATGCGGCTGCTGTGGGCCAACGCTTAATCCATGCCTCAAATTGCGGTGCCACGCGTTCGGCAGGGGTTTGCTGCAACATGATTTCACTTACCAAAATTTGCCAAGCCGTCATGCGTGGATCGCGCCACGGTAGCACTCGCGCATTGGCCTTGAACCACGTCGCAAGTTGGCGTTGAATCGTCACGCACTGATTGTCGCGCAAAATGGTGTGCCGCGCTTCGGCGGACCTGGGCTGTGCAATATCGTGAAGGCATGGCGAACCCGCTGCAACCTCGTGGACCCGAAGAGCCTTCGGTCTATTGGCGTCGCCGTGCACTGGTTCTGCTCGGCGCGCTGCTGATTCTGTTCGTTGCGTGGCGAACAATTGCGGGCAGCAATCACAACCCTTCGGCATCATCGCAAACACCGGATACAACTGTGACTACTCCGGCAGCAGACCCCACATCGAGTGTGACAGCAGATCCCACACAAAGTTCGACGCCAGAAGTCAGTGCCACCCCGACCGTTGTGACCGCGCCAGTTGCACATTGTTCTGATGGTGACCTCAAAATTTCCCTGGCGATTTCAAAGAGCTCCGTAGCCCCCGGTGCTGGACTACACATGTCCATGCATGTTGTGAATATTTCAAGTACGCCATGCGAACGCAACCTCGGCAGTGGCCCAAATGAAATTTGGATTACCTCAGGGCCAGCTTTGATTTGGTCGACAGATCATTGCTACCCGAGTCAGTCTTCACATGTCATCACACTCAAGCCAAAGCAAGACTGGTCTGTGAGCACCACGTGGGACGGGCATCGCTCGCTCAAAGGTTGCCAAGATCTTGGCGTGGCAACTTCTGGCGCATATTGGGCACATAGCCGCAGTGGAACAGCAAACAGTGCTGACGTTCGCTTTGTGATTCAGTAACTAGACGTAACGTTCCTGCAAGCTGGATTCAGCCAATCGCGACAAGCTCTCACGAATTGCGCGTGCGCGCGTTTCACCAACACCTTCAACATCGCGAAGTTCTTCAACGCCAGCCGACAAAATCTTTTGCAGTGATCCGAAGTGACCAATCAGGTTTTCAATAACAATTTCTGGCAACCGTGGGACCTTTGACAGCAAGCGGTAACCACGTGGACGTAGCGAGTTGTCCATTGTTGTGGCATCAGATGGCAGACCCAATGCCTGGGCAACACTCACGAGGTCGAGAAGTCCAGCAGAATCTAGCTCGCCTAATGCAGCAGTAACAGTCTCTGGCGAACGTTGTTTGCGGCCACCTTGAGGCATGTAGTCGCGAATGACCAAGTGGCGATCTTCGGAAGTTCCAGCAATCAATTCATTGAGCTGAAGTTCCATCAAACGACCATCGGTACCAAGCTCGACAACGTAGCTAGAAATTTCGGTCGCAATACGGTGCACCATCTCATGTCGCTGAACGACAAGTGCGACGTCGCGCTCGGTGACCAAATCTTCAATTTCAAGTGCACTCAATGCACCTTGAACTTCATCCAAGCGTTGCTTGTAACGTTCAAGAGTTGCAATGGCCTGGCTGGCCTTTGACAAAATAACTGCAGAATCTTCAAGCACATAACGACGACCATCAAGGTACAACGCAATGATGTTCATCGACTTACTCACGCTGATGACTGGCATTCCGGTTTGGCGCGAAGCGCGGTCGGCAGTGCGGTGGCGTGTGCCCTGTTCGTTTGTCGGAACGGAAGGATCTGGCAACAACTGAACCGCGGCCGCCAGAATTCGAGAAGCATCACGGTCGCACAAAACGGCGCCGTCCATTTTTGCTAATTCGCGCAGACGAGTTGCACTGAATTCAATGTCAACATCAAATCCACCTGAGCTGATTGCGCTCACAACTTTGTTTTGACCGAGCAGAATCAATGCACCGGTCGAGCCGCGCAAAATTCGTTGCAGACCATCACGCAATGCGGTTCCAGGTGCGACTTGCGCCAGCACAGAACGCAAGAGTGCATCTGGGTCTGGTGTCTCTTTAACTACAGCCACGGCCGTTCTTTCTCTTTATTGTCCGCGCGCATGTGGGCGGGTTCGTTATGCAGAGTCTAGAACGGAAAAGTGCCATTCAGTGACCGTCTGGGTGAACGCGTAACGAATTTTCGTCAGCGGACAAGTTCGACAGTGAAGGTCAAACTGTTCGGAGTGCATCGGCCAAGGATGCGACCTCGATGACCTTGATGTCTTTGAGACCCGTAGGCACCTTGGCGCCACGTGGGACAAACACAGTTTTGAATCCGAGACGCGCTGCTTCGTTGATGCGTTGGGTCATGCCCGGCACAGGTCGCACATCACCACTGAGCGCAACTTCACCAATAGCCGCAAGGTTTATCGGCAATGGTGTTTCGCGGGCAGCCGAAGTGATGGCCAAGCACATTGCCAGGTCAGCGCCAGGGTCAGAGACCTTTGCGCCTGCGACTGTGGCAACGTAAACGTCCTTGTCCCACAACTTGAGTCGGGCAGCACGCTCGGTGACGGCAATCAACATTGCCGCGCGAGTGTTATCGAACCCCGTCGTACGGCGCATCGGATTGTTGCCTGGGCTGACCGTGGTCAAGGCCTGAACCTCAACTAAGAGAGCGCGACGGCCTTCGAGTGTGATGGCCAGACACGTACCTGGAATTGCTTCATCGCGTTGGGATCGGAAAAGCTGTGAAGGATCAGTGACCTGTCGTAGACCATCTTCGGTTTGTTCAAAGCATGCGACTTCGTCGGCAGGACCGTAACGATTCTTATTTGCGCGCAACAGGCGAAGTGGAGTTCCACGGTCGCCTTCGAATGTCAGCACAGTGTCAACTAGGTGTTCCAGCGAGCGCGGCCCAGCTACTGAATTTTCGCGAGTGGACTGTCCAATGAGTAACAGTGGCATGCGACGGCCTTTTGCGGCGCGAGTTAGAACTTGGGTAACTTCATGAACTTGGGCAACGCCGCCTGCGCGACCTTCAAGCTCAGAACTTGCAATAGTTTGCACACTGTCGACAATCAGCAAATCTGGATCGACGTCTTCGACGTGTCCGAGTAGAACCGCGAGGTCTGTTTCGTCTGCGATAAGTAATGTATCTGCGTCAGCGCCGATACGCCGAGCACGAATACCAATCTGTTCGGCTGACTCTTCGCCGGATATGTAAAGAACAGTGCGCGGTTTTTTTGCGACATGCGCAAACTTATTGGCAGCTTCCAATAGCAATGTAGATTTACCAACACCTGGTTCACCAGCGAGTAGTACGCATTGACCTGGAACAAGTCCGCCGCCGAGCACACGATCAAGTTCATCAAGACCTGTGCTGATGCGTTCCACTTCATCAAGCGGAATTTCTTTCACTGGCCGCGCTGCACGGCTCGGGGCAACGCCTGTTGTTGCCGAACGAAGACCTGCACGAGACGGTGCGCTCGCGGCTGATTCAACAACTGAACTCCACGCTTGGCATTCGGGGCAACGACCCACCCATTTTGCGCCAAGCCAACCGCACTCGGTGCATTTGAATTGTGCGCGGGGTGCTTTAGCCATGCACTTAGGTTACGGCTTCATTCAGACAAGCGTTCGAGCCCGTCTACGGATCCAAAAATTTACTTTGGGTCGGCTGGATGAATTGCAAAGAGTTTGAGTGCCTTTGGATCCTTGGCTGCGCGGGCAGCCGCAAGAGTCGTCATTCGCGCATCGCAAAACTCAGCCAAAATATCAAAGGCCTTCTTGCCCATCAGCTCAGTGAGTTCAGGTTCATACGAACGATAAACAGCGCGCGCGCCAATGTGAGCTTCGGTGGCAGTGGTGCAATACCAGTTCAGATCTTCGCCGCCAGGACCCCATCCACGACGGTTATATTCACCGATATTGATGTAAGTAATTTCAACACCGTCTGGGCGTTCGACATTTTCATATGTGCGACGAACTGGAAGTTCCCAACACACATCAGGCTTAGTGACTAGTGGGTTGACGCCAAGTTGGCCAGCAAGGATGTGCAGGGCGCAGCCATCTCCGCCCTCAAAGCCGTTGCGATTGTGGAAAATGCAGGCACCGTTGTAGGCGCGAGTTTTCTTTTCACCATCGTCATCTTTTTCGATGAAGCCGTTCTTGGTGCCTTCTTTGTGGTTCTGCCAAATCTCAGGTGTCAACAATGCCGCATACTTTTTTGTTCGCTTAATGTCGTCCTTGTCCGAGAAATGTGCACCAAGGTTGCAACAACCAACATCAGCATTCTTTGCATCGATGCCTTTGCATCCGTTACCCCAGATGCACTCCCAGTTACTGGTCAACCAGGTGAGGTCGCAACGATAGACATTGGTGTCATCTTCAGGATCAACAAACTCAATCCACTGACGCGGGAAATCTTGACTCAACTCAGGCACACACTGAGCCTAATAGGTGGACTGTTGATTCACACATTGAAGGTGCAAACAAGTACTCTGAAATTATGCGAATGGCTGTGCTCGATGTTGGTTCGAATACGGTTCACCTACTTGTTGTCGATGCTCACTTTGGCGCTGCGCCAAGCGCGGCACTTTCTCGAAAGTATGAGTTACGTCTTGCTGAACAGTTGGGAAACAACGGTGCATTAAAGTCCGGTGCAGTTACTCGATTGATTGAAGTGCTGCACGAGTGCAACGAATATATTGAGCAGCTCGAATGCGAAGAAACTTTGGCATTTGCCACATCGGCAATCCGTGACTCGTTGAATGCTGAAGAAGTATTGGCCCAAGTCCGAAATGAAACTGGATTTGAGCTGCAGGTTCTCGACGGTGAACACGAAGCGATTCTTACGTTTCTAGCTGTTCGCCGTTGGTACGGATGGTCCGCTGGCCGTCTGTTGGTTGCGGACATTGGTGGTGGCTCTTTTGAAGTGGCAATTGGTGCCGACGAACATCCTGATTCTGCGACCTCAATGCCGTTAGGTGCCGGTCGACTCACTCGCGATTTCTTTACGACCGATCCGCCAGTAGCAAGTGAAGTAAAGGCGATGCGCAAGTATGTGCGCAAAATGTTGGCCGGTGAACTTGGGCAAATCTTGCGTAATGGTGAACCTGAGCATGTAGTTGCCACGAGCAAGACATTTCGTCAGCTAGCTCGATTAGGTGGTGCCGCGCCGTCGAGCGATGGACCACGCGTGCGTCGGGTAATCACCAAAAACTCATTGGATAAATGGGTTCCTCGCCTACAGACGTTGAGCGCACGTGAGCGCGCTGAGTACCCAGGTGTGTCGTTGGGACGAGCCGAGCAGTTGCTTGCCGGTGCAATTGTGGCGCAAGAAGCAATGGACCTATTGCATGTGAACGAGTTTGAAATCTGTCCCTGGGCTCTGCGTGAAGGAATCATCCTTCGTCGCCTCGACTGGTTTGAAGCTGAATAAGCGGAGACCAATTTCTGCACTCATTGAAATTGAGCGTAAAGTTAACAGTGCGCAAAGGTGCGCGGTTGTAGCTTGAGGAGTCCCCATGATTCGCGAAATGCTCGTATCTGCTTCACGAAGTGAAACGTTGGAGGGTTTTGTATCTTCCTCGCCACTCAGCCGTGGTGTCGTCAATCGTTTTGTTGCGGGAACCACCACTGAAGATGTTGTGCGCAAAGTAACTGAGTTGCATGAACAAGGCCTGCTGACCACGATCGACCGTCTCGGTGAAGACACCCTGGACCGCGCTGATGCCGACGCAACCGTCGCTGCATATGTTGAGTTGCTGCGTGCGCTTGGCGAAGCCGGTCTGACAAAGACTGCGGAAGTTTCAGTGAAACTCAGTGCTGTCGGTCAAGCACTCGGCGAAGAAGGCGAAGCTATTGCTTTGGCGAATGCCACAAAAATTTGTGAAGTTGCCAAAGAAGTTGGCACAACCGTGACATTCGACATGGAAGATCACACCACCATCGATTCAACGTTGCGCATCCTTGCGGAAATTCGTAAGAACTTCCCGACAACAGGTGGCGTCCTACAGGCACAACTACATCGCACTGAAGATGATGTCGCGGCACATGCATACGCAGGTTCACGAATTCGCCTATGTAAAGGTGCATATGCAGAAGGTCCCGATGTGGCATTCATTGAACGCGGAGACATTGATAAGGCATACGTGCGCGATATGCGTACTCTGCTCGAGTCAGAAGCATTTCCAATGTTGGCTACGCATGATCCGCGTCTGATTCAAATTGGTCAGGCCCTGGCCCTTCGTTCAGGTCGGGCGAAAGAAACTTTCGAATTCCAGATGTTGCTCGGTGTTCGACCAGAAGAACAAAAGCGACTTGTTGAACTTGGCCATAAAGTTCGCGTCTATGTTCCATACGGTGACGAGTGGTACGGCTACTTGATGCGTCGAATGGCAGAAAAGCCATCAAATTTGGCGCTTTTCTTGCGTTCATTAGTATCGCGCGGCTAATTACGCGTAATTTAGTCCTCACAACTTGTTCCTGAACCGTATGGGAATCAAGGCGAGGGTTAATAGAGGTATGACATGAGCACGGCGATTATTGGTGCCGGAGTTATGGGCGAAACACTGCTGGGCGGATTGATTCGCGCTGGCTATGCGCCCGCCGACCTGATTGTGACAGATCGTCGACCCGAACGCGGTGTTGAGTTAGCCGCAAAGTACGGCGTGACTGCAATGGACAGCGCACAGGCTGCGGCTCAAGCTGAAACGGTTGTACTTGTCGTCAAGCCGCAGGACATGGCGGGCGTTCTTGATGAAATTTCTAGTTCCGTGAAGGCTCACACTTTGGTTGTGTCGTTGGCCGCAGGTATTACGACAGCTTTTATTGAGAAGCATCTGCCAGCGGGAACTGCTGTTGTTCGTGTGATGCCAAATACGCCAGCACTCGTTGACGAAGGCATGGCAGCGATTAATGCTGGTTCGACGTGTAGTGAAGAGAATCTTGAAACTGTTGAGAAGTTGCTGCGCAGTGTTGGACATGTTGTTCGTGTTCCTGAGAAGTACCAGGATGCGGTGACTGCGATTTCGGGTTCTGGTCCGGCTTACATTTTTTATGTTGTTGAGGCGATGATCGAAGCTGGTGTGATGTTGGGTTTGCCGCGCGATGTGTCGACGGAATTGGTTTTGCAAACGGTTTATGGTGCAGCAACGATGTTGCGTGAGACTGGTGAGCATCCGACTGTGTTGCGTGAGCAGGTGACGTCGCCTGGTGGTACTACGGTTGCGGCGCTTCGCCAGTTTGATGATTTTAAGGTGCGGGCAGCGTTTTTGAGTGCGATGGAAGCAGCGAGGGATCGCTCAAAACAACTCGGCGAGTAGCCGAGTGTTTTGAGCGCAATAAATACTGCTCGTAGGAAAACAACTCGGCGAGTAGCCGAGTGTTTTGAGCGCAATAAATACTGCTCGTAGGAAAACAACTCGGCGAATAGCCCAACTTGCGAGAGCGCAATAAACACAGCTCAAAAATAAGGATCTCCGAGTAGCCGAGTGTTTTGAGCGCAATAAATACTGCTCGTAGGAAAACAACTCGGCGAATAGTAAATTACACCGTTGTAATTCTTATGTAATTTCGAAATCGACTTTCACTTGAGTCACATTCGCCACTACTCTTAACCTCTACGTACAAGTGAGTAACAGCCCGGAGGGGAAGCCGGCGCTAGTGCTCACAGATTGGTTGCGGTGTGTAATGGCAACAAACTATGAACGCCCTTTGGGTGAAGTTCGATTCCTCACTGTCGCTGAAGTTGCTTCAGCAATGCGAGTGTCGAAGATGACTGTGTACCGCTTAGTTCACAACGGTGAACTTCCAGCTGTTCAGGTTGGTCGTTCGTTCCGAATTCCCGAACAAGCAATTCATACCTACCTTCAAGAATCTTTCGTCGAAGCTGGTTAGCAATTCCGCGGTTGGTAACTTCCGCAAAGCAAGGTCCGGTTGGTGACAACTGGTTGTTAAGGCACTAGTTGGTGCGAAGCCCGTGACCGCTGATCCTGCGGACCGAAAGGTCTCGTAGACTCGGGGAGTCAGAACACATAAATGTAAAGGTGGTCCTTATGGGCTCCGTGATCAAGAAGCGCCGCAAGCGTATGGCCAAGAAGAAGCATCGCAAGATGCTAAAGAAGACGCGTTTCCAGCGTCGTAGCAAGGGCTAAAAAGCGAACTTAGATTAGGCGCGGGTGCGTCGGGATGCTGCAATAGCAATCCCGGCCCCTGCGCCTACTAATGCCAGGGCTGCCGCACCGGCGGGCACCCCGTAACGCTTCTTTAAATGTGTTCGTCGGAAATCATGAATCGGCCACCCATGTTCTTGGGCGTAGGCACGTAAACCTGAATCAGGATTCACTGCAGTTGGATTCCCAATGCTGGTGAGCAATGGAATGTCATTGCTGGAATCTGAGTAGGCAAAACTATTTTCTAAATCAATGTTGTGTTCACGAGCAAGGTCGGCGACGGCCTGTGCTTTTTGTGGCCCGTGCATTGGTTCGCTTTGCAACCGTCCGGTGTATTTGCCATCGACCACTTCGCTGACGGTTGCCACGGCACCAGTCAGTCCGAGTTTGGTTGCGATGACGTTCGCCAGTTCAATTGGTGCCGCAGAAACTAACCACACTTGATGTCCGGCAGCTCTGTGTGAGTGTGCGAGCTGAACAGTGCCTGGCCATACTTTGTCGGCCATGATTTCGTCGTAAATCTCTTCGGAAAGTGCCATCACTTCTTCGACTGTGCGGCCTGTTGCGAAGGACAGCGCATTCTCGGTGACCTTTGCCATGTCGCCCAAATTTTCAGATCCAGAGAACAGAAACTTGCCTTGTGTAATGGCGTAATTCGCTAGGTCACTTGCTGTCAAAATGTTGCGCGCGAAGAGGCCGCGAGCCAGGTGGTAAATGCTTGCCCCACGCATGATGGTGTTGTCAATGTCGAAAAAGGCCGCGATTGTCTGTGGTGCTTGCGCACTCGTGCCAGATGGGGTGCCACCTGTGGCCGGCGAATCGTTCATGGTTCTAGGGTACTCATAGGGAGTGACGCGTGAATAGTGTTGGCGAACGCGTTGATGGGCAAGGGTGTTGACCTTAAATGAAAGTGGTGCAGCCATGGAACCTCGAGTAATCCTCATTGGAAAACCAGACTGCCATTTGTGCGAAAACGCACGGTTAACGATTTCTAAAGTTTGTGAAGAACTTGGAATAACGTGGGCTGAAAAATCGATACTCGATGATTCGCAACTTGCCGACCAGTACTTTGAATTAATTCCAGTCACGTTGATTGATGGAAAGACACACGATCAATGGCGAGTGAACGAAGAGCGTTTACGCAAGGCTTTGACGCCTTCCAAATAACGAAAACTCCTGTTTGGGCGAAGTCCCATTCGTCACACCAGTCACAGCACTTTTTGGGTGAATTCCCTAGCACGAACCAACCGCATATGCGAATTTTGACTATCCAGAAATCGCGCCTAATGTGACGTTCATAAGTTCGATGAAGGTTGGTTCAATGCCCGTCTCGCAAGCTCCGAAGTCGCACGTGGGTGCGCGTGGTGGCATCCCTGATGCAACCGTGAGCCGCTTGCCGATGTACCACCGCTCTTTGGTTGCCCTTTCAAATCGGGGCACAATTTTGGTTTCTTCTGAAGAACTGGCAGACGCCGCTGGCGTCTCAAGCGCCAAGCTGCGTAAAGACCTCTCTTTCCTTGGTTCGTATGGAACTCGTGGCGTTGGCTACGAAGTTGAGTTCCTGCTTTACCAAATTGCTCGCGCTTTAGGTCTGACCCAGGAATGGTCCGTTGTCATCGTGGGCGTGGGAAATCTTGGTCATGCACTCGCTGGATACCCAGGTTTCGCATCGCGTGGATTTAAGGTCGTGGGTTTGTTTGATGCAGACCCAGCATTGATCGGCGAAGAAGTCACCGTCGCTGGGCGCGCAGTTGTTGTGCGTGATGTTAAGGAACTGGCGCAAACTGTTCGATCCACCGGCGCATCCATTGGTGTCATAGCAACGCCAGAAGCTTCAGCACAGCAAGTATGCAACTCGCTGGTTGCACATGGTGTTACCAGCATTTTGAATTTCGCAACAGTTCTTCTCGAAGTTCCAGAGGGTGTTCATGTTCGTCGTGTTGACCTGGCGACGGAACTTCAAATCTTGGCTTTCCACGAACAGCGAAAGTCACAAATGGTTTTAGCGCAGGAAACTGCCTAATGAATAAAATCTTCCCCGCAACGAGAAACTACGAAAAGGTAGGTGCGTGAATGGCAACGTCACAAACGGCAATGGCTACTGATGTGGCTTTTGTGGTGGCTGGTCCCGGGGATCCAGAACTATTAACAGTTCGTGCGCACCGATTATTAAAATCCGCCGACTTAGTACTTGCTGATGTTGAAGCAGTGCGCATGGCCGAATTGGTCAGTGCCGGTGAAGTGCTGATTGCTACCGACAATGCTGGAGCACCTCTGTCACTTGCTGCTCGTATCAAGGTCATCACCGACGCAATCAAGGCCGGCAAGAGTGTTGTTCGCCTGTTGTCGGGCGACCCTGTGCTTGATGGTCGCATGGCGATGGAAACTGAAGCACTTGAAAAGACCGGTCGTTCATTCGAAGTTGCTGCCGGTGTTTCGCCACTGACTGCCGTACCTGCTCACGTAGGTATGTCACTGACTGGTGGACGCACGCGTGAAGTTCGCATTATTGATGCAGATGCACCGACCGTTGAATGGTCCACACATGCTGATGCGCTCGTGACTTTGGTGATTCACAATGCTGCCGACCGTGCCGCAGAAATTGCCAAGGCACTCATGAAGGCCGGCCGCGACGGTTCAACACCAGTTGCCATCGTTCGTGATGGAGCAACTGTTGAACAGCGTTCGTTGCATTCGACGCTCGAAGGACTTTCGGCAGCAATCAAGCTGGCAAAGCAGTCCGGCGCTGGACTTGTCATCGTCGGCGACACAGCCGGCGAACGCACGCCTTGGTATGAAAACCGTCCACTTCACGGCTGGCGAGTTTTGGTTCCGCGGACCAAGGACACTACCGAAGATTTGCAAGACCGTTTGGTTTCTTATGGCGCAGTGCCATTCGAAGTTCCGACAATGTCGGTTGAACCACCGCGCACACCACAGCAAATGGAACGCGCGGTTCATGGACTTGTCTCGGGTCGCTACGAATGGGTTGCATTCACCAGTGTTAACGCAGTGCGTGCTATTCGTGAACGTTTCAATGAGTACGGCCTTGACGCTCGTTCACTTTCCGGAATTCGTATCGCAGCAATTGGTGAAGACACCGTTGATGCGTTGATCGCTATGGGTGTTCGTCCTGACCTCGTTCCAGAAGGTGACCAAACCACTGCAGCGCTTCTTGATGAATGGCCAGAGTTCGATCAGATTCTTGATCCGATCAATCGCGTATTCCTGCCACGTGCTGACATTGCAACGGACACTTTGGTTGCTGGTCTGACCGCTCTTGGTTGGGAAGTTGAAGATGTCACTGCGTACCGCACGGTTCGCGCTGCACCACCACACATTGACACTCGTGAAGCAATCAAGAGTGGTGGGTTTGACGCAGTTGTGTTCACATCAAGCAGCACTGTGCGTAACCTGGTCGGTATTGCTGGCAAGCCACATCCGTCTAGCATCATTGCCTGCATCGGTCCGGCAACTGCCAAGACCGCGCAGGAACATGGTCTACGTGTTGATGTACTTCCTGAAGATGCGACCATCGATGCGCTTTCAAAGGCTTTGGCAATTCATGGTGCTTCACTTCGTGACGAAGCAGCACAAGCCGGATCTGTTGGTTGGCGTCCATCGCGTCGTCGTTCAGCAGCCCGTCGTCGCGCAACCTGATCACTGAGTCTGCAATGACACAGCCGCGCACAATCGTTCACCTACTTCGCCACGGCGAAGTGCACAACCCTGAGAAGGTTCTGTATGGACGACTTCCTGGGTATGTGTTGTCGGATCTTGGGCATGAAATGGCCAAGCGCGCAGCAGTGGCATTGTCTGATCATGATGTGACGCACGTAGTCGCTTCGCCCCTTGAACGTGCGCAACAGACCGCAGCTCCGATTGCTGGCGTTCATGAATTGGCAATCCACACGGATGGCAACTTGATTGAAGCTGACAATATTTTCCAAGGCCAGCGCGTAGCTGTCGGTGATGGCGCTCTTCGCAAACCGAGCGCCTGGAAGCATCTGTACAACCCGTTTAAACCATCCTGGGGCGAACCGTACGTGCAGTTGGCTGCACGAATGGAGAGCGCGGTCTTTGCTGCCCGAGATGCGGCACGTGGGCACGAAGCGGTACTAGTCAGCCATCAGCTACCCATTTGGATCAGCCGATTGTCATTTGAAGGTAAGCGTTTTGCCCACGACCCACGTAAGCGCCAATGTGCACTTGCGTCATTGACCTCCTTGACGTTTGATGGAGATGAACTCACTGCAATCGTGTACACCGAACCGTCTGCAGATTTGATTTGGAAAGCGAGCAAGATCGCAGGTGCGTAAGTTTTTTGGAGTGCTGGTTGCATCAGTCATTTTGTTGACTGGATGCGGCAGTAACTCTGGAAGCAACAACACCGATAGCGGATTTGTTAGCGGTAATGGATCGATGGTTTTGGTCGCCAGTGACAAGCGGGGCGACGCCGTAACTCTCAGTGGCACGACACTCGATGGTGCGAACGTGGATATTGCACAGTGGAAAAACGATGTTGTTGTTGTGAACCTTTGGGCATCGTGGTGTGGCCCATGCCGTGCCGAAGCTGTGAATTTGGAAAAAGTCAATAAGCAATTTGCCAACAAGGGTGTCCACTTCGTTGGCTTGAATACCCGCGATGGACTTGCCTCCGCACGCGCGTTCAACAAACGTTTTGATACGGGCTATCCATCCATTCAAGATCAAGACGGCACGTTGACCTTGGCATTTGGAAATCTGGGTCCCGCCGCAACGCCATCAACATTAGTTCTAGATCGACAAGGTCGAGTCGCGGTGCGAATTCTCGGACCAGTAACCGAAGCCCAACTGCGCGACGTTGTGTCGGCTGTAGTTTCGGAGAAGTAAATGTTCGTTCCCATGAGCGTTGCGGACACCGTCACTTCAGGATCATTACTCCTAGCAATCCCATTAGCGTTTGCAGCCGGATTGATTTCGTTTCTATCGCCTTGCGTATTGCCGCTAGTACCTGGATACCTTTCGTACATCACAGGTGTGGCAGGAGCCCGTGCGTCAGTTCGCCGCGAAGACGTTTCACGCAGTCGCGCACTTTGGGGAACCGTCCTCTTTGTCGCTGGATTCAGCGCAGTATTTGTGTCGTATGGCGCATTGTTTGGTGGAGTGGGCCAAGTACTCCTCGAACACCAGCGCAACATTCAAATTGTTATGGGTGTCGTCACAATTGTGATGGGCCTTGGATTCCTCGGGTGGATTCCGGGACTGCAACGCAATGTGCGAGTCACCAGAATGCCGTCGGGAACTTTTCTTGGCGCGTTCTTCCTAGGCGCACTTTTTGCCGTTGGTTGGACTCCATGCATTGGACCAACTCTTGCAGCCGTGCAAAGTATGGCGTTGAACGAAGCCAGCGCTTTACGTGGCGCAATTTTGAGCGCCGCATACTGCGTTGGGCTCGGTGTTCCGTTCATTGTGATTGGTCTGCTACTAGAGCGCGGTGTGCGTGCGGTTGGCTTCTTGAGACGACATTCACAGAGCATCATGTATGTCGGTGGCGTGCTTCTGATTGGGATTGGTGTTTTGTTAGTCACGGGCTATTGGAATCACATCACAATCTCGCTTCGAGTGTGGGCTTCCCGTTGGGGAGTAGCGCTGTGATGAGAACGTGTAATTGTTGGGTTATGAAGGGTTGTCTACGATGAGTTGGTTGCGTTGGTTATGGCGCCAGCTCACAAGTATGCGCACTGCATTAATCTTGCTGTTCCTGTTGGCGTTGGCGAGTGTGCCAGGTTCGCTTTTCCCACAGCGCGGAACTTCACCATTGAAGGTCAGTCAATATTTACGCGACCATCCCAAGGCCGGACCGTTCTTAGATTCACTGCGCATGTTCGATGTGTTCGCGTCTCCATGGTTCGCTGCGATCTATTTATTGCTTTTTGTGTCACTTGCAGGTTGCGTATTGCCGCGCGCGCTTGTGCACTTCAACGAGTTGCGGGGGCTGCCACCTGAGGCACCGCGCAACTTGAGTCGCCTTCCTACTTATGTGTCATGGAATTCGCAAGCACGAAGTGAAGCAGTACTCCCGAATGTTGTGAACGATTGGAAGAGTGCACGCTGGCGCGTTCGTCATGATGGCGAATGGATTGCTGCCGAAAAGGGATACTCGCGCGAAACAGGAAATGTGATGTTTCACCTGTCTCTGCTAGTCCTCCTCGTGGCAGTGGGGCTGGGATCAGCAACCGGGTTCAAAGGCACGGTCATTGTTCGTGAAGGTTCGGGCTTTGCTGACAACGTGACACAGTTCGACACATTCACGCCAGGTCATCTTTATTCAGCCGACAAACTGCCCCCATTTTCTTTCACCCTCGATGACTTTGTTGCCGAATATCAAAGTGGTGGTCAACAAAATGGTGCAGCGCGTTTATTCCATGCTGTTGTGACATACAAGAAATCAACGACCTCTACGCCAACAAAACATTTGATTGAAGTAAACGATCCGCTGCGCATCGACGGTGTCTCCGTGTATCTAGTTGGCCACGGTTACGCGCCAATCTTCACTGTTCGTGATGGCAAGGGCAACGTTGTGTTCCAAGATGCGTCAGTCTTTTTGCCGCAAGATGGAAACTTCACGTCTACCGGTGTTGTGAAGGCGCCAGACACTGTGCCGCAACTTGGCCTTCAGGGTTTCTTTTTGCCGACGGCAACAAAGGACCTCAGGTTTGGTCCACGCTCAACGTTCCCTGCCGCTAACGATCCGCAGGTGTTCCTCAGCGCGTGGAGTGGCGACCTCGGACTTGATTCGGGTATCCCACAAAGTGTGTACAAGCTTGATACAACAAATATGAAGCGGCTCGGCATTGAGGAATTAAAGCCTGGTCAAGGTTGGAAAATTCCAGGTGGTCATGGAACCGTTGAGTTCACTGGCTACAAAGAATGGGCTGCATTCTCAATCACCCGGGATGCCGGAAAAGGTTGGGCGCTAGGTTCGTCAATTGTTGCCATTGTCGGCTTGTGCCTGTCGCTGTTGATTCCGCGTCGTCGCGTATGGCTCAGAATTACAGCACAGCCAACTGGCGGTAGCCTTTATGAAGTTGCAGGTTTGTCAAAGACAGAAGCCCCCGGGCTGACTGCTGAGATTGAAAAACTCGCTGCACACGTTCGCAAGTACGCACCGGAGGTCGCACATGTCGATTAATGAAACGCTGGCCCAGGGCAGCAACATTTTGGTTTATGGATCGATGGCTGCGTACACCGGTGCAATGACAGCGTTCACAATCTCGCTGGCCAAGGGTCGCCGTATTGAATCACTTCAAGATTCTGCAGCACGAACCGCAGGCGCATCACACCAAGCGCGAATGGGTTCCACAGCAACTCTTGACCGACCTGCCGTTTCCACTGCGATTACGTCAGATGACAAACTCGGTGAAGGTCGACGTGCCGGAAACATTGGCATGTCACTTACGTGGCTAGCAACAATTTTGCTGGGAGGCGGCTTGGCGCTTCGAGGATTCTCTGCACATCGTTTGCCTTGGGGCAACATGTATGAATTCTCATTGGCCGCAGCCTTTGCAGTATCCCTGTCATTTTGCATCCTGTCGTTGAATCGCGACCTGCGTTGGCTTGGTCTATTCATCACAATGCCGGTGCTGCTCGACCTGGGTGTTGCTGTGACTGTTCTTTACACGGACTCAGCACAACTAGTTCCTGCACTGCATTCATACTGGTTGGCAATTCACGTCACGGCGATGATTGCTTGTGTTGGTGCATTTACAGTAGGCGGCGCATTGTCTGCCCTGTACCTGGTAGCCGAACATGTTGAGAATCGAATTACCGCCGGCGAAAAGCCTGGTCGATGGGGAACAATCGCCAGCCGCATTCCAGCAGCTGATCGTCTCGACTTGATGGCTTACCGCATTCACGCGTTCATGTTTCCGATGTGGACCTTCGCGGTTGTCGCCGGAGCTATTTGGGCTGAAGCTGCGTGGGGTCGTTACTGGGGTTGGGATCCAAAAGAGACTTGGGCTTTTATTACGTGGGTCATTTATGCGGCTTATCTGCATGCCCGTGCGACTCACGGGTGGCGTGGACGTAAGGCTGCCTATGTTGCACTGGGTGGATTCATCGCAATTTTGTTCAACTACTTCATTGTCAACATGTTCGTAAACGGACTTCATTCATATTCAGGACTGAACTAACGTGAAACCAGTATTTGTTTACACCTTGGCGCGACTCGGCTTGCTTGGTCTGTCCCTCGGGCTTGGCTATCTCGCTGGTTTGCGTGGAGCAATTTTGTTAATTGCGGCTTTCCTTGGTTCGGGCGCAGTTGCGCTGGTCGTGCTTGATAAACAGCGCGGATCTATGGGTGAAAAAGTTGCAGGTCTCTTCGGCAAGATCAATGCGCGTATCGATGAAAGCACTCGCAAAGAAGATCTTGACTAACTAATTACGAAGGAACTGCCGGAGTCCATGCACTTGCGGTGATTGCAATTGTCAGAATCATCGAGAACATAAGTTGAGCTCGACCTGTGTCAACAAGCACTGTGATGAGTTCCGGACCATGTGTGTCCTTTTGGATTTGCATCAGTGGGCGACGGGCGTACATCAAAGTGAAGAGCGCAACGTAGGCGTAACGCGGCCCTGAAGGAAGTAAGAACATAGCTACTGGCATGAAGTATGCAACCAAGATGCAAATTCGATAAAGCTCGCGCGTACGTGAATCGCCAAGGCGAACTGCGAGGGTTTTCTTTCCAGCAAGTGTGTCGCCTGGAATGTCGCGCAAGTTGTTTACAACTAAAAGCGCGGTAGCAAATGCGCCGCTAGCTACGCCGCCGACAATGGACAACGAAGTGACATGGTGTGTTTGGCTGGCGGATGTGCCAATCACAGCAACAAGTCCAAAGAATACAAAGACGAACAGCTCACCAAAACCGGAATATCCATATGGGCGTTTGCCACCGGTGTAAAACCAGGCAGCGAGTATTGATAGAACACCGGCTGGCAGTAAGACCCAGTACTGACTGAGAACAGTCAAGAGCAAACCTGCAACGGCTGCTATTCCAAAAGCAATGAATGCAGCGCGTTTTACTTCGTCTGGCTCAGCGAGACCTTGGCCCACGAGTCGAACTGGGCCAACGCGTTCTTCATCTGTGCCACGAATACCGTCGCTGTAATCGTTTGCGTAGTTAACTCCGATTTGCAAGGCAAGTGCAACAACCAGCGCGAGTATCGGCAGCAATGGGTTGAACGACATTCCTGGTTTGAGAGATCCATCTAAAAAAGTTTCGTACACACTGATGGCGGTACCAATTGCTACTGGAGAAAATGCTGCCGGAAGCGTGCGTGGTCGCGCACCATCAATCCATTGCTGTCGAGTCGCCATCAGATTCCTTATTGTTAAACGCCCGGATGAGGCATTCGCCCTTCGGCAATATCTTTTGCTGCTTGTAGACGCAAACCTAGTCGGTCAATTTTGCCTGAATCGAGCATGGGTAGCTGATTGAGGAATGCGAAGGATCGCGGTGTTGCTGCGCGACTGATTCGATCAGCCACTGTCGATCGGATATCTGAAAGTAACCGATCGCGATCTACATCGTAACTTTGGGCCACGATGTAGGCGACAGGTAGTGAGCCCCACAAATCATCTGGCACATCAATAATTGCCACATCTTCAATGTCAGGGTGGTGGCGGACGAGAGATTCAACGGCGGACAGCGAAACGTTGACCCCGCCGACGATAACGACGTCATCGAGTCGACCGAGGACGTGCAACATTCCGGCCGCATCGAGTTTGCCGACGTCTTGAGTTTGCACACGTCCGTCAATGAACATGACGGCGTCTAAGTCGGGGCGTAGTCGGTAACCCGAGGCGATGACTGGTCCGCCGATAGAAATACGACCAGGTTCAACATCGTCCTGTGTCCCTAAAGAAATTTTCACACCGTCGAGTGGTTGTCCATCGAAAACGCATCCGCCCGATGTTTCACTCATGCCGTAGGACACTACGACGTTGACGCCTTCGTCACGAAGTCGATTCAACATAGGTTGTGGTGTGGCAGCAGCGCCACTAAGTACTAGGTCATATGAGCGCAACGCATTCAATCCCATTTCACCAGAGTCAAGCAGCCGAGCAATTTGCGTGGGAACCAGCGACACCATGAGGCGCCGCCCATCCGATTGACTCGCGATGACAGCACGACGGGTGGTGTCGGTGAAAGTCTCCGCAGTGAATTGTTGTGCGCCGCCAACAGAAGGATCTACCTCGAACGGACTGCCATGAACCCAAGAACGGACCAAAATCATTGCGCCAGCCACGCGATGCACCGGCATAGAAATGACCCAACGAGCATCCGTACCAAATCGGTTGCCGAAAGCTTCCGCCGAGCTGATCAACGCTTCGCGGCTCAGCAAGACACCGCGCGGTGTGCTGGTCGAACCCGATGTCGCCAGCACCATCGCAATGCCATCAGTTTCAAGTTGTAGAAGTTCATCGTCTGGGCGGATGGCCTCGCGCATGTAAGTGACTGCTTCAGCAGGACCTGTCGGGAAAGGCGCAATTGCTGGCCCGGTGCCTTCTAGGGCCTCTCGAACTGCGGTAGCCATGGTCAGCACTCCGCCAATGCCTGAAGGCACGGTCACAGCAGCCAAGTCGCGGGAGCGACGGGCATGCTTGGATGTGTGTGAATGCGGCATCGAGACTAGCCTAGAAGCACAATCAACTCTTTGAAACTTAAGGTTTGCTATGGATACCCGTAATCGTTACGTGCTACCGCCAGTAGTGGAGCAATCAAGCCCTGCGTTCACAAATCCAGGTCACTCGTCAATCGAAGTGGCGTGCGACTGGGTCAACGTTGGCGAGTATCGCGACATTACTCTCCAGTTCTCTGCGGGCGAAGATTCAGGCATTGCAAAGATCACTATCAATCGACCGGAGAAGCGCAATGCGTTTCGCCCGCAAACAGTAAAAGAACTCATCGAGGCACTTGATATCGCCCGCGATGACCCTTCAATTGGTGTGGTTATTTTGACGGGCCAAGGCGACTGGGCATTCTGTAGTGGTGGCGATCAAATGATTCGTGGCGATGACGGGTACATCGGTGATGACGAAGTCGCGCAAGCGGGCGTAGGTCGCTTAAACGTTCTTGACTTACAGATTGCGATTCGTCGGATTCCAAAGCCAGTCGTAGCGATGGTTGCTGGTTATGCCATTGGTGGCGGACACGTGCTACACGTCGTATGCGATTTAACTATTGCTGCTGACAATGCACGCTTTGGTCAGACCGGTCCGAAGGTTGGTTCGTTTGATGGCGGCTACGGTTCAGGCTTGCTTGCTCGCCAAATTGGTCAAAAGCGTGCGCGTGAAATTTGGTATTTGTGTCGTCAGTATGGCGCCGAGCAGGCTTACGACTGGGGTTTGGTTAACGAAGTTGTGCCGCTGGTAGATCTTGAAAAGGAAACTGTGCGGTGGGCACGCGAGATGTTGCAGTTGTCACCGATTGCACTTCGAATGTTGAAGGCGAGCCACAATGCTGCAGATGACGGTCTCGCAGGAATTCAACAGCTTGCTGGCGATGCCACGCTGTTGTTCTACATGAGCGAAGAAGGTCAAGAAGGTCGTAACGCTTACAAGGAAAAGCGTCGCCCTGATTTTGGTCAATTCCCGAAGCGTCCATAACAAAGTCGCTCAGTGTCTATCGAATCTTTCGCCCGCAGTGCGCGCATGTTTGCGTTGCATTTAACGACTGAATTTCGTGGCACAACAATTCGTTCCGGCTTGCTCGTCGAAGGTCCGAGCGGTTGGGGAGAGTTCGCGCCATTTCCTGAGTACGACGATGTCATGGCGGGTCGATGGTTGGCAGGTGCGCTGGAATCGGCTTGCGGTTCATGGCCCTTGGCCGTGCGGTCGGAGATTCCTGTGAATGCGATCATTCCCGTCTTGCCTGAGGGACCCACGCGGCGTGCGGTTCATTCAGCGGCAACTTTGATGGGTGTGACGACATTTAAAGTGAAGGTTGCAAACACTCCCGATTCACTAGATGAGGATGTGTTACGCCTACGCACCATTCGCGACATGCTCACTGAACTAAATGTGCCTGGCGAAATACGTATCGATGCGAATGCACGCTGGTCAGTTTCAGAAGCAGCAGCGAACATCGCCATCCTGAATGATGCTGTTGGCGCATTGGACTATGTGGAACAACCGTGTGCAACTCTGGATGAATTGCGTGAACTAAAAGGCTTGATGTCCGCTTGGGACTATCCCGTGCGTATCGCGGTTGACGAGAGTATTCGGTTAAGCGATTCGCTTGATGTCAACGTGATTCAACAAATTGCGGATGTGGCAATCATCAAAGCCATTCCCGTCGGCGGTGTTAATCGTGCGTTGGACATTGTTGAACAAATTGGTTTGCCTGTCGTTGTCAGTGGAAGTTTAGATACCTCTGTTGGTTTATCAAGCGGACTTGCTTTGGCCGCAGCAATCCCGAATCTTTATGGTGCGTGCGGACTAGGTACTGGCGCCTTGTTTGCTGAAGATGTCGTCGGCGAAACAACGATGCCGCTTGGAGGCATGATTTCTGTTGGTCGCACGGCTCCGGATCTCGATGTGCTCGATCAAGTTGAAGCTGGCATTGCTCGGACGTATCGCGCGGAATGGCAAGAGCGCATGATTCGGGCATGGAATGCTGGTGCAAGAGAATTAGTTTCGGATGAAGTGCGTGAGGTGGTGGAGCAATGATGAACACCTCCACAGCTCGTGCTCGTGCAATTGTTGAATGGGTTATTGATGCAGGTGCAACCCACGTTGTAGTTGCACCTGGTTCACGATCAGCACCGCTTTCATGGGCGTTTGCTCAAGCAGATGAAGCACAAGCCATCGAGTTGCATGTGCGAATCGATGAACGAGATGCCGGGTTCTATGCACTTGGTATCGCTAAAGCCACAGGTCAGCCGGTAGCGGTTTTGGTGACGTCGGGTAGTGCGGTCGCAAACTTGCTACCCGCAGTTGTCGAGGCGTGGCAATCTGGAATTCCGCTAGTTGTATTGACGGCAGATCGCCCAGCGGCGGTGCGAGGACTTGGTGCAGCACAAACGATTAATCAAGTTGGTATTTTTAGTTCTTTCACACAAGGTTCAGTTGATCTTGGTATCGATGACGATATCAATGATGCAATGGCCCACATTTTTGAACCGACGACGTTTCGTGGGCCGCTTCATCTGAATGTGCAATTCGATTTGCCGCTGATGCCAGACAGTGCGCATGTCGAATGGGAACCCTTGAAAGGTTTGCATGAGGTTTCAGCGCGTGAATCACGCGCCGACAGTGAGACTTTTGAAGTTCCCGCTCATGGTCTGATGATTGTGGGCGATGTGGCGAATTTATCTGAGGCACAAGCTGCGTCGGCTTTAGCCGACACTTTGGGCTGGCCAGTAATTTGGGAACCGTCAGCAAATGCACACACAGCACCTACTGCTTTAGCTCATGGCCCGCTGTTGCTTGCTGATCCGCATGCCTTGCAAGCCGACATGATTATCACAGTAGGAACTGTTGGCTTATCACGATCAGTGATGCGCAGCATCAAAGTCGTACCTGAACATATTGCAGTTCATTTGAATTCTGCAGGTCCAGACATTCCAGATCCAGTGCGGAGTGCATCACGAATTTTGAATCACATTCCGTTGGCTACCGCACAGGTTGACCCGGAGTGGTTGCACGAATGGCGTCGACGAGATTCGGTTGCTCAAAATATCGTCCAGCAAACACTGTCACCGAACACGTTGACTGGCCCGAGTGCGGCGCTGATTTTATGGGATCACGCAGGTGAAAATGATCAACTGTTTGTTGCGGCATCTTGGCCAGTGCGCCATCTAGAAGCGTATGCACCGGTGCGTGAAGGGTTGCGTGTGTTCGGCAATCGCGGTGCCAATGGAATTGATGGATTAATATCGTCGGCGCTCGGTGTTGCTTCCAATTCGGATTCGCGAACTTACTTGCTTATTGGCGATGTCGCGTTCCTTCATGATGTTGGCGGCTTGAATGTGCCTGATGACCAGGTGCATCCAAATCTGACGATTGTGGTTCTTGATAATGATGGCGGTGGAATCTTCAGCCAGTTAGAGCAAGGTGCGCCTGCTTACGCCCGACATTACGAACGGATCTTTGGCACGCCGCATGGCCGTGACCTGTGGGTGATTGCAGAATCATTTGGCATTCCGGCTCGACGTGTCACAACCAAATCAGAACTAGCTAGCGGCCTTATGCACACGGATGCAGTGTCTGGACTTCACGTCATTGTGTGCACAACAGGCGCTCGTGAACACGAGATGGAACTCATCGAATCAATCCAGTCTCGGATAAACGAATCGCTAGACACCAATTAATCAGGGAAAGCAATCTGTCTTAGCATCCCTGAAATCAGTAGCCGCTTACCTAAAGTATTTGTCTGCAATATTGATCTGAATCCAAGCATCGTCTGGGTTGTCCCCGACAAGTTTGTAGGCCGGGAATAGGACCCGATTTCCATTGCTCAGCCATTGACTTATCAAGGCCGGATACCCCGCCGTGATTGTTGAGGATGTGACTGCTTGATCAAGAAGAATGTGTCCCTCACTGTCACTATTCGGGGACGGGTTTGCCGGCAGATTGTTGCCACTTGTTTGACTGGCTGAATCAAAACCATTCAAAGTTGAGAAAGACACACCTTTTGCCCAACCGTAGTAATTGTCAGGAAGTAGTGTCTGCGGCCGGTAGCTAGCCCACAAAGTTGACTGTGATCGGAGCACCGCAGAGCGAATTCCCACAGTGTCGTAGTTTGACAGCGGTTTGAAATCTACAAATGAGCCATTTGCGCTTGAAATCTCAAGGTCTGGGCCGATTGTAATCGTCCACTTACATCCTGTTTCTAATCCGTCCACAACAGGATTGGCTTCAACCGCAAACCAGTAGAGGGGCCCATCTGCTTTGTGCATCGTGTTAGCGTCCCATGTCCAGGACAAAGTATCGATTGCATTAACCTGCCATGTGGCTTCGTTGGTTGCCAGCCCAAGCTTCGCAAAAATTTGCTGGGCTTTTTCCAGAACCTGTGAACTCGTTGGCACGGGACCAGTCGGATAGGTACACGAGAGCTGTTTTTGATAAACGCCTTCTTGGTTGCAATTGCGTGGGTAAAAATCACCGTTGGAATAGTTCCAGGAGTTCAAACTGGATGTACCAGATATGCCAACGTTGACATTTTTATTTTGTATCCAGAAATAGTCATCCTTGGCCGTTCCGCTAATTGAACCTTTAACGCTAAACGCACTTTTCAACTTCTCGAGTGTGGCTTGCAAATCAATTTTTGAAGCAACGACTGCGTAGGCTCTTTGAGTCCCTGGGTTATCGGATAGTCGTGAATCAGGTTCTAAGTAGGCAGAGCTGTAGCCACCATATGTCCCACTTGCCGCGGTTGACCCAACGCCAGTGGATGATCGAGCAGGAGAGCTGACATTTGCTTTATTGCGATCTTGAAAAGCGGCTCCATTGTTCAGGTTTGCCAGTGAAATGACGCGCACAGGTGGTTGGGAATATTTTGCAGAATGCTGAAGCCCGATTCCAACTGTTAACAAAATTGCAACGCTCGCCGCAATGCCTGCAGGAGCATACCAATTCAGGAAATTCTTTCGCTGTGGTGGTGGGCTCACGGACTCGCGGATTGATTCTAGGGTTACGTCGTCAAGACTCCTTGCTGGGTCAGCCGCGACTAGCGCAGACCAAGCTGACGCGGAGTTTTGTGCATCGCGCGATTCTGAGTTCTCGTTCATGTGTCCTACCTAAGTTGTTCTTACTTCTTTATGTAGCGAAGAGAGGATTTCTTTCAGACTGCAGTACTTTTTCTTAATTTAGGAAAAGTGCCGAAAAGGCTGAAAGGATTGCGCGGACCAGGACATATATAAGCAAGCGATGTACGTTTCTACAGACAATTGAGGTCAGCATGTCAACCGAACGGTTCGAAGCCATGTTTGACGCGCATGCCCAAAGCGTTTATCGCTACATTGCACGACGCCATTCAGGCTCAGATCGCGAGGACTTAACGGCAGAAGTTTTTACGATCGCATGGGCAAAATTGTCGACGATCCCGGTTGACGCCGAATTACCGTGGCTCTATCGAACGGCATGGAATGTAATTTCAAATGCCCATCGAAGGCTTGTTCCATTTCCAACGGATGAAGTAAATCAAGAATCCTCCTCAGATTTCTCAGACTCACTCATTGACAACTTGAGTCTCAAGCACGCTTGGGCTCACCTCAGTGTTCGCGACCAGGAAGTCTTACGCCTGGCTGCCTGGGAGGGTCTCGCGGGCAATGAACTTGCTCGCGCACTTGGCATGTCAGTTGGCGGCGCTGGTGCTGCACTTTCGCGTGCACGTGCACGGTTTGAACAGGCATTTCACGAGCAGGCATGATCTCCGAAGGCATGTTTCGCTTTTGCCACATTTCTCGATTAACTAGGCAATATTGGTTTCATGAGAGCTCGCGATTTAGGTATCACACTTGAAGGTAACCCCGGAAGCCTGAATGCCATCACCGATGTGCCTGGCGTTGAAGTGGGAATGACCACCATCATCACTGGCGATGGTCCACTTGTTTATGACCAAGGTCCCGCACGCACTGGAGTGACGGCAATATTGCCGGTCGGTCGTGACAATGTTGGCCAAGCAATCGCGGCGGGAATCTACTCGCACAATGGCAACGGCGAAATGACCGGCAGCCACTGGATTGCTGAAACGGGCGGACTTACCGGACCAGTCATGATCACCAACACCCACGCTGTGGGCACTGTGCATCGCGGAGTCATCGAATGGATTAAACAAAATCATCCCGAAATGGCAATCGAGTGGCTGTTACCAGTTGTTGCTGAAACGTGGGACGGATATTTGAACGACATCAATGGCCCACACGTCACTCACCAATCCGCCATAGATGCAATCAACTCTGCAAGCGGCGGACCGGTTCAAGAAGGATCGCACGGTGGCGGAACTGGAATGAATTGTTATCAATTCAAAGGTGGTAACGGCACGTCGTCGCGCGTGGTGCCATTCGGTGGTCGCGACTATGTAGTTGGCGCATTCTTGCAGGCAAATTTTGGGGACCGACGCGAACTCACCATCAACGGTGTTCCCATGGCAGACCTTGATGTGCCAAATCCAATGGATAAAGATGATTGGTACCTGAAGGATGTGGCGCGCACTGTTCCTGGTGGTGCTGGGTCGGTCATCGTCGTCATTGCTACCGACGCACCTTTGTTGCCAGATCAATGCAAGGCACTAGCTCGACGTGTACCGATGGGATTGGCGCGTACGGGAACTGCAGGCGGTCACTTCAGTGGTGATATCTTCCTTGCGTTCTCAACTGCAAATCGCGGGCAGATCGGAAGCGGATTCCCTGCGGTTCCAGCAAGTGAGGCACAACTGAGCTCAATGGATTTCATTCCATGGAATTACATTGACCGTTTTTATACAGCTGTCGTACAAGCAGTCGAAGAAGCGGTACTGAACGCACTTATAAACAACGAAACTATGACAGGCCGCGATGGCAATATGTCTTATTCGTTACCGCATGAACAAGTTAAACAACGACTTGGTATCGACTAACAATTTGTTCGGAGTAACTCTGTCCTATGTCAGTTTTGCGCGATAGGTTTGGGACATTAGCCCGAAAGGTGTGATTGTGGCCGACCGCGAAATGCGCTGTGACGTTATCCAACCCAGCAACGCAACTCTTCCTCGACGAGTTTCTTACTCACAGATGTCGCTCTACAACCAGTGTGGGTTGAAGTACTTCTTTAGTTACTTAGTCGGTTTCAAAGAACCGCCAACCGCAGCTCTCGCTGGTGGATCCATCACACACGAAGTGATTGAAAACCTTTACAAAGAGCCAGCGGAAGCACGTACGATGCAACGCGCAATTGACCTCTTGCGCGAGCATGGTCAACGTATTCTGACTAAACCTGAGTACGCATCCTTTGCTGATGACAACATAATGAAGCAAAGTGTGCGCGAAGCAGTGGAGAATCTTTTCAAACTTGAAGAACCAACAGAGCTGGTCGTCCTTCCCGAACACCTAGAAATGAATGTCGACGTCACTATCAATGGTGTCCACTTCTTTGGCCAGGTAGACCGCTACACAGACTCAGACAAGAAGCGCGTCGCTGACTACAAGACAGGCAAGAGCCCGGGTCGATTTGTCGAGGACAAACTCACCCAGCCTTTCTTGTATGCACTGGCGTTTAAAGAACAACACGGCATTGACGTTGATGAAGTGGAATTGATTTACTTAAATGCGCGTGAGCGAGTTACGCGAGAAGTTAAGCCAGCGTTGCTTACGAAAGTTGGCGAGGAGCTTGCTGAAATGCGTGCCGGCAGCGAGAAAGACATTGCTGCATCTACGTGGACAGCAAAATTGCACAAACTTTGTGACTGGTGTGCCTATAAGCCAGTTTGTCCCGCTAACAATATGGACGCACCACAGCCAGGAACTGAAGCAAGTGAAGCCCAGCTTTTGACAATCGGTAAAGTCTTCAAAAAATAATTAGTGAAGTTCTTTCAAACCATCCGAAAGAACTGACAAGAACAAGTTCACGTCACTGTGGTTGATGACCATCGGTGGTTTAATTTTGAGCACATTGTTTGCTGGCCCATCGCACGACAAGAACACACCGCGTTCACGAGCAAACTCAATCAGGTCGCTTGTGAACTTAGTGGCTGGTTCCTGTGACTTACGATCTTTCACAAATTCCACGCCAATAAATAGTCCGCTTCCGCGCACGTCACCGATAGTTTCAAATGTTTTACCGAGTTCGCGCACGCTATCCATGAGGTAAGTACCCATGCGTTGCGCGTTCGCTTGTAGGTCCTGATCCTGCACCACGTCGAGCACAGCCTGACCAATTGCAGCCGAGACTGGGTTGCCGCCGAATGTATTGAAGTACTCCATACCGTTCAAGAACGAGTCTGCAATCTCAGGAGTTGTCACAACTGCGGCGAGCGGGTGACCATTACCGATGGGCTTACCAATCGTCACAATGTCAGGGACTACTCCGTGTAGTTCGAATCCCCAGAAATGCGTTCCGACGCGACCCATACCGATTTGCACCTCATCGGCAATGCATACGCCGCCAGCTGCACGGGTCATGCGGTACGCCTCTGGGAGGAATCCCTCGGCCAAGGTCACTTGTCCAGCCGTACTCACAATTGATTCGCTGATGAAAGCACACAGTGGTTGATCCAAGTCTTCAAGAACCGATCGGAACTCTTCTGCGTAACGCGCGCCAGCTTCCAGTCCACGATGCACGCCCTTGTAAGAATCTGGGAGAGGCACTACTCGCACATGATCTGGGCGACCTGCGCCACCTTTACGCGCAAACTTGTACGGGCTGATATCGATGATGCTCGTGATGTGTCCGTGATATGCGTGATCAAGTACGAGCATTCCTTTCGCGCGTGTGTGAGCGCGGGCTAAGCGAAGCGCGAGGTCGTTTGCTTCACTTCCGCTGTTCACAAAGAACACAATGCTGAGTGGATCTGGGAATGTGCTCGCAAGTGCGCGCGCGTATTCGATTGCATTTTGGTTGATGTAGCGCGTGTTTGTATTGAGGGTAGCCATTTGTTCTTGGCCCGCTCGCACCACGCGAGGATGCGAATGGCCAACATGCGCAACATTGTTCACCAAGTCCAAGTACGACCGACCAGTCTGGTCATACAGGTAGGCACCCTTGCCGCTCACAATTTCAAGTGGGTTGTCGAAGTTCAGGCTTAGTGCTCGCGACATGACAACCGAGCGCTCATTTTCAAGTGTGTGTTGGCGAAGGTGCGCGTGCACGTCAGTACCTTCAGCAATTTTGAGTAGAAGGTTTGGATTTGGTGAAATGCTGCGCCAGACCGGCAATTCGTTCAGCGGGGCAACACCATAAACATCCAGCCCCATACCGCACAGACTGGTCAACAGTTGGAAGTGAGTGTGGGGTGGCCAACCAACATTTTCATGTTCTTCGCCCATGGTGGCGATTTGATCGCCAGCCTTAATGACTTTGCCGATATACAAGTCATCGAGTGAAGGTCGCGACAAATGCCCGTAGAGCGTCCAAAACGGGGTGCCACTTTCTGTTTCATGTCGCAGGATGATGACTGGTCCGTAGTCCAAGTACACATTGTTGTCGTTGAAGTATTCGACCTTTCCATCGTGACCTGCATGCACAGGTGTGCCTGCTGGCGCGAACAGGTCGACGCCGAGATGGACTGTCCGAGAATTGTCGCTCTTTATGTCGAATGCTTCGCCTTGATAAACGTTTCGGTTTTCGCAGTAGTGCCCAATGGCAACCTGAGCACCACTTTGGGCCATCAACGCGACGATTTGTTCTTCAGTTCGTGCCATGTTCTCGTTGTCTGCAGACCAGTCGAGCCAAATCTTTTTGGCGTCACGCAACGGTGGCATTACGACATCAGCAATCGGAGCTTTGCCGCTCAACAACCATTGGCGTACCTCACGGCTAGTTGGGTTAGCTTCGTACCCACATGCTGCGCGGAATCGGAAAAGTGTTAAGCCAGGATCGGTTCCAACAAGAGTATTTAAGAGTTCGCGAAATTTTTCTTGGCTGATATTCAAATAGTCGTTATCTGGTTGAGCTGACAATTGAATTGCGGCCATCACGATACTCGTTGCGATGCGAAGTGTAATTAATGAGAAAAGTAATTCCAATTCACGTTCACTCAACGCATGTGTTGTGTGGTACCCGCGAACCACATCAAGCACGCCTCGAATTGGATCGGACGAATCATCAAGAACATACGCACACGCCACTGCAAGTCCTGCAACGCGAGGAGCCAAAATAATGTCACCAAAATCAATCAGTGAAACAACATGATTATCCGAAACAATGATGTTGTTGTCGTTGGCATCGTTATGTATGAGTTGAGCCGGAAGTTGGCTTAGCCCTATCAAGGTCGAACCAGTAGCTTCAGTGAAGACGTTCTGGACAAGCGAACGTACATGCTCATCGGCCACAAGGTGAATTTGTTCGACGAGTTGTGCAGACTGCATGACGTTCCAACCAAAGGGACGTTCCACAAGTTCGTGGGAGATACCCGAAGTTGCCCGACCCAGTGCACCATCGAGTGAGGCAACTGCATGGCCCAAGCTTGAAAGCAATTCGGGTGACAGTTTTTTACGCGAGGACATTAAGTCCCCGTGAACCCAAGTCAGCAGCCGCCCGATACGTGCTTCGTCAATATCAAAAATGTAGTCGCCAGCCGCGGACTTGATTGGCGCAGGCTCAGTGAGGGCAGAATCTGATTGGACGAGTAAGAGCAGCTCATTTTGAAGTTGGATGACATCTCGCTCGGCGGCCTGATGCACCTTAAAGATGTATGAAGTCTCGCCAGAAACAAGTCGAAAATTGAGGTCGCGTTCGCCTACGAGTTGTGTAGCGACTCCGTCAATGTTGAATCGGCTGCGGACAATTTCTTCGACCTGCTGTGACTGCATGAATTCATGGTAGTTGTCCGCTTGTTAGAAGCGTCACTGAACTAACTACTACGGAACTTGAATTTGTAAACGCCCTGCGCTCTAGACTGTGGATGTGCGTAACTCCCGGTATCGGTACACCCGATTAGTCATGGTTATCCAAGCGATTTTGGTTGGGGTCGCTGGACTATTTGCGGCAGTAAAACCACATGATGTGGCGCGCTATTTAGATTCAGCTGACATCACCGACGCTGTGACATGGTTGTGGACCCTAGTTGGTCTCATTCTGGTTGCGCTGTCAGTGCACATGGGAACAACGTCTCGAAACGCGAGCGATCCTGCTTTGCGCCGGGCGGCACTCGTCATGATTGTTATCAACGCCGCTGTTGCCTACCGTGTTTATTCAGCAGGAGACACTTTGGCGAATGGCCGATGGACAACGGTCATCATGCTTTCGCTCTTTGCATTTCTGTACGCGATTACTTTGCCAATTAAGTCCATTGGGATAGAAGCAAACGATGTCAACGGCTAACTTGCTCAATCTGCAAGATCCACAACAGGTCATTAATCCTTACGGAATTTATACATCGCTACGTGCAAGCGGTGAACTTTTGTGGAGTGAACGTTACGACATGTGGCTAGCGCCGACGCACGCTACCGCGAATGCCACACTTCGTGCCAAATCACTCGGTCGAATTTTTTCACCAGTACTTCCAGAATCTGAGTGGGAGATTTTTAACTGGCTCCATTCAGATTCAATTTTGGATAGCGAACCACCAAAGCACACGCGCCTTCGTGCCCTTGTGCAAAAAGCATTTACACCTGGCCGCATTGAAGCGCTGCGTCCCAACATTGTTCAAACCTGTGTTGAACTCCTCGATCGTGCTGAAGTAAAGCGAAACGAACAAGGGCACTTCGATGTCTTGGCTGACTATGCTGAACCGCTTCCCGTATTGATCATTGCTGACTTGCTCGGCGTTCCGCGTGACATGGCTGAAGACCTTCGACGCTGGTCGCAGGACATTGTCAAAATGTACGAATTTGATCGGACTCGAGAGCAAGAGCTCGCAGCTCAAGAATCCGGCAAGGCGTTCAGTGAATATGTTTCTGCAATTGCACGTGAACGAAAGAAAAATCCACAATCAGATTTGATTACTGCATTAGTGGAAGTTGAAGAGCTAGGTGAGAAGCTCAACGAACACGAGCTGATTGCCATGTGTGTCTTGCTGTTAAATGCTGGGCACGAAGCAAGCGTGAACGGTTTTGGTAATGGAATGGTTGCGCTCTTCAACAATCCTGATCAGCTTGGACTGTTAGCTGCGCATCCACATGAACTCGCGCCGACGGCTCTTGAAGAAATGTTGCGTTATGACTCGCCGTTGCATCTTTTTGAACGCACTGCCACGGCAGATACTCAGATTGGTGAGATAACTGTGCAGGTTGGGCAGAAAGTTGGCGCTTTGCTGGGTTCGGCAAATCGCGATGGCACTGTTTTTGCTGAGCCAGATACTTTCGACATCACGCGTGCGCAGAATCCGCATATTGCTTTTGGTGCGGGTATTCATTTTTGTATTGGTGCTCCGCTTGCTCGCCTTGAGATGTTGACGTCGCTGCCAATGTTGTTTGAGCGTTTTCCGGATTTGCAGTTAGCGGGGGAGCCGGTTCAGCGTCCGACTTTTGTACTGCGTGGCTGGGAGTCGATTCCAGCGAGCTAAGTGGGTACTGCGTGGCTGGGAGTCGATTCCAGCGAGCTAAGTGGGTACTAGTTTTCTAGTGCGTTGTGCATTGCGGCGAATTTGGATTGTGATTCAGCCACTTCGGATTCGCTTGTTGAGCCGGAAACAATTCCGCACCCTGCGTATAGGCGAAGTTGTGTGCGGTGTGTGTCTTCAATTTGTGCGCAACGTAAGGCGATACCAAACTCACCGTTGCTGTTTCGATCAATCCATCCGACTGGTGCCGAGTAGCGTCCTCGGTCCATGTGTTCGAGTTCGCGGATCATGAGTGCTGCACGTTCTGTTGGTGTGCCGCATACGGCAGCGGTTGGATGAAGTGATGCGGCAAGTGCGAGTGCGGATGCGCCGTCTACGAGTTCACCTGAAATGTCAGTGGCGAGGTGTTGAACGTTTGCAAGCTGAAGAATGAATGGTTCTTCTGGCACGTTCAGGTCTGTGCAGTGTGACGCGAGGGCAGAGGCGACTGAGGCCACAGCATAGGCATGTTCTTCTTGATCTTTGTCAGATCCCATGAGTGCTTGTGCTAGTTGGTCGTCGCGATGCGAGTCGCTACTGCGGCGAACTGTTCCGGCGAGAACTCGGCTGGTGACTTGGTCTTGATCTTTTCTGATGAGAAGTTCAGGTGTGGCACCTATGAGTCCATCAACACTGAAGGTCCAGCATTCGGGGAACGCGTTGTTGAGTTTGCGCAAAAGTGCACCGAGGTTTAGTGGCTGATCAAGTTTTGCCACGATGTCGCGAGCCAGTACGACTTTGTCGAGCTCGCCGGCGTTGATTCGCTCGACTGCCGTGTCAACTGCATGCGCCCAATCTTCGACGGGACGTGAACCTTCTGCCCAAGTAACTGAATGGTGTGCTGTTTCGATTACTCGCGGTTTTGCGAGTTCCGATTCAGCTTGCGCGATGTCGTCGTCGATTGTGTGTGCGTCGGCAGTCACTGTGAGCGTGGTGCCGTGCTCTGTTCTGCGAACGACAAATTTTGGTATGACAACGACTGAACTGCCTGAGCTTGATGAAAATGCGAATGATGCAAAGGCGATGGGTTCATCGCCAAATGCGGTCGAGCACCATTTGGTCCACCAACGTTGTGCTCGGCTAAATCGTTCGGGGCCATCTACTTCGACTCGATCTACTTCGCCCCATGCGACAATTCCGTGTTGGTCATCGGCTGGACCGCGTACCCAAGCCAGGGCGTCATCTGCGCCAATCAAACTCAAGAGGTGCGGTTGGTCTGCGATGTGAGCTGTGCGTACACGAATGCCTTCGTGCGGATGAATAAATGCGGTGCTCACAATCTTTAAGCCTAGACCGCCAAGTTGTTTGCGGCATCTCACGATGGAGATTCCGCTGTCGGCTTAGACTTCGATTGTGGCTCAAGTCTCTGATGTTTCCTTAACCAAAGGATTTTGGCACCGAGTGGCCGGGCCCTACGCATTTTCCTGGCAGTGGATTGTTTTGATGTTCGCGCTGTCTGTGCCTCTGACAGCTTCGATTTATGGTCCATTTGGTTCCTATGAATACAACCGGACTTTCTTCGTGTCGTCGATCGCGCAAGTGATTAGTTTGATTCCAATCGTGTTGTTTGGTCGCATGGTTGTCGCGATAGAGCGTTTTCCTTTGCGTCTTTCGATGGTGTTGGTGCTCTTTGTAGTTGTGAACATTATTCGGTCAATAGCAAACGGCGCTCTATTTAGTTTGTGGAACATTGATGCAACGCACTACGTAGGCCGCATTTTTTCTAACGTTAGTTTTGGTGCTCCTTTGATGATCACGCTGGCGTGGATGATGGATCGTCATTACGAAAATAGACACAATGTTCGCGCATTGCGTGAGGCCTGCCAAGCAGCGAACATGCGTATTTCAAGTTTGAGCGAGTCACTTTCGGAAACTTTTTCGTATTGGAAACGTGAACTCCATCTTGAAACTACAGAGTCTCGAGCCGCTCTTATGCGTATTGCGGATCAACATGCAAGCGAACCAGATCGTGCGCAAATAATTGTTGAGCTTGACGATCAACTCGCAAAGGCAGAAGACGCTTCGCGACTCTATTGGACAAATGGTTCAGGTTTAGCTGAAGACAAATCTCGGTTACCGCGGAAGTCCTCATTTCGAGATGTACTAGACGGTGCAACGATTTATCGACCTGTGGCACCGGGTATTACAGCCTTTGCGCTCTTCGCAGTTCTTGCCGCTTGGCATTCATTTGTGATTTCACGCAAAGAAGCCCTTGTAGTGTCCTCGGTTATTGGTGCAATGACATTCGTGCTTTTAAGTAGTTATCGAAAGTTTGTCTTGCCAGGAATGAAGAAGGCATCGAACGTCACACGATGGTTGATTTTTGAAAGTTTTGCGATTGCACTAACCGTGCTGGTAGTAGTAATGCTCACAATTGGTACAGGTCCAACTGGTCGCGCACTTCTTGATCCGCATATGCAGGCGTACTTAGTCTTACTGGTTTTAAATTGCGTGGCTATTTACGGTGGATTTATGAGTGGCTCAATGTTGTACATTCAGCGACTCGAATTTTATAAATCCGAACGTCAACAAATTGTGCGTGATTTAGAAAATGAACTTGAATTGCAAAATTCGTTATCGAAGTTACTTTTCACGACCGCGATCGGACATACGCCTACCGCAGGCACGATTCGCATTCAAGAGGCAATTGCCACACACGACGATGCACTTATTAATCGCGCACTACGTGAGTCACTTGAGATCTGGACTGAAGCCGTTGCCAAGCTTTCTCGTCGCGCAGCGATATCGGACTAATTCACATTTCCGTCTGGACTGCTCCACGGAGTCGAATCGATAATGAACTCGGATTGCTAAACGTGCCGGGTTACTAAGGGACAGGTATCTCCTGCAACATCCTTGACACATGGCAGACTAGGAACATGTCGAGCGCAGATCTGAACAAAGAGCCCCACGAAGTGGCAGCAATGTTTGATGGCGTTGCCGAAAAATACGACATCACGAACGACGTTCTTTCCTTTGGCCGCACTCGCGCTTGGCGCAAAGCGGTAGTGGCGGCCGTTGACCCACAGCCGGGTGAAAAAATTCTTGATTTGGCTGCGGGTACTGGGACAAGTACGCAACCATTCTTTGAAGCTGGGGCGGAAGCGATAGCTTGCGATTTCAGTTTGGGAATGCTCGAAGTGGGCAAGCGGCGTTATCCGCACCTGACATTTGTGGCCGGCGATGGGATGAACCTGCCTTTTGCTGATAATTCCTTTGATGCAGTGACTATTTCCTTCGGTTTGCGCAATATTCACGACACTTTGCGTGGTTTGCAGGAGCTTTACCGAGTCACTAAGCCCGGTGGTCGCCTGGTCGTGTGCGAGTTCAGCCATCCAACGGTCAGCGCGTTCCGCAAGGTGTACATGGAATATTTGATGAAGGCCTTGCCTGGTGTAGCCAAAAAGGTCTCCAGCAACCCAGACGCATACGTCTATTTGGCCGAATCTATCCGGGCGTGGCCAAATCAACTGGAATTGGCCGAATTAATTGGCGCCGCTGGCTGGGAATTGTGCAAGTGGCGCGATCTCACAGGCGGAATTGTCGCTTTGCATCACGCGGTTAAGTAGTTTCAAGCTGCCAAGGGCATTCACTGTGGAGTACACAGTCTTGTTCACTGCCTCAGACGTAACCAAGGTCACGGACCTATTTTGCTTCAAAATCACTCCTGCCAATCAAATGGTTCGACCTACTCACTAAACTTTGAGTTGACTTCGTGAAAGTTTTCACAAGTTCACAAGCACGCTGTATCCACAAGGCTTTCGGGCTCTAGGATTAGTAGTCGCAAGTGGCTTATGTGGGCGAGGCTCGCATAATTAGTGACTTTTATAGAAAGGTGGCTGCGCTGTGGGACAGGGCAATGTCTACCTACCCATTCTTTTCCTAGGTCTGCTTTCATTGGGCTTTGCTGTTTTCTCAGTAGGTATCGCGCCAGTCACCGGACCAAAGCGTTACAACCGCGCAAAGGTTGACGCCTACGAATGTGGCATCGAGCCAACACCACAACCAGTCGGCGGCGGCACCTTTCCGGTGAAGTACTACCTGACGGCAATGTTGTTCATCGTGTTCGACATTGAAATTGTTTTCTTGTACCCATGGGCAGTCAGCTTTGACGCTCTGGGACTTTTTGGTTTAGTCGAAATGATCATCTTCATCGTGACCGTTCTTGCTGCGTACGCATTCGTGTGGCGCCGCGGCGGTCTCGAATGGGATTAATACTTTTTAAATATTGAGATTGCAGAGTAGAGGACATCATGGGTCTTGAAGAGAAACTCCCGAGCGGAGTTCTGCTGACGACAGTTGAAGGACTTGCAGGCTATGCCCGCAAGAATTCGCTCTGGCCAGCAACGTTTGGTCTTGCGTGCTGTGCAATCGAAATGATGGCAACAGGTGCAGGTCGTTACGACCTCGCGCGGTTCGGCATGGAAGTTTTCCGCGCATCACCACGTCAGGCTGACTTGATGATTGTTGCCGGCCGTGTCAGCCAAAAGATGGCTCCAGTTGTGCGCCAGATTTACGATCAAATGCCTGGCCCTAAGTGGGTTCTCGCTATGGGTGTGTGCGCTTCTTCGGGCGGCATGTTCAATAACTACGCAGTTGTTCAAGGCGTGGATCACATTGTGCCCGTTGATATTTACCTGCCAGGTTGCCCGCCTCGTCCAGAAATGTTGATTGACGCCCTGTTGAAACTTCATGGCGAAATTCAAGATACAAAGTTGGGTTCAAACCGCGCTCGCGAAATTATTTCTCTCGAACAGGATGCACTTCTTGCAGCACCAACTTCAGAGATGAAGGGACTGCTTCGATGAGTGAAGTTACTCCTTCGAGCCTGCCAATTCTCGATGTCACCACTGTGCGCACCGGAATGTTCGGTTCAACTGGATCAGGTGACACGTCAGGCTTCGGCGGTCTTGTCAGTGTTGTTCCAGTTCCTGCACCCTCACAACGTCCATTCGGAAGTTACTTCGATGCGATTGCCGAAGAGCTGAATGCAGCACTTCCAGAGTTTGGTTCGTCATTCGACAAAGCGATTGAAAAAGTAGTCATCGAGCACGATGAGATGACGCTCTACGTGCGCGCGTCAGAGCTCGTTGCGGTGGCCCGCACTTTACGCGACGAGCCAGGGTTACGTTTTGAATTGTGCCTCGGCGTAAACGGTGTTCACTACCCGAACCAAACCGGTCGCGAAATGCACGCGGTATATCAATTCCGTTCAATCACACACAATCGCAAAGTACGCGTTGAAGTTGCAGTTGCCGATTCACATCCGCACGTTCCATCGTTGATGTCGGTGTACCCAACTAATGACTGGCACGAACGTGAAACATTTGATTTCTTCGGCCTGATTTTCGATGGTCACCCGCATCTGACACGCATCCACATGCCAGATGACTGGGAAGGTCATCCACAGCGCAAGGACTACCCACTGGGTGGCATTCCAGTCGAATACAAGGGTGCGACAATTCCACCGCCCGATACGCGGAGGTCATACAACTAATGTCCGATACATACGCACCGTCATACGACACAACAGAAGGCCGCGTTTATACGGTTCAGGGTCAGGACTGGGACACAGTCCTAGGCGCAGCCGAAGGTGAACACGAGCGCATTGTCGTCAACATGGGTCCACAGCACCCATCAACACACGGCGTGCTTCGTCTCGTTCTTGAAATCGATGGCGAAACAGTAACCGAAGCTCGTTGCGGCATCGGTTACCTCCACACCGGTATCGAAAAGAACATGGAGTTCCGTTCATGGACGCAGGGCGTCACATACGTAACTCGCATGGACTACCTGTCACCATTCTTTAACGAAGCCGCGTACTGCCTTGGCGTTGAAAAGCTCCTCGGCATTACCGATCAAATCCCAGAACGTGCCAACGTCATCCGCGTGATGATGATGGAACTCAATCGCATTTCCTCCCACCTAGTCGCACTCGCAACTGGCGGTATGGAACTCGGCGCATTGACCGCAATGATCTTTGGTTTCCGCGAACGTGAATCGATTCTGGATCTGTTCGAATTAGTTACCGGTCTTCGCATGAACAGTGCGTACATTCGTCCCGGTGGCGTCGCGCAAGATCTACCTGCTGGTGCTGAAGAAAAGATTCGCGAAACCATCAAGTCACTACCACGTCGTTTCAAAGACACTGCAGACATGCTTGTTGGAAATGGCGTATGGATGGGTCGTACGGACAACGTTGGTGTGCTGGATCTTTCGGCTGCGATGGCGTTGGGATCAACCGGTCCCGTTCTTCGCGCAACGGGTTTGCCGCATGACCTCCGCAAGACTGACCCATACTGTGGCTACGAAAACTACGAATTTGATGTCATCACCAAGACAACAAATGATGCTTACGGTCGCTTCTTGATACGTCTTGAAGAGATGGAACAGTCGCTGAACATCGTTGACCAGTGTCTTGATCGTTTGGCACCCGGACCAGTCATGGTTGAAGACAAGAAGATTGCATGGCCATCACAGCTTTCAATCGGTTCAGATGGTCAGGGCAATTCGCTTGACCACATCCGTCACATCATGGGTGAATCGATGGAAGCTCTCATCCACCACTTCAAACTGGTCACCGAAGGTTTCTCAGTTCCGGCAGGCCAGGTCTACAGCGCAGTTGAGTCACCTCGCGGTGAACTTGGCGTACATATCGTTTCTGATGGTGGAACACGTCCATACCGCGTGCATTATCGCGATCCGTCATTCACAAATCTTCAAGCTGTTGCAGCGATGTGTGAAGGCGGTCAGATTGCTGACGTCATCGCAGCCGTTGCTTCAATTGACCCAGTTATGGGAGGTGTGGATCGATAATGTCGCTCACACAAGAAACACGCGAGAAGGCTCGCGAAATCATTTCTCGTTACCCGCAGGCACGTTCAGCGCTTCTACCCATGTTGCACCTTGTGCAATCTGAAGAAGGCTTTGTAAGCGCCGACGGTATCGCCCTTTGTGCAGAGGAACTCGAACTCACAACTGCCGAAGTTGCTGCGGTTGCAACGTTCTACACCATGTACCACCGCAAGCCAGCTGGCGAATTCCATGTGGGTGTGTGCATCAACCCAGGCTGCGGGATTCTTGGCGGCGACGAAATTTGGAAGCGCGTGAGTGACCGCCTTGGCATCGGACACGATGAAGTAACTGAAGATGGAAAAATCTCACTCGAGCGCATCGAATGCCAAGCAGCATGCACGCACGCACCAGTGATGACGGCGAACTGGGAATTCTTGGACAACATGACACCAGAATCTGCCCTCGAAGTAATTGAAAAACTTTCACGCGGCGAAGAAGTACTCAGCACACGTGGTCCACGCGTTCGATCATTCAAAGAAAACGAATTGACGCTTGCTGGATTTGAAGATGAGCTTGTTGATTTTGGTCAAGCCGACGCAATGATGCTTGCTGGTTTGAACCGCGCCAAGGAACTCGGCCAGAGCGCACCGAAGGGAACACTGTGACTCTCACACCCGTACTGACTGCACACTGGGACGAACCAGATTCGTACACGATTTCTGGCTACCAGCGTCACGGTGGCTACACCGCAGTTAAGAAAGCACTCAAGCAGGCACCTGATGACATCATCACGCTTGTTAAAGATTCCGGTCTTCGTGGTCGTGGTGGCGCAGGCTTCCCGACCGGTTTGAAGTGGAGCTTCGTTCCTCAGGGTGACGGCAAGCCGCACTACTTAGTTGTGAACGCTGACGAGTCAGAACCTGGTGCTTGCAAAGACATTCCGTTGATGCTTTCAAACCCCCATTCATTAATTGAAGGCATCATCATTGCGTCATTCGCAATGCGTTCGAACAACGCATTCATTTATCTTCGTGGCGAAGTGCCACACGTTTTCCGTCGCGTAAACAGCGCGATTAAGGAAGCGTATGCAGCGGGGTACCTCGGAAAGAACATTCAAGGCTCAGGTTTTGATCTTGATGTTGTACTTCACGCGGGTGCAGGCGCTTACATCTGTGGTGAAGAAACAGCCCTGCTTGACTCACTCGAAGGTCGTCGCGGCCAGCCTCGTTTGAAGCCACCATTTCCCGCGGTTGCGGGTCTGTACGCATCACCGTCATGTGTAAATAACGTTGAAACAATTGCGAACATTCCATACATTGTGAATAACGGTGTTGATTGGTTCCGTTCAATGGGAACAGAAAAGTCACCAGGCTTTAAGTTGTTCGCAGTTTCCGGTCACGTGAATCGTCCAGGAATTTACGAAGCTCCTTTGGGTATCACAATGCGTGAACTTCTTGAGCATGCAGGTGGCGTACGCAACGGTCACAAGGTGAAGTTCTGGTTGCCAGGTGGGTCTTCGGTTCCCATGCTGACACCGGACCTGCTCGATACTCCGTTGACTTATGAAGACATCGCTGCGGCAGGTTCCATGCTCGGAACTGGAACGCCGATGATCTTTGACGAGACCACGTCAGTGGTTCGCGCTGTCACTGGTTGGCTTGCGTTTTACAAGCACGAGTCATGCGGCAAGTGCACACCATGTCGTGAAGGCACGTACTGGCTCAGTGATGTACTTCATCGTCTTGAAGAGGGACACGGAACAGAAGCAGATCTCGACAAACTTGTTGAAGTATGCGCCCAGATTGCAGGCCGTTCGTTCTGCGCATTGGGCGATGCGGCAGCAACACCGTTCCCTGCTGCACTAAAGCACTTCCGTGAAGAGTTTGTCCAAGCAACCACCACGCCAGCTAACGAGTCGTTTGACCCGGCAGCAGCAACTGTCTTCGCAGGAGCTACCCGATGACCGTCACAACACAACTCGTTACCGTCACCGTTGATGGTGTGACTGTTGAAGTTCCAGCGGGCACATTGATTATTCGTGTTGCTGAAATGCTCGGCACTGCCATCCCGCGTTTTTGTGACCACCCACTTTTGGATCCCGTGGCAGCATGCCGCATGTGTCTGGTGGAAATCGAAGGTCAAGGAAAGCCACAGCCATCATGTGCTGTGACTGTCACTGACGGAATGATTGTTAAGACTCAGCACTCATCGGAAATGGCCGCAAAGGCACAGGCCGGTGTGATGGAGTTCCTCCTCATCAACCATCCGCTGGACTGCCCAATCTGCGACAAGGGCGGCGAATGCCCATTGCAAAATCAGGCAATGACTGCCGGTCAGGGCGAAACTCGTTTCGACGGCACCAAGCGCACTTTCCCCAAGCCAATCAACGTGAGTGCACAGGTGCTCCTTGACCGTGAGCGTTGCGTGTCATGTGCACGGTGCACACGTTTCGCTGACCAGATTGCTGGCGATCCGTTCATCTCGTTACTCGAGCGCGGCGCCAAACAACAGGTTGGTATCTCGTCTGATCAGCCATTCGATTCATACTTCTCGGGTAACACAATTCAGATTTGCCCAGTTGGCGCATTGACGAGTGCGAAGTACCGTTTCCGTTCACGCCCATTCGACTTGGTGAGTTCACCAACTGCATGTGAACATTGCGCCGCAGGTTGTGCACTTCGTACCGATGTTCGCCGCAATACTGTGATGCGTCGCCTTGCATGGGATGCTCCCGAAGTTAACGAAGAATGGAACTGCGACAAGGGTCGCTTTGCATTCCCATACTTGACCGATGGCCGTATTCAATCACCGCTTGTTCGTGATGAAGACGGCAACTTAATTCCAGCCTCATGGCCAGAAGCACTTCGTGTTGCTGCTGCAGGTCTTAAGAAGAGTGGCGCATCGACCGCAGTTTTGACGGGTGGCCGTCTGACAAATGAAGATGCACTTGCTTACGCAGGGTTTGCTCGCAAGGTTCTTGGAACCAAGGATGTAGATTTCCGCGCACGCGCTGCCAGCGATGAAGAGACATCATTCTTGGCTCACCACGTCGCAGGTTCCGGCCTTGGCGTAACCTACGCGGATCTTGAGGCTGCGCCTTCGGTTCTCTTAGTTGGTTTTGAGCCAGAAGATGAATCTCCGATCGTGTTCTTGCGTTTGCGCAAGGCTGCGTTGAAGGGCGGCACAAAGGTATATGCAATTGCGCCGTTCTTGACTGCTGGCTTGGCAAAGATGAAGGGCACACTGATTGCCGCTTCACCGGCCGAAGAAGTTAATGCAATCGTTGGTGCAGCTGGCTATGTTCAGGATGCAGGCAGCATCGTTCTGGTCGGCGAGCGCGCAGCTCAGACACCAGGTTTGTTGACTGCGGTTTCGGCACTCGTCACATCAACTGGCGCGAAGTTGGCGTGGGTGCCGCGTCGCGCTGGCGAACGTGGCGCTCTGGATGCAGGCTTACTTCCAGTTGATGGTCGCAACACCACCGACATCATCAATGCACTTGGAAAAGACATCAAGGGTTTGCTGGTCGCTGGAGTTGGATCCGATGACGTTGCTGCAGATATTGTCGCTGGTGCTGAACGTGCTGAATTCGTTGTATCACTGGAAACACGTCACACCGACATCACTGCAGTGGCCGATGTTGTGCTTCCTGTTGCAGTCGTCACCGAGAAGTCAGGAACCTTCCGCAACTGGGAAGGTCGCGATCGTTCCTTTAATACGGTTGTACCGACACCTGGGGCATTGTCTGATGCAGAGGTTCTTGGCGAAATTGCGTCGGCGATGGGCGAGTTCTTTGGCGTAGATCCACAGTTCTGGAATTCTGCTGCAAAACCTGCGTCAGGTATTTCCGAACCTGCAGCTGCAAGCGTTGGTCAAGGTCAAGCATTGCTGAGCACTTGGCGTCACTTGTTAGACAACGGCACCTTGCAAGAAGGTGAGCCTTACTTGGCAGCGACTGCACGCATGGCCGTTGTTCGAGTTAGCCCGGCGACAGCAGCGAAACTCAACTTGGTTGATGGCGCCACTGCAACTGTTACTGCACATGGCCAATCGGCTAGTGCGCCAGTAATTGTGACGGTTGGAATGGCCGAAGACACAGTCTGGATTCCGGCCAACAGTGAAGGCTCTGCACTTGGTCTTCCAAGTGGAACCGTCGTGAACGTTTCAGGAGGTGCTGCATGAACATTCGTTCAGAAGCAGTAGGAGATCTCAGCACATTCGGCACCGACCCAATCGGTGTCGTGCTGGTCAAGGTGCTCGGCATCTTCGTGATTCTTGTCCTCTTAACGTTGTTGACCATTTGGGCAGAACGACGTGTTGTTGGCCGTATGCAGATGCGTATCGGTCCAAACCGCGTTGGACCATTTGGTTTGCTTCAGTCTTTGATGGACGGTGTAAAGCTCGCACTGAAGGAAGAAATCGTTCCAAAGGGTGTGCACTACGCGGTCTATTGGCTAGCACCAGTGATTTCTGCTGGCGCTGCATTCTTGACCTTCGCAGTCATTCCACTCGGCCCGACAGTGTCGATGTTTGGACACATCACTCCACTACAGCTCACTGACTTCCCAGTTTCTGTACTTTATGTTTTGGCGATTGCTTCAATCGGTATTTACGGCATTGTGCTCGGTGGTTGGGCTTCTGGCTCGACGTATCCGTTGCTCGGTGGCTTGCGTTCAAGTGCACAGATGATCAGTTACGAAATCGCGATGGGTCTTTCGTTTGTTGCGGTGTTCTTGTACGCATCATCAATGTCAACTTCGCAGATTGTGGCTGGTCAAGAACATCTGTGGTACATCGTTTTGTTGTTCCCATCATTTGCAATTTATGCAACAGCAATGGTTGGCGAAACAAACCGCGCACCATTTGACTTGCCGGAAGCTGAAGGCGAACTCGTCGGTGGTTTCCAGACCGAATACTCGTCGTTGAAGTTTGCGCTGTTTTACCTAGCTGAATACGTGAACATGGTGACCGTTTCGGCAATGGCAACCACGCTATTCCTTGGTGGTTGGCGTGCACCGTACCCAATCTCGATGTGGTCACAAGCAAACACAGGTTGGTGGCCACTGTTGTGGTTCTTCGGCAAAGTCTTCGCATTCCTTTTCGTATTCATTTGGTTGCGAGGCACACTTCCACGTATGCGTTACGACCAATTTATGAAGTTCGGCTGGAAGGTACTCATTCCAGTTTCAATAGCGTGGATCATGGTCGTGGCTGTTGCGCGTTACCTGCGTAATACGGGCGGCCTCGCATCACGCAACTTGTTGTTCATCGCGAGCGCAGTCCTTTTCGTAGTTGTTGTCGCTTCCTATGTCATGGAACTTCGCACTAAGAAGCGTGAAGAACTTGAACAAGAGCGTGCCGAGCTTGAAGCATCAGCAGAGTTCGATCCGTTTGCTGGCGGTTTCCCTGTCCCACCGATGCCAGGTCAAACACCTCAAGCGTCACGACGTATTCCAGTCACTGTTACTGCACCTGCAGTCGAGTCGGGCGAGGAGCAGTAAATGCCTGTATTGCCACAAGTTGTTCGCGGGTTTGCGGTCACCTTCTTGTCGATGTTCAAGAAGGTCACGACAGAGCAGTACCCGGAAGAAAAAGATAAGTTTCCGCCGAAGCCTCGTTTTCACGGGCGTCACCAACTAAACCGTCACCCTGACGGTTTAGAAAAGTGTGTTGGTTGTGAACTATGTGCGTGGGCTTGCCCGGCAGATGCGATTTTGGTTGAAGGTGCCGACAACAGTGAAGAAGAACGTTTCTCACCAGGTGAGCGTTACGGTCGCGTCTACCAAATCAACTACGCACGTTGCATCCTGTGTGGTCTGTGCATCGAAGCATGCCCAACCCGTGCACTAACAATGACTAATGATTTCGAGTTGGCTGAAAATTCACGCGCGAAGTTGATCTATGAAAAGCAAGATCTACTTGCCCCACTTTTGCCAGGTATGGTCGCAGCACCACACGACATGGTCGAAGGAACAACCGAGCAGGATTATTACGCGGGCAACATCAAAGGTGCTTCAGCACCAGCAGGAGTTGACGAGTCGTGAACGGTGAACAAATCGTTTTTTGGATCTGCGGAATATTTGCAGTCGTCGGCGCCTTGGGCATGATCATTTCGCGCAAGGCTGTTCACAGTGCGCTGTGGGTAGCTTTCACGATGATCAACCTGGCCATTCTCTACTTTTCGCAGCAGGCCGCTTTCTTGGGTACAACACAGATTGTTGTGTACACCGGCGCAGTCATGATGTTGTTCTTGTTCGTGCTGATGATTGTCGGCGTTGATTCATCTGATTCATTGATCGAAACCATCAAGGGCCAGCGACTCATCGGAACGTTGCTTGCACTTGCATTCGGCGGACTTCTTCTTGGAAGCATCACAAGCGTTGCTCGTCCAACTGTTGTCGGTTTGGACAAAGCAAATGAAGATTATGGAACAAACATCCAGGGACTTGCCCACTTGATCTTTGGCAAGTATCTGCTTGCCTTTGAAGTTACGTCAGCATTGCTGATTACTGCTGCTCTTGGCGCAATGGTGTTGGCGCATCGTGAACGTTGGGAACCGCGCAAGACTCAGGCCGAACAGATGCGCGAACGCACCTTGTCAGGCCACCCAACACCACTGCCAAACCCTGGAGTTTTGGCTCGCAACAACTCAGTAGCGACGGCAGCCCTGCTTCCAGACGGCACACAATCACAGGAATCATTGCCCACAGCATTCAAGGCAATTGCCTCAGAAGATAGTGCTAGCAAGCCAAACGAGGTGACCCAGTGAATCCGAATTACTACATTGCCTTAGCTGGCATTTTGTTCACGATCGGTGCACTCGGCGTTTTGATCCGCCGTAACGCAATCATCGTGTTCATGAGTGTCGAAATGATGTTGAACGCAGCAAACCTTGCCTTTGTTGCGGCAGCTCGCGAAACCGGAACGCTCGACGGTCAGGTTGCAGCATTTTTCGTCATGGTTGTGGCTGCGGCTGAAGTCGTTGTTGGTCTAGCCATCATCGTCACAATTTTCCGTTCACGTCGTTCGGCATCGATCGACGAACCAAGTCTGCTGAAGTACTAGAGGGATAGGTCATGACTGCCGCACTTATTGGGTTGCCGCTTCTCGGCGCAACCTTGCTCCTGCTCGGGGGCCGTCGCACTAATACATGGGGTCACTTCCTTGCCGTCGCAATGTCAGCAAGCTCGTTCTTCGTTGGCGTTGCGCTCTACATTCAAATGCTTGGTCGCAGTGCTGAAGAACGCGCCGTGGGTCAGCACCTATTCGACTGGATTGCAGTCGGTACTTTCAACGTGCCGTTTGGTTTACACCTCGACCAGTTGTCGATGTGTTTCGTTCTGCTGATCACTGGTGTCGGAACGCTGATTCACATTTACTCAATTGGTTACATGGAACACGATCCAAATCGTCGTCGTTTCTTTGCCTACTTGAACTTGTTCGTTGCAGCAATGTTGCTCTTGGTTCTTGCTGACAACTACTTGCTCCTTTACGTTGGTTGGGAAGGCGTGGGCCTTGCCTCGTACTTACTAATCAGCTTCTGGCAACACAAGCCGTCGGCAGCTGTTGCTGGCAAGAAGGCTTTCATTGTGAACCGTGTTGGTGACGTCGGTTTGTCACTTGCCGTCATGTTGATGTTCACGACATTAGGCACAGTAACTTTCCAGGGTGTAGCTGATGCTGCCGGACAGGGTCCGTCGCTGAAAATCACGCTTATTGGTTTTGCACTCCTTCTTGCTGCTTGCGGTAAGAGCGCCCAGTTCCCATTGCAGTCATGGTTGCTCGATGCGATGGAAGGCCCGACACCTGTTTCGGCATTGATTCACGCAGCGACCATGGTGACCGCAGGTGTTTACCTCATCATTCGTGCACATGCAATCTTTGACTTGTCACAGGATGCACGAACTGCGGTTGTAGTTATCGGTGCAATCACGCTGCTGCTCGGTGCATTTATTGGTACTGCCAAGGACGACATTAAGAAGGGCCTTGCAGGTTCAACCATGAGCCAAATTGGTTACATGATTCTTGCGGCTGGCCTTGGTCCAGTTGGATATGTATTTGCAATCTTCCACCTCCTTACTCACGGACTTTTCAAGGCTGGGTTGTTCCTCGGTGCAGGTTCGGTGATGCACGGCATGCATGACGACGTGAACATGCGTCATTACGGTGCCCTGCGCACGTCAATGAAGATTACCTACGCAACATTCGGACTGGGATTCCTAGCAATCATTGGTATTCCACCGTTTGCAGGTTTCTGGTCGAAGGATGAAATCATCAGCGCTGCGTTTGGCCAGAACTACCTTGTTGGTCTTGCCACTCTGATTGGTGCTGGCGTGACAGCGTTCTATATGACTCGCATGATGGCCATGACATTCTTTGGTGAATCACGTTGGGAAGATGGCGTTCATCCACATGAATCATCAACTGTGATGACGGCGCCAATGATGATCTTGGCTGTGGGTTCAGTATTTGGCGGTTTGCTGCTGAAATTCGTAGGCGACATTGAAGCGTGGCTTGAGCCAGTAACTGGTGTTGCGCATCCGACGCACCCAATTTCTGCAGCAGTGCTGATTCCGGTCACACTCTTGGTCGTCGCATCAGGCGCTGGATATGCGTGGACAAAGTACGCGCAGCGCCCAGTTCCAGTCGTTGCTCCAACAGATGTCTCAATCCTCACGCGGGCAGCGCGTGCGGATGCCTACGGAGATGCAATCAACGAAGCGGTATTTATGCGTCCGGGTCTGCACCTGACTCGTGCATTGACCTGGTTTGATGCAAAGGGAATTGACGGAACTATCGGTGGCGTTTCGGCTGCTATCGGTGGACTTTCAGCACGTGCCCGTCGCCTTCAAAATGGCTACACACGTTCATACGCACTCACGATGCTCGGTGGAGCCGCGTTGATTGCATTCGTTCTACTCTTAGCGAGGCTCTAATCATGTCGTTAACTGCATTGATGTTGCTCCCTTTGATTGGAGCGGTAGTTGTCTTCGCACTTCCTGCTGGCCGTGACTTGTTGGCTAAGCAAGTGGCATTGGGCTTCGGACTGGTTGTTGCCGTCGCAGCAGTAGTCATGGGTCTTGGAATGGACAAGTCCAACGGCGGTCTTCAGTACGTAGAGAAGTACAGCTGGATTCCTTCGTTTGGAATTTCGTGGGGTCTTGGCGTTGACGGTATTTCAATTGTGTTGATCGTGATGGCTGCCGTAATGGTTCCACTAGTTTTCATCGCAGGCTGGAATGATGTTGAAAACGCGGGACGTGGAACAGTTAAGGGTTTCTTCTCTCTCATGCTGCTTCTTGAAGTTTTCATGATTGGCGTTTTTGCAGCCACGGACTTGTTCTTGTTCTACGTGTTCTTCGAAGCAATGTTGATTCCGATCTATTTCTTGATCGGTCGTTTCGGTGGACCACAGCGCGCTTATGCGGCAATGAAGTTCTTGCTGTATTCACTCGTCGGTGGTCTATTTATGCTGGCTGCGTTGATTGGTCTGTACGTCGTTTCAGCGCGTGAACTCGGTGCTGGCACATTCGATTACACCGCGCTGACCCAGCTACACATTGATCCAGCTACACAAAAGATGCTGTTCCTTGGCTTCTTCTTTGCCTTTGCCGTGAAGGCACCCATGGTGCCGTTCCACACATGGTTGCCAGATGCCGCTGCTGAATCAACTCCAGGAACGGCAACACTTCTTGTCGGTGTTCTGGACAAGGTTGGAACATTCGGAATGATTCACTACTTACTTCCAATTTTCCCTGATGCAAGCAAGTATTTTGCGCCGGCAATTATCACCCTCGCGGTTATCAGTATTTTCTATGGTGCGCTTCTCGCTATCGGCCAGTCAGACATGATGCGACTCGTTGCATTCTCATCGGTGTCACACTTTGGATTCATTGTGATGGGCATTTTTGCTTTCACATCACAAGGTTTATCTGGATCAACGTTGTACATGGTGAACCACGGTTTCTCGACTGGCGCACTATTCCTCGTAGTTGGTTACCTGTCATCACGTCGAGGATCCAAGAACATCGCCGATTTCGGTGGCGTACAAAAGGTCGCACCGATTATGGCCGGTGTGTTCCTGCTCGCAGGTCTGTCGTCCTTGGCACTGCCAGGTATGTCGAGCTTCGTGTCTGAGTTCTTAGTACTCGTTGGAACATTCAGCGAATACCCACAGGCCGCAAACATTGCGACAGTAGGCATTGTTCTAGCTGCGTTCTACATTTTGTGGATGTACCAGCGCACAATGACTGGGGAACCATCACAGGAAGTTTCTTCAACTGTGAACGAAATTTCGAAGCGCGAATTGGTTGCGATTGTTCCGATTATCGCGATCATCATTGCGTTTGGTTTGTTCCCGCAGGGTTTGTTAAACATCATCAACCCGACCACAAAGCAAGTTCAATCAACTGTTCAAGTTGTGGATCCGGCTCCAGCCGTCCAAGGTTTGGCTTCAACTGAAGGGAGCGGTTCGTGAACAACACATTTGAATATGCAGCTCTCGCACCTGTAGTCATCCTGCTGAGTGCTGGTGTTATTTCCATGTTGATCGAAGCATTTGCCCCTCGTGATACTCGGCGGGCCCTTGAACTCACTTTGGTCTTTGCAACACTTGCAGTGGCTTTCGCATACGTTGGCATCAACATGGCCAAGGAGATTCCCGGCGGTGCACCACTGAATGGTGGACAGTCGCATGGAATCCGCCAGCTTGCCGCAGGTGGCGCTGCTGCTATTGATGGGCCAGGTCTTTTCCTCCAAGGAACGCTGCTGTTGGTTGCATTTGTTGCAGCCCTGCTCTTGGCAGAACGCGGCATTGATCCCCAAGGTGATGCTTTTGCTGCCCGCGCGTCAACGCTTCCCGGTAGTGAAGATGAGCGTCAGTTCACCGCACAGGGATGGTTCCAGACCGAAATCTGGCCACTGTTCTTATTCAGTGTTGGTGGGATGCTCCTTTTTGTTATTGCAAACGACTTCCTGACCATGTTTGTTGCGTTAGAAGTACTGTCCCTGCCGTTGTATTTGCTGGCAGGAATGGCAAGACGCCGTCGTCTGTTGAGCCAAGAGGCGGCCCTAAAGTACTTCGTACTCGGCGCATTCTCAAGTGCATTTTTCTTGTTCGGTTCCGCGTTGATTTACGCAGTAACTGGAGCTTTGGATTTCAGCACAATTAATGCCTCACTTGGTAACGTCACTCAAGATGGTTTGGTACTTGCCGGTGTCGGATTAATTGCGGTCGGTTTGTTGTTCAAGGTTGGCGCTGTGCCGTTCCACCAGTGGACTCCAGATGTGTATCAAGGTTCACCAACTCCGATTACTGCATTCATGGCAGCAGCCACCAAGATTGCCGCATTTGGCGCCATGTTCCGTGTGTTCTATGTCGCGTTCAGTGGCATGCGCTGGGATTGGCGCCCAATGATGTGGGTAATCGCAATTTTGTCGATGCTGATTGGTTCAGTCATTGCGGTGACACAAACAGACATTAAGCGAATGTTGGCTTTCTCTTCAGTGGCACACACCGGATTTATTCTGTTGGGCCTCATCGCAACCAGCGGTCACGGTTTGTCTGCAACTTTGTTCTACTTGTTCGCTTACGGATTCACCACACTTGGTTCCTTTGCGATTGTGTCGCTTGTTCGCGATGCTTCAGGTGAAGCAACGCACTTGTCCCAATGGGCTGGGCTTGGGAAGAAATCGCCAGTTGTGGCAACAGTGTTTGCCTTCTTCTTGCTTGCACTGGCTGGTATCCCACTAACAAGTGGTTTCACGGCAAAGTTTGCGATCTTTACTGCTGCAATTGAAGGGGGTGCAACACCGCTGGTTATCGTGGCGGTTGTTGCCAGCGCTATTGCTGCATTCTTCTACGCTCGAGTCATTGTGCTGATGTTCTTTACAGAGCCACCAGTTGATGGTCCAAGCGTCGTAGTGCCAAGTTCGTTAACGTCTGCAGCGATTGCTATCAGCGCAGTCATCACATTGATCTTGGGCGTATTCCCGCAGCCAATTCTCGATGCAGTGGCTAACGCAGGATTGTTCGTTCGCTAACCTGCGAACGAGCGACATGCGGATATCAGTGCGAGGATAAGAACGTGAGCGTGTTGTTTCCCGAATCGTTAGAGAGTCTTGAGCTCAAGCTCACGGACGGTTTGGCGTCGGTAGAGGCAATGCTTCGAGCGGAAATTGCTAGCGATTACGAGCTTGCCGATATCACCGCGCGCCACTTAGTGGAGGCCGGCGGCAAACGTTTCCGACCACTGCTTGTGCTTCTGGCCGCTGAATTTGGTGATTCGTCTGCTCCGGGTGTTGTGCCTTCGGCAGTGGTTGTCGAACTCACGCACTTGGCCACTTTGTATCACGATGATGTCATGGACGAAGCCACTGTTCGCCGTGGCGCACAGTCAGCAAACGCCCGGTGGGGTAACTCCGTAGCAATCTTGAGTGGAGATTTTCTATTTGCGCGTTCGTCAAAGATTCTTGCTGATCTTGGTCCAGAGGCAGTAAGAGTTCAAGCACAAACATTTGAACGACTAGTTATCGGCCAGTTAATGGAAACCGTTGGTCCAAAGGACGGCGAAGATGCGGTCAAGCACCACATCCAAGTTCTGGCTGACAAGACTGGTTCCTTGATTGCAGCTGCAGGGCGCTACGGCGCAATGATGAGTGGTGTGTCAGCCGAACTTACGAATGTGATTGCGGAATTTGGCGAAGCAATTGGAATCGCTTTCCAGTTAAGCGATGACTTACTTGATATCGAATCAAATGTGTCCGGTAAGACACCAGGCACGGATCTACGTGAAGGCGTCAAGACTTTGCCTGCACTTCTGGCACTTGCAGACCCAAGCCTCGATGCGCGACTTCGTGATTTGTTGTCGCGCCCATTACCCGATGATGACGAGCACGCCGAGGCCTTAGCTGCCCTTCGTGTGCATCCTGCAATGGGTGCCGCTCGCGGAGTACTCGGTGAATGGACGGCAAAGTCCATTTCCTGTCTTGATCAACTTCCCGATGGTGATGCAAAGGAAGCACTACGCACACTGTGCGACAGCGTTGCAAATCGCGCCATTTAATGTGAATTTCCAAGTAACGTACAAGGTTTGCTAGGACTTGGTTAAGAGACGGCAAACCTTCGCATTTTGGCTTGTTTTGAACAGTTCTTGCGAGCATTCTGAAGGTAGCGGTTTACACCATGGGGTGTGAACGCCCACATTAAAGGAATTGGTTTCAATGGGCGCAATGCGTAAAACAACTGGCGCAACGTTGTTGACACTGTCTTTGGTAGGTGCGGCTATCAGTCCAGCGTTTGCAGACAAGCATGGTGGCGGTAACAACCAACCACAAAAACCAGACTGGAGTGCCGGACTTGGTCTGGGCGATTCAGGTAAGCCACACGGTGACGATAAAGGTCACGGAAAATTCAAGCACGTTGACAGCACACCAGCAGATGCGGCGTTGCACACGGCACTTGTCGCGGCAAACGATGCGTATCGCACAGCGGATAAAGCTGCCAAGGATGCGTACAAGGCTTCTGTTGCGGATGCCAAAGCTGCAAAGACGGCTGCTCTTGCCGTTGCAACAACAGATCTTGCTCGAGTCATCGCTCAAGACACCTACATTGCTTCAACTACAGTTCAAGCGGGTACGCGTGATGCTGCCCTTGATGTAGCTTTTACAAATTGGCAGGTTGCCACGGATTCGGCATTAGCAACTTACGATGCAGCAACCACAACTGGCGATGTATTGAATGCTCGGGTTACCTTCCGGGCTGCTGTCAAGGATGCCGGGGCAACATTGCGAAGCACGCTGGCTGCAACAAAGGTCGCGTCAAAGGCCGGTGTGGCAACTGCGCGAGCAACGCTCATTGCGGCTGCTCGTGCCGATGGTGCAACTGATGCTGACATCACTGCAGCATGGGATACCTACGTAGCCTCGGTTGCTTCAGTCCACACAAATGCCAAGGCTGCGCGTGGAACTGCGAAAGCAACGTACAAGTTGGCGCTGAAGGCCGCTCGCGATGCATACACAACTACAACCGGACTACAGGTCACATCAACACCGGATCTAGCGAAGGCACTGAAACTCAAGTAAACCCACAATCTGCTGAGGGACTAGTCGACCGCAACCGACTAGTCCCTCAGCTTTTTATGTGACGCTTGCATGACAACCCCAACGGAGAATCATCGAGTCTGAGGCGTAGATTTGAGGGGTTATGACATCAGCTTCCGTACGTGAGCCCCGCACTGAAGTTGCCAAGGGCACAATCTACGGATTCTCTGCGTATCTCATTTGGGGCATCGTTCCCATCTACTGGCCCAAGCTACAGCCGGCTCGACCACTTGAAATTTTGAGCCATCGCATCATCTGGAGTTTAGTTTTCCTGATTGGTGTCATTGTCATACAGAAGAAATCAGATCGAGTTATTTCAATCCTGCGGAACCGACGACAAATAGGTTTGCTAGCACTTGCTTCCGTGTTGATTGCTGTGAACTGGGGACTGTTTATCTGGTGCAGCGTCAATGGGCATCTACTCGATTCCTCATTGGGATACTTCATCACGCCACTTGTCAGTGTCGGCTTTGGTGTTGTGTTCTTTAAAGAAAAATTACGCACCATCCAGTGGGTGGCACTGTCCATTGCTGCGGGTGCGGTCGTGTACCTGACCATTGCAATGGCCAAAGCGCCGACTGTCGCCATTGCACTTGCATTCACATTTGGAATTTATGGATACGTGAAGAAGCTCGCCAATGTGGATGCAATTGAAAGCCTGACAGTGGAGACTCTGTTACTAGCCCCAGTGGCACTCGGATATTTGGCTTGGCTAGCTTCAAAGGGCGAGAACACATTTTTTGCTCATGGTGTGACTCATTCAATGTGGTTGGCAAGCGCTGGGGTGGTAACGGCAATTCCGCTTTTGATGTTTGGCGCTGCTGCAATTCGTGTCCCATTGTCGACGCTGGGTATGTTGCAGTACTTGGGTCCAACGCTTCAATACTTTATTGGGCTCTACATGTTCAACGAAATCATGTCGCCGGCACGCTTTCACGGATTCGTAATTACGTGGGTCGCGCTTATTATCTTGTCGATTGATGGGTGGCGCCATCGATCAAGTGTGACAAAAGACTTCGTTCCAGATATGGACTAACTAACTTGCCAGGTGTCCTTGCCTGTGAGCAGTGTCTGTAAGTCGCCGGCACCCTTTGCGGTTGCTGTTTCTATTTGATTGCGCACTAGGCGGTCATACGAAGGTCGCTTGATATCTCGGAAAATACCAATGGGTGTGTCCTGCAAAGTCTCCGGATGCGACAGGCGGGACAACGCAAATGCAAATGCTGGATCTTCTGCATGCGCATCGTGGGTGACAATGTCTTCAGCTGCTACGTCATTCACGCTGGCAACACGAAGCGTTCCATTGTGGTCACGCACAACACAGCGATCGCTGTTTGCGCCAAAAACAATCTTTTCGCCGTGAACCAAACGCATCGTGACATCATCGCGAGTGTCGGCGTCCTTCATTGGATCCCACGCACCATCGTTGAATATATTGCAGTTTTGGTAAATCTCAATCAACGCGGTGCCTTCGTGTTCAGCAGCAGCGCGAAGCACAGACTGCAGATGTTGACGATCGCTATCGACTGAACGGGCTACGAAAGTGGCTTCAGCGCCAAGGGCGACAGAAACGGGATTGAATGGGTAATCCAATGAACCAAGCGGTGTGGTCTTGGTGATTTTGCCCATTTCCGAAGTCGGGGAGTATTGACCCTTTGTCAGACCATAGATGCGGTTGTTGAACATCAAAATCTTCAGGTTCACGTTTCGGCGTAGCGCGTGAATCAAATGGTTACCACCGATAGACAGCGCGTCACCATCACCAGTAACTACCCAAACTGACAAGTCTGGACGCGAAACTGAAAGACCAGTCGCAATCGCAGGTGCGCGACCGTGTATCGAGTGAACGCCGTAGGTGTTCATGTAGTACGGGAAGCGACTTGAGCAGCCAATGCCTGAAACGAAAACGATGTTTTCTTTCTTCACGCCTAGTTCAGGCATGAATCCCTGGACGGCGGCAAGAATTGCGTAGTCACCGCAACCGGGGCACCAACGAACTTCTTGATCGGTTTTGTAATCCTTCGCGGACTGCTTTTCGTCGGACTTGGGTACGAGGTCAAGCGAGGCAAATGTGTTAGACACCTTCAACCACATCCTTAATTGCGTCCATTAGTTCTTGGGTTTTGAAAGGTAATCCGCGCACTTGGTTGTAGCCAATGGCATCGACGAGGTACTTCGCACGAAGCATCATCGATAGTTGGCCAAGGTTCATTTCAGGAACGATGACTTTCTCGTACTTTTTCAATTCCTCGCCAGTGTTTGCCGGGAACGGATTCAAGTGACGCAAATGAGCGTGTGCCACATCGAACCCCTCGAGACGAAGTCGGCGGCAAGCTGATTCAACAGGACCATATGTAGAGCCCCAGCCAATGACGAGGACCTTTGCTTTACCGCTTGGGTCTTCAACTTTGAGTGGCTCGATGGTCTTGGCGATTCCATCAATCTTTGCTTGACGAATGCGCACCATAAAATCGTGATTGGCCGGGTCGTATGAAATGTTGCCGGTGCCATCTTGTTTTTCAATGCCACCGATGCGATGTTCTAGACCAGCAACACCTGGTATTGCCCAAGGGCGAGCCAAAGTCTCTGGATCGCGCTTAAACGGCCAGAACACTTCGGTGCCATCGGGCATGGTGTGGTTCGGGCCGTCGGCAAATTTCACATGCAGATCGGGCAAAGCACTCACGTCGGGGACATGCCATGGTTCAGAACCATTTGCCAAGTATCCATCGGAGAGAAGGAACACTGGTGTGCGATAAACCGTCGCGATGCGTACTGCTTCAATTGCTGCATCAAAGCAGTCAGCAGGAGACTGTGGCGCAACGATTGGCACGGGTGCTTCACCGTTGCGTCCATACATTGCCTGCAGGAGGTCTGCTTGCTCGGTCTTTGTTGGCAAGCCTGTTGACGGTCCACCACGCTGAACATCAACGATGACAAGTGGTAATTCGAGAGCAACTGCCAGACCGATTGCTTCACTCTTGAGTGCAACACCTGGTCCAGAAGTTGTAGTGACACCAAGCATGCCCGCGTAGCTTGCACCAAGCGCAGCACCAATGCCAGCAATTTCATCTTCAGCCTGGAATGTACGCACACCAAAGTTTTTGTGCTTGCTCAGTTCATGCAAGATATCGGAAGCCGGGGTGATTGGGTATGAGCCAAGGAAGATTGGAAGATCAGCGCGCACAGATGCGGCAATAAGACCGTATGACAGAGCGAGGTTGCCGCTGATGTTGCGGTACGTTCCGGCGGCCATTGGAGCAGGCTTGACCGCAAATTGATTTGGAAAACTTTCAGTTGTTTCGCCAAAGCTCCAACCAGCCTGCAGCGCAGCAATATTGGCAGCCAAAATTTCAGGCTTCTTGCCGAACTTTGCATTTAAGAAAGCAATAGTCGGTTCAATTGGTCGAGTAAACATCCACAACAGCACACCAAGTGCAAACATGTTCTTGGATCGTTCAGCATCTTTCTTGGTGATATCAAAATCTTTAAGTGCTTCAACAGTCATAGAAGTCAGCGCGATGGGGTGAACGTTGTATCCATCGAGGCTGCCATCCTCGAGCGGGTTAGACGCGTAACCGACTTTGGTCATTGCGCGTTCGGAAAACTCATCCGTATTCACGATTAAGTCGCCACCGGGACGAAGTTCCTTCAAATTTGATTTCAAGGCTGCAGGGTTCATGGCTACAAGTACGTGAGCCTGATCGCCTGGAGTCATGATGTCGTGATCGCCGAAGTGCAGTTGGAACGCACTGACACCAGGCATAGTTCCGGCTGGTGCGCGGATCTCGGCGGGGAAGTCTGGAAGTGTGGTGAGGTCGTTTCCAAAGGCTGCAGTGGTTGAAGTGAACTGGTCACCAGTGAGCTGCATGCCGTCGCCGGAGTCGCCTGCAAAACGGATACTTACCTGGTCTAGTTCAACTATTTCTTTAGTCACGTGACCGCGCGTCCTTTGCATCGATTTTCCGTGTTCATTTTCGCACTGTTTGACTCCGAATGAGTGGTCGGGTGGGGTTTATCTCGTATAGCGGAATGTGATGTGTGCCCTAGAGTCGTGCTGTGAGCGAATTGGGTCAATCAGCAGTGCCGGTAACGGTCATTGAGGCTGGCCTGGCCTGTTGTGGTGTCGAGGCTGGTTCCGTCGATTTTGTGACCAACCCCTTGATTAACCCCTCCCTAGAAATGCCGTGGATAAAGGTAGAAGCATCGGGTGACACACACATTCTGGTGATTGCCGGAACCGTAACGCATGCACTAGCCCCCAGTGTGAAAGCCGCATTCGACGCATTGGCCGAGCCGCGGGTTGTGATTGCGTTTGGCGCATGTGCCATCACGGGTGGTCCGTATTGGGATTCGTATTCAGTTGTCCCTGGTGCCGACCACGTGGTGCCGGTGGATATTCATGTACCCGGGTGTCCACCGAGCCCGCAGGAATTAGGGACCGCAATATATGCCGCAGCGCAACGCGTAGAGGCAGCCCGATGATTTTTTCAACGGAATTAATCGCAAGTGAATTGCGCGACGGTTCGCACTGGATTGTGGTGTCGAACGACAATTGGGTAGCCGTTCATCGAGAACTCGCTTCACTGTATCCACGTTTTGAGTGGCTCACCGCTGTTCACCACGAGGATGACAACTTCGCCATCACCACAATGGTGTCGACTGCGGACTTATCTGAGTCCGTCGTCACTTCAGCCAGAGTTGCGGGTGAATGTGCATCGCTCGTTGAAATATTTGCACAGTCAGATTTCTACGAACGTGAAGTCATTCAAATGTTCGGCGTCACGATTGGCGATGGTGATCGCAGGAAAGCTTTCGACGTTGAATTCCCTGGACACCCCTTACGTAGAGATTTTGCCTTGACGCCTCGCCAGGAAACGCAATGGCCAGGTGCGGTCGAACCTGACGCCAACGCACGACGCCGACCATCACTTGCCCCTGGTGTGTTTGCAGAGTGGAAGTCATGACAGAACTCAATCCGCACGCAACAATTGCGCTTCATCCCGCTTCATGCACATCGTGCATGTTGTGTGTCCGTGAATGCCCGGACTGGTGCATCACAGTGGATGCGCATTCGGAACCTGACGAAGATGCACCTCAGTACAGCAACGCACGTCGCCAATCAATGAAGAACGTACTTGACGAATTTACGATTGATTTTGGAAAGTGCATGTGGTGTGGAATCTGTATAGATGTGTGCCCGTTTGATGCACTCTTTTGGTCGAGCACCCAAATGCCAGCGGCAACATCTCGCGAGGAACTGATCTTTGACGTCAATCAGCTTGCTGCATCATTGCCGGATGCCCGCCGAAACGACGGCTCACCGGCGCCGCAGATTGATGAACCACCAAGTGGTCGTCGAAAGAAATAGTTAGCGGTAGTTCTGATACTGAACGGCAAAATCCAGTTCAGCGTCGGCGAGAAGTTTTTGAACTTCCTGCAAATCATCGCGGCTTTTGCCGGTCACACGAAGTTCGTCACCTTGAATCTGGGTTTTCACATTCTTGGGACCTTCATCGCGAATAAGTTTGCCGATTTTCTTCGCCTGTTCTTGGCTAATCCCAGCGTTAAAGTCGCAGTTGATTTTGTATTCCTTGCCAGACACACGAGGGTCGCCAGCTTTAAGCGCCTTAAGGCTCACACCGCGCTTAATAAGTTTTTCACGAAACACTTCGAGTGCAGCCTTAACACGATCTTCGGTAGATGAAGTCAGTTCTACGCCGAGTTCACCCTTCCACTCGATAGTGGTGTCAGTGCCTTTGAAGTCAAAACGTGTAGTCAGTTCCTTGGCGGCTTGCTGAAGCGCATTGTCCGCTTCTTGACGGTCCACTTTGCTGACGATGTCCATGCTTGAATCGGCCATGACGTTTCTCCTTGACTAAAAGGGCTTGACCCAACTTTACTGTGTGCCTGGTGGCAACGATGAGACTAGGCGCTTGGCGTCGTTGTATATCGGAAGTCGCAGTGCGATGCGCCTTCCATCAAGGTTTGTGTCCGAGTGAATGTGATCTCTGGGTTGTAGCCGGCAATGAATTCGGCGTCGCGCACGCAGGACAGAAGCGCACCAATATCAGCAAGTCCCATCTCGCGATACATCTCGGAATACTTACAACGCATGACGTTGAAGGCGAATGTATTTTCATTTTGTTCCACTGTGGTTGTGACGAGAGCGTCACCTTTACGCCACAGACTCTGGATGTCGACGAAAGTGCTGATAGTCGCGCCATGAGTTTCCTTGGCAGCGAACTCGGCTCCGGACTTGCAGGCATCAGCGGCAATCGCATCGCGGATTATTGCGGCAGCTTTCTGCTCCCCAAGTTCGACACACATTGCGCGGTAGATCGGCGCGATGATGTTGGCTTCGATACGGCGACGTTGGAGAAACCCAATTTCTACGTCGTGTTCTGATGGCTCGGACATGGTGTCTCCTTCGGTGCTATGTGCCAGCGTAACCGCAGACCATTGCTGTTATTCAGGCATTTTGAAGCGGGTAGATTGTCGACTTTCTGCTTCGAGTCACGAAATGACTTTCGCGACTAGTCTGTAGTTATCCGGTTTATCGGAAAGTAGGCACCATGACGAAACCACATGTTGTAATTCTCGGTGCGGGCTTTGGCGGTCTCACGACCGCTCGGGCCATGTCCAAAGATTTCCGAGTTACCCTCATTGACCGTCATAACTTTCAAACCTTTTTGCCATTGCTCTACCAAGTGTCAACAGCAGGGCTTGCAGCCGATCATGTGGCGTACCCCGTTCGAGGAGCACTTCGAAAGACCGATGTTCAATTCCGTATGGGTGTTCCACAGTCGCTTGATGCATCCGCAAATCAATTGACACTTGAAGACGGTGCGGTCATCGACTTCGATCATCTAGTCGTCGCGTTAGGTTCCACCACATCTGATTTTGGAATCCCTGGTGTGATGGAGAATGCACGAGGCATGAAATCCGTTGCGGAAGCGCTGGCAATTCGCTCGGAAGTGATGCGTGCCTACGAAGCAATGTGTGTTCCAGGAAATGTCGACACGTTTGACATTGCAATCGTTGGTGGCGGCCCCACTGGTGTCGAGATGGCAGGCGCCTTTGCGGAACTTATCCGCGGTCCTTTGAACTCGGATTATTCAGCTGCTGCACAGCGCATCAAAGTCAGCATCATTGAAGCTGGTCCGCGTTTAGTTCCTTCATTTTCCGAATCGTTATCTCGACGGACACAAGCGGATCTAGAGAAGCTTGGTGTGAAAGTGCTCACCGACACAGCGGTGAAGGAAGTTCTTGCAGATTCCATTGTGACAACGACGGGAAATGCCATTGCCGCAAATACGACTGTGTGGGCGGCAGGTGTGAAGGGTGTCTCAGCTATGGAGACCCTCAATCTTCCGATTGCTCGTGGCCGCATTGATACGCAATTGAGCTTGCAAGTTGTCGGACATGACAACATTTGGGCTGTTGGCGATATCGCAGGAGTTGCGAACGCTGAGGGCTACCTACTGCCCATGGTCGCTCCGGTCGCAATGCAACAAGGTCGTTTCGTGGCAAAGCAGATTGCTGCGCTGGCCAGTGGAAAAGCAGTTGAGAACTTCGTCTACAAGGACAAGGGTTCGATGGCAACAATCGGGCGACACAAGGCAATCGTGGAAGTAAAGGGCATCAAAATTTCCGGAGCCGTGGCTTGGTTAGCTTGGCTGTGGCTGCATTTGTTCTACATTCTGGGCGGTCGTAACAAAATTGGAACCATGGCGGACTGGACATGGAATTACTTGACGTTTGACCGCGGAAATCGTCACATCATGGACTCGATGTAGCAGTTGCGATTGGCATATTTCGCGGATTTCACGGTATTGTTTCGGAGTTGCCCGAAACGGTGACATGGCAGATTGCCCGAGCGGCCAATGGGAGCGGACTGTAAATCCGTCGCGAAAGCTACAGTGGTTCGAACCCACTATCTGCCACCAACAAGCGCTGGTTTCTTTCGAGAAACTGGCGCTTTTGGTTTGTCGGGCTCAATTTCACCAATCCACCCTTTAATAGATAGGCTATCTGGGCACGTACCCGCCCCCTTGGCACAGTGGTAGCGCACTTCCTTGGTAAGGAAGAGGTCGTCAGTCCGATTCTGACAGGGGGCTCGATAGCCGCGGGAAAACCTCGCGGTTACCTGCCGGGGTAGCTCAGCTTGGTAGAGCAAGCGGCTCATAATCGCTGTGTCGCCGGTTCAAGTCCGGCCCTCGGTACTACAGAACGACCGGTCACATCACGTGGCCACTAAACGAAAGGCACGACAGTGGCACGCAACGACGTTCGTCCAAAGATCACTTTGGCATGCGAAGACTGCAAGAACCGCAACTACATCTCACGCAAGAATCGTCGTAACGATCCTGACCGTCTTGAGATCAAGAAGCATTGCCCGAACTGCAACAAGCACACCGTTCACAAGGAAACCCGCTAGTTTTTCCTTTCGCACGTCGACGCGTCCAGGTAGGGGTAGTTCTGTGGGTATGAACCACGACATGATCGGGTTTCAGTACGCCCCGTCAGAACCGTTTGTAGTGACTGCCGAGAGCATTAAAGCTTTCGCGCAGGCACTCGGTGACGACAACCCTGTTTATTCAGACGCGTCGGCTGCGCTTGCTCTTGGGCACGAGACTGTGGTGGCCCCACCTACTTATCCCATTGTCGTGACGATGACCGCGATGGAAAATTCATTCCACGACCCAGCGTTAAATATGAACTATTCACGCGTGGTCCACAGCGATCAGCGATTTGAATACGTTCGCCCGATCCGTGTTGGTGATGAATTAGTTGTCACCACAATCGTCGAAGACATTCGCACAATGGCTGGCAATGACATGGCAACGTTTCGCACTGAAGTTTCCTCGGACGGCGAAATAGTTGTGACTGCATGGTCCAAGCTTGTTGTTCGCGGTGATGACGCATGACAACAAAAATTGCGTTCGCAGACGTCGTGGTCGGGTTTGAACTTCCTGAGTTGACTGTGAACTTTACTCGCGAAGGACTTGCTGCCTATGCCCACGCGTCAGGCGACATGAATCCAATCCATCAAGACGAAGAAGTCGCAAAATCCGTTGGTTTACCGGACGTGATTTCCCACGGCATGTTGACCATGGGTCGGGCAGTTCGAGTGGTTACTGATTGGGTTGGCGATCCAACGGCAGTCATCGAATACTCGGCTCGTATGACTCGACCAGTTGTTGTGCCAAATACAGCTGAAGGTGTACCCGTTACGTTCACCGGTAAAGTCGCTGCAATCAACGAAGATGGCACAGTGCGTGTTGATATTTCTGCAGTATTCGATGGTCAAACTGTTCTAGGTCAAGCCCGAGCCACGGTTCGCCTGTCAGACTAGACAAGTGATGACCACGTCGCTTTCTCACCTCACGACGCTGCGCGTTGGTGGTACACCACGTTCGCTCACTGTGGTGACAAATGAAACTGAAATTATTGAGGCAGTCCGCACAGCAGACTTCGAACAGCGACCGATTTTTATTCTTGGTGGCGGTAGCAACATCATTGTGGCCGATGATTTTGCTGGCGATGTCATCAAAATTGAATCTCGTGGAATCGACAACGATTCAACTGCGTGCGCAGGAGCATGGGTCACAGTTCAAGCAGGACAACCGTGGGATGAATTTGTTTCACACGCAGTCTCGAATGGTTGGGTTGGAGTTGAAGCTCTTTCGGGAATCCCTGGAACTGTTGGAGCGACCCCCATTCAAAATGTTGGTGCGTATGGTCAACAAGTTAGCGACACAATCGCTCAAGTGCGTGCCTGGAATCGTGAAACAAACGAAGTGGACACACTGTTCGTTGGGGGATGTGACTTCGGCTATCGCAGTTCACTTTTTAAGAGCAATCCAGGAAAGTGGGTTGTGCTCAGCATTGTTTTCCAATTGAAGCTCGGAGATCTTTCTACCCCGATTGCCTACCCCGAGTTAGCCGCACACGTTGGTACCGAAGTTGGTTTGCGAGCCAGCTTGGTTGAAGTTCGCGATGCAGTCCTCGCGCTTCGTCGCAACAAAGGAATGGTCGTAGACCCTTCCGATCCTGATACGTGGAGTGTTGGATCTTTCTTTTTGAATCCGCGTTCCGAATTAGTACCTGAGGGTGCACCGTCGTGGGAGCAACCCGACGGTCTTCACAAAATCAGTGCAGCCTGGCTCATCGAACAAGCAGGATTCGGTAAAGGTTTTGGTCTCAATGATCGCGCCACAGTATCCACCAAGCACACGCTTGCATTAACTAACCGCGGTGATGCCAGTGCTGCCGATGTACTCGAACTTGCCCAGCACATCCGTGCCGGCGTACAGAACAAGTTTGGCATCGTGCTCGATATGGAACCACAAATTATTCGTTCGTAATTAGTTAAAGAGATTTACTTGGTTTCATCAACCAGGCAAAGAATTTTCGATTATTAGCCACGTATCTGTATAGGCCAGCGCAAATCCATGAAGCCGGTGGGATGAAAGCATGCCAGCCCACCCACGACCAAAACCCGCCTCGCATGCGCAACACTTTTCCGATTGCCTTAGCGCCACTCAAAGTCTCAAATCCGTCATCGGTGAACTCCACAAGCCACACCGACCGAGCCAACTGCTCGACAGAGAGTCCAAAGGTTTCAGTGAGACTTGTGCTCGGTAAATTCACCCAACCTGAAGGCACAATGCGAGCAAGCTTCACAGCCGAACGTTGGCAAAACTCGCATTCACCGTCTGTGATCAGAAGCGCATCCATTGCCTGCACTAGCCCATGAAGGGATAGGTGTAGTCCTGCGCCGGAACGAATGTTTCCTTGATACTGCGCGCACTCGTCCAGCGCATTAGGTTCTGTGGTGCACCAGCCTTGTCGTTCGTACCCGATGCGCGCCCACCACCAAATGGTTGCTGACCAACGACTGCGCCAGTTGGCTTGTCATTGATGTAGAAATTTCCAGCAGCGAATCGAAGCGCATGACTCATCTCAGTGACTGCCGTGCGATCTTGGGCAATGATGGCCCCAGTAAGCGCGTACGGTGCAATGCTTTCCATTTGCTCGAGAACTGAACGGTAGTTGTTGTCCTCATAGACGTGAATCGCCAAGACCGGGCCGAAGTATTCAGTAGTGAAGAATTCAGCAGTCGGATCAGTTCCCAACAGCACTGTTGGGCGAATAAACCAACCCTCGCTCTTGTCGTAGGTTCCGCCGGCAGCAACCGTAATTGACGAATCTGCATGAGCTCGATCAATTGCACCAGAGACACGATTGAATGCCTTCTCGTCAATCACTGCAGTCATAAAGTTGCTGAAGTCATTAACGTGTCCCATTTTGATGTTTTCAACTTGATGTAGGAAGTCATCGCTGATTTGATTCCACACGCTACGTGGAATGTATGCGCGTGATGCGGCAGAACACTTCTGTCCTTGGAATTCGTAGGCGCCGCGAATCATTGCAATCTTCAAAGTCTGCGGATCTGCGGATGGGTGAGCAAAGATAAAGTCCTTGCCGCCGGTCTCGCCAACAATGCGTGGGTACGAGCGGTAGTTCGCAATGTTGTTACCAACTTGCTTCCACAGATGTTGGAACACCGCGGTTGAGCCGGTGAAGTGAATACCGGCCAAGTCTGGGTCAGCGAGTGCAACATCAGACACTGCAATACCGTCGCCTGTCACCATGTTGATGACACCAGCTGGTAGACCAGCAGCTTCGAGAAGGTCCATGGTCAAAGATGCCGCGACCTGCTGTGTTGCAGAGGGCTTCCACACAACGGTGTTACCCATCAACGCTGGGGCTGTTGGCAAGTTACCTGCAATCGCTGTGAAGTTGAACGGTGTGATTGCGTACACAAAGCCTTCAAGTGGACGATGATCCGTGCGGTTCCACACACCAGGTGAAGACACAGGTTGTTCTTCTAAAATCTGTCGCGCAAAGTGAACATTGAATCGCCAAAAATCGATAAGTTCGCACGCGGCATCAATTTCGGCCTGGAACACTGTCTTTGATTGACCCCACATGGTGGCAGCCAAAATCTTGTTGCGCCATTCAGGTGCCGCTAACAAATCAGCGGCACGCAAAATTACTGCGGCACGTTCATCGAATGGTAAGTCACGCCAACCTGGTGCGGCTGCTTTCGCTGCGGCTACCGCTGACTTTGCGTCTTCGTGTGTTGAGTTGCCGGTAACACCTAGTACGCGTGAGTGTTCGTGAGGGCTACGGACCTCGATGCGTTCGCCACCAGCCATCGAACGCTTGCCGCCAATAACGTTAGTTAGCTCGTGTTGTGTCGTGACGAGCTCGCCGAGTGCTTTCTCAATGCGTGCGCGTTCTGGGCTGCCAGGTGCGTAATTGAGAATCGGTTCGTTGATTGGTGTGGGAACTTGGGTAACTGCATCCATGTCTACATCCTGACATCTATTTAGTAACGCGACAGAATGGACCCATGAGAGTTTGGTTACCCGTTACAGTCGATCAGATTGCGTCGTGGCAGGACAATGGGGAACTGCCAGTTCTGGATGGGTTTGCGGTAACTGCGCAGTGGGCTAGCCAATTTGATGATGATGACCCAGAGGTGCTTGAAGACGAGGCATTGCAGGCTGCCGGGACTGGTCAGGCCGTTGTGGTTGTTGAAGCCTCGGCATCGATTGTTGACGACGGCGCTGGAACTGTTCACCTTGATGGCCCCATTATTAAGAGGCAAATCCAGGCTTTCTTCGCTAAATCGGACCCTGCAGACGAGGTCTTGTCGTGGTTTGGCCCTACTGAGGCCCTTGAGCTGTTGGATTTCGCCCGAGGCGTAGGCCGGTAGGTCCACATTTCTGGCACTCAAATTGACCGAGTGCCAAAGGACTCGTAGATTTGGAGTTAGCACCCGCCACCTGCGAGTGCTAAAGCTGGACTCCACAATGAGCCCAGTCCACGAAATACAAGTCGAGTAACAACAGGAGACAGGCCGTGTCGGTCAACATTAAGCCACTTGAGGATCGCATCCTCGTTCAGTCGTTGGAAGCCGAGCAGACCACTGCGTCAGGTTTGGTTATCCCAGACACCGCCAAGGAAAAGCCACAAGAGGGCAAGGTAGTTGCTACCGGCCCGGGTCGCTTTGATGAATCAGGCGAAAAGCGCATTCCTTTGGATGTCAAGGTTGGCGACGTAGTTATCTACTCAAAGTACGGCGGCACCGAAGTTAAGTACCAGGGAACTGAGTACTTGCTATTGGGCGCGCGCGACATTTTGGCAATCGTCGAAAAATAGTCGAGCGTAGCGAGACATTTTTCGACGGTGAGTACTGCCGAAAAAGAAATCGCAGGAGCGTAGCGAGACATTTTTCGACGGTGAGTACTGCCGAAAAAGAAATCGCAGGAGCGTAGCGAGACATTTTTCGACGGTGAGCACTGCCGAAAAAGTGATCGCTAAAAAGTAATTTCACGTTAACGCCTCGGCCGATTAGTCGAGGCGTTAACTAATTAACGTCCTATGAGTTTTGGAGAATTAATAATGGCAAAGATCGTCGAATTCGATGAAGAAGCCCGTCGCGCACTTGAGCGTGGTGTTAATGCACTTGCTGATGCTGTGAAGGTAACGCTTGGCCCTAAGGGTCGCAATGTTGTTATCAGCAAGGCGTGGGGTGCACCGACTATCACTAACGATGGCGTGACTATTGCACGTGAAATTGAACTTGAGGATTCTTACGAGAACCTTGGCGCACAGTTGGCGAAGGAAGTTGCTACTAAGACGAACGATGTTGCTGGCGATGGAACTACTACGGCTACTGTTCTTGCTCAGGCACTTGTGCGTGAGGGTTTGAAGGTTGTTGCTGCTGGTGGCGCACCGGTTGAATTGAAGCGTGGCATTGATGCTGCAGTTCGCGCTATTCATGATGAGTTGCTCAAGATGGCTCGTCCTGTGGATGGCAAGGCTGAAATTGCTCAGGTTGCTGCTATCAGTTCGCGCGATATGTCGATTGGCGAGTTGATTGCTGAGGCTTTCGACAAGGTTGGCAAGGATGGCGTTATTTCGGTTGAAGAGTCAAGCACCACTGCGATGGAGCTCGAATTCACTGAGGGTATGCAGTTCGATAAGGGTTACATTTCTCCTTACTTCGTCACTGATCAGGAACGTATGGAAGCCGCTTTGGATAATCCGTACATTCTGTTGACCCAGGGCAAGATTTCCAGTGTTGCTGAACTTCTTCCTTTGTTGGAAAAGGTTTCTCAGGCAAGCAAGCCCCTTGTCATCATTGCTGAAGACGTTGATGGTGAAGCTTTGTCGACACTTGTGGTGAACCGCATTCGTGGAACGTTCCCAAGTGTTGCCATCAAGGCTCCTGCTTTCGGTGATCGTCGTAAGGCGATTTTGGAAGACATCGCAATTTTGACTGGTGCAACTGTTGTGTCAGCTGATATTGGTTTGAAGCTTGACCAGGTTGGTCTTGAGGTTCTTGGTACTGCACGTCGTGTTGTTGTTGCTAAGGACACCACCACGATTGTTGATGGTGCTGGCGAAACTGCAAACGTGAACGATCGTGTTGCACAAATTAAGCGCGAAATTGAAAACTCGGATTCAGATTGGGACAAGGAAAAGTTGTCTGAGCGTCTGGCTAAGTTGTCCGGTGGCGTTTGTGTTATCAAGGTTGGTGCACATACTGAGGTTGAACTCAAGGAAAAGAAGCACCGCATTGAAGATGCTGTTTCAGCGACGCGTGCAGCCATCGAAGAGGGCATTGTGTCTGGTGGTGGATCAGCAGTGATTCATGCGTCGGCAGTTCTCGAGGGTGATTTGGGGCTTGTTGGCGATCAGGCAATCGGTGTTCAGATTGTTCGTCGCGGTGTTGTTGAACCACTTCGTTGGATTGCTGAGAACGCTGGCCTTGAAGGCTATGTTGTTGTGGACAAGGTTCGCGAACTTGGTCTTGGCAAGGGTTTGAATGCTGCAACAGGCGAGTACGGCGACTTGATTGCACAGGGTGTTATTGACCCGGTGAAGGTGACTCGTTCAGCACTTGAGAACGCTGCGTCGATTGCAACTATGTTGCTGACGACTGAGGCACTTGTTGTTGAGAAGAAGGAAACTTCACCTGAGGATGATCATGGTCACGGCCATAAGCATGCTGGTCACACACATTAATTGATGACATGAAGAAGCCCCCGAGATTTCTCTTGGGGGCTTCTTCATTTTGTGAAGTTGCGATTTAGCTAATTTGCTTCTTCTTTGAATCTTGGCGTGCGTAGTACGCTTCGCGATCGTCTTCGCTCATGCCGCCCCATACGCCGTATGGCTCGCGGGCTTTGAGTGCTGCTTCGCGGCACTGCATGATGACTGGGCACGTTGCGCAAATTGACTTTGCAATTTGGACGCGACGTTCGCGGGCTTGGCCACGTTCGCCGTCTGGGTGGTAGAACAAGTCTGAATCCAAGCCACGGCAAGCGCTGTCGAGCTGCCAGTCCCAGAAGTCTGCATTAGGTCCGGGTAGTCGTGAAAGATCGGCCATGATGTCCATCCATTTTGGCTCCGTTGTGGCGCCTTGTTCTCACTATAAAACTTGTTCATTACTTGGTCAAGTGATTTGATGAACAAGTTTTGCCCTAAAAATTCCCTTATGGAATATGGTCCACAGGGCAAACCCATTGATTTAGGCGATATATCCCTCGACATGCGCAATATGGAACTTTCCATGAGACTTAAGTCATGTCGCAGAGCCAGGGTCAGCCAGAGGTGAGTCTCACCATCTCTGCAGTTTCCCGTCGTTTGGGTATCCCAGCGGACACTTTGCGCACGTGGGGACGCCGATATGGCCTTGGCCCATCGGAGCATCAAACTGGTTCTCACCGTCGCTACACACTTATTGACGTAGCTCGACTGGATTACATGAGCCGATTATTGGCCAATGGAATTGCTCCGGTTGATGCCGCACGCCTTGCCATTGCCGAAGATGTTGAAGCTGCCACCTTGCTGCCTTTGGCCCGTGCCTCACTCAAAGTTGTGGCTGATCTCGATGATGAAAACGTCATCTCGCTAACCGGGCCTCGGGCAAGTATTCGAGGGCTCTTGCGTGCAGCGAACATGATGGATTCGGCGAAGTGTTCGGCGATCATCGCCAACTTACTGAAGACAGACGGTGTTGTTGCGGCGTGGACAGATGTGTTGTGTCCAGTGCTTGCCCAACTTGGCGACCAGTGGGCAAAGACTGGCGAAGGTGTGGAAGTAGAACACCTCATATCTGAAGTGGTCGCTAATGAACTGCACAAGATTGTTGATGCGCGACCTGATTCTCTGAACGCACGACCTGTTCTGCTAGCAAGCGCACCTCACGAACTTCATACGCTGCCGCTGTACGCCATTGCGGCTGGCCTGGCTGAACAAAACATTAGTTCGCAGGTTATGGGTGCTCGATTCCCGGCCGATGCACTTGCTGCGGCATGTAAAAAGATTGGTCCAAGTGCCATTGTGATTTGGTCACAGACCCAAGGAACAGCCGATAACGCAATCTGGGACGACATTGAAGGTCAACGACCAGAGCCGCTGCGCATGAGTGCCGGGCCTGGATGGAAAGAACCGCTCCCAGAAGGCGTCGTTCCCACCACCGATTTGCCATCAACCCTACTAACTCTTGCGGTTGCTGCGGGTGTCCGCTAGCCCGAGCGCAATTTAGTGGCACGCCCAGTTCACGGTAGCCTTGGGGAAACAAACGCGTGAAAGGCAGCCATGACTGAGGGTTTACCTGAGAAGTTCGCGATGCTGGGCCTGACCTATGACGATGTCCTGCTGCTGCCTGATGCCAGTGAGATTGTCCCCAGCGAGGTAGACACCACCACAAAGCTGACCCGCGAAATTTCCATTCGTATTCCACTTCTTTCTTCGGCTATGGACACTGTGACCGAATCCCGCATGGCCATCGCCATGGCGCGCCAGGGTGGCATTGGCATCCTCCATCGCAATCTGCCAATCGAAGATCAAGCAACTCAAGTTGATTTGGTTAAGCGCAGTGAAGCAGGGATGATTACCAATCCGGTGACGTGCCTGCCGAACCACACACTTCTTGATGTTGACCGCTTGTGCGCCCAGTACCGCATCAGCGGGGTTCCCGTTGTCGACGACAACGGTGTGCTTGTTGGCATCGTGACAAACCGCGATATGCGCTTTGAAGATGACATGACTCGTTTAGTTAAAGAAGTCATGACGCCAATGCCATTGATCACGGGTCGCGAAGGAATGAGTGGCGAAGAAGCTCTCGGACTTTTACGTGTCAACAAAATTGAAAAGCTGCCTTTGGTTGACAACGCAGGTCGTTTGACGGGCATGATCACGGTTAAGGACTACGTCAAGAGTGATCGCTACCCAATGGCCACGAAAGATGATGCTGGTCGATTGATGGTCGGCGCTGCTGTCGGAGTTGGCGACGACGCATACAAGCGTGGCATGGCATTGGTTGAAGCAGGCGTTGATGTTCTTGTCGTAGACACCGCACACGGTCACCAGCGCGCGGTGCTCGACATGGTTGCTCGCATGAAGTCAGACACCGGTGTTCAAATCATCGGTGGCAATGTTGCTACTCGTGGTGGTGCCCAAGCGTTGATTGATGCTGGTGTAGATGCAGTCAAGGTTGGCGTAGGACCAGGTTCGATTTGTACAACACGAGTCGTTGCAGGTGTGGGTGTTCCACAAGTCACTGCTATTTATGAAGCGTCTTTGGCGGCAGGTCCAGCTGGTGTTCCAGTCATCGGTGACGGTGGTCTTCAGTATTCAGGCGACATCGCCAAGGCGCTCGTGTCTGGCGCAGACACCGTGATGCTCGGTTCACTTCTTGCGGGCTGCGACGAGTCGCCAGGCCAGCTCGTGTTCGTGAACGGCAAACAATATAAGCAGTACCGCGGAATGGGTTCGCTTGGCGCGATGCAGTCACGTGGTCAGGCAAAGTCGTATTCAAAGGATCGCTACTTCCAAGACGACGTATTGTCCGAAGACAAACTCGTGCCAGAAGGTATTGAAGGTCAAGTTCCTTACCGAGGTCCCGTTGCTACCGTTGCACACCAGCTCGTTGGTGGACTCCGTGCTTCAATGGGCTACGCAGGTACAGCAACAATTGCTGAACTCAAGCAGCGTGGTCGCCTTGTGCGAATCACAGCTGCCGGTTTGAAAGAAAGTCACCCGCACGATGTCCAACTCACGGTCGAAGCACCGAACTACCAATCCCGTTAGGAGAGATCATGACTGACGTAGAGGTAGGTCGCGCCAAGCGCGCACGCGTTGCTTATTCGTTTGATGATGTGTCACTAGTACCAAGCCGTCGCACGCGCGATATGGAATTGGTTAACCTCAATTGGAAAATTGACGCATACACTTTCAGCCACCCGATCATCGCTGCGCCAATGGATTCTGTTGTGTCCCCAGAATCCACGAAGTCGTTTGCGGCAGCGGGCGGTCTTTCGATTTTGAACCTTGAGGGAATTTGGACTCGTTACGAGGATCCGACTCCCATGCTTGCGGAAATCGCGAAGTTGCCAATTGCGGAAGCAACACGTGCTCTTCAGCGCATCTACTCCGAACCAATTAAGGGTGAACTCATCACTCGCCGCATCAGTGAATTACGCGATCAGGGCTACACAGTCGCCGGCTCGCTCAGCCCACAACGCACAGCACAGTTTGCACAAGACGTGGTTAAGGCTGGCGTTGATATCTTCGTCATTCGTGGAACAACCGTCAGTGCAGAGCATGTCAGCGAAGGTGGCGATGTTCTCAACCTGAAGGAATTCATCTACAAGCTAGATGTCCCAGTCATCGTTGGTGGTTGCGCAACGTACACCGCAGCACTTCACCTAATGCGCACAGGCGCAGCAGGCGTACTTGTTGGTTTCGGTGGAGGTGCTGCACACACAACGCGCGACGTTCTCGGCGTGCGGGTACCAATGGCAAGCGCGGTTGCGGATGTCGCTGCTGCCCGTCGTGACTACATGGATGAATCAGGTGGCCGTTACGTTTCAGTAATCGCCGATGGCTCAATGGGTCGAAGTGGCGATGTCGCAAAGGCAATTGCACTGGGCGCAGACGCAGTAGTTGTCGGTTCAGCTTTTGCCCGAGCAACAGATGCACCAGGTCAAGGCCGTCACTGGGGTCTTGAAGCCACTCATCCAGATTTGCCTCGTGGAGAAATGGTTGAGCTTGGCACTGCTGGAACACTCAGCGAAATTTTGTCGGGACCTTCACATACTGCGGACGGCACCATGAATCTGATTGGTGCGCTTCGTCGTGCAATGGCAACTTGTGGGTACCAGGATCTCAAGGAATTCCAGCGCTGTGAAGTAGTGGTTACACCTAACTAGTCAGACCGCAGGTGAAACGGCAATTTTGCTTCTAGTCTGGTGTTGTGACCTCGTTACACACTGAACCTCATCCAGCGCTCCGCCATGTTGCGTCGACGTCAACAACGACGACCACACCTATTAGTCCTTTTCCAGGCGAGCGCATTGAGGCTGTACCTGTCTCAACTGTGTTGGACACAATAACTGCAGTTGTCCATGCTCGTGAAGCGCAAGCAAACTGGTCGCACACAACACTTGCTCACCGTGCAGAGATCCTGAATCGCTATCACGACCTGGTGCTAGAGCGGCAGGATCTGTTACTTGATGTCATCCAACGTGAAACTGGTAAAGCCCGCGGTCATGCAATGGAAGAAATTTTTCACGTCGCCATGATCGCTCGGTTTTATGCGACAGATGGTCGAGCAGCACTGAAGCATGACTCCCGTGCCGGCGCGATACCTGTGTTCACAGATGTAGAAGTCCATCACCAACCCAAAGGCGTAGTTGGAATCATTTCGCCCTGGAACTACCCGTTCTCACTTGCAATCTGCGACGCACTGCCTGCGGTGATGGCAGGAAATGCAGTCGTATTGAAACCGGATCTACAAACACTATGGTCGGCACTTCACGCTGTCGATTTGCTGGTCGAAGCCGGCCTGCCCGAAGGCGTAGTCACTGTGGTAGTTGGTGACGGGCCAGACATTGGCGGCGCGCTGATTGATGAAGTGGATTACGTGTGCTTCACCGGGTCAACTGCTACTGGCCGTCGGGTGGCTGCTCAAGTTGCAAGTCGTCTCATTGGAATGTCTCTGGAACTTGGTGGCAAAAATCCGATGATTGTGTGTGCTGACGCAAATCTCGAAAAATTTCTCGATATCGCAGTACGTTCGTGTTTCACCTCTGCAGGCCAGCTGTGCGTATCGACGGAGCGAATGTTCGTCGCGCGAGAAATATATCCACAATTTCTTGCCGCACTGGTTGAACGCACACGGTCGCTAACGCTTGGCGCATCACTTGGTTGGGGTTACGACGTCGGATCGTTAACGACTGCTGCGCACGCGGGCAGAGTCCAAGCCGCAATTGCACGTGCAATTGAAGAAGGCGCAAAAGTGGTAACCGGTGGAACCTTACGAACAGACATTGGTCCATTGGTTTTCGAACCGACAGTACTCACTGGTGTATCGCCAACTATGTCTGTTGCAGTCGATGAAGTGTTTGGCCCATGTGTTGTCGTCACGCCGTTCGATTCAGTTGATGAGGCAATTTCGATGGCAAACGATTCTGAGTATGGACTTTCCGCATCCGTCATTACGAGCGATTTAGTTTTAGGTTCGCGCATTGCCGAACAGATCCGCTGTGGCTCGGTGAACGTCAATGAAAGTTATGCCGCAGCATTTGGATCGGTCTCCTCGCCGATGGGAGGAATGGGCCAATCCGGGTATGGTCGCCGCCATGGCGCAGAGGGAATCTTGCGATTCACCGAACCGCAAACCATTGCAATTCAGCGTGGTCTGACAATCAGTCCACACTTTGGTCGCACCGACAGTCAATGGGCGGGAATCATGACGAAAGCACTGAACCTTATGAAGAAGCTCTGGATCAGGTAGCCATGTCGCCAACACCTGACTATGACGTTGTGATCATCGGATCTGGTTTCGGTGGAAGTGTTGCCGCGTTACGTGCAGCCGAAAAGGGCTACTCAGTTCTAGTCCTTGAAGCAGGTCGCCGATTCGAAGATAAAGATTTTGCGAAGAACTCGTGGCACATTCGGGACTTCCTATTCGCACCATCAATTGGATGTACCGGAATTCAACGAATTCACATGTTGCCTGATGTCATTGTGTTAGCCGGTGCTGGAGTTGGTGGCGGTTCGCTTGTATACGCAAACACGATGTACGAACCAAGCGACGCCTTCTTTAAAAATGGTCCGTGGGCTGACATCACCGACTGGAAATCTGAGTTGGCTCCGTTCTATGATCAAGCCCGCCGAATGCTCGGAGTAGTAACGAACCCGACTATGACACCAGCGGATGTGGCTATGAAGAATGTCGCAGAAAAAATTGGTGTTGGATCAACATTTCAGTTAACTCCAGTTGCAGTGCATTTCGGTGACGGTCCTGGTGTGCAATCACCCGACCCATATTTTGGTGGCGTTGGACCTGCTCGTTTAGGTTGCCGTGAATGCGGCGAATGTATGACTGGTTGCCGGCATAACGCAAAAAATACTTTGGTCAAAAATTATCTTGCCCTTGCCGAACGTATCGGTGTGCAGATTCGTCCATTGACGACTGTTACTGAGTTGAATCGTGTCGGATCGAATTGGCATGTGTCGACCAAGTCAACGCGTGGTTCCGGCAACGACATGATCACTGCGACCCATGTTGTTGTGGCAGCTGGCGCATATGGAACTCAAGCTCTTTTGCATCACATGAAAAGTGATGGAAAATTGCCGCGCCTCTCTAATCGGTTGGGTTACTTATCTCGTACTAATAGTGAATCTCTTGTCGGCGCAGTAGCGCACAAAGTCCCTAATCCTGATTTGACGCATGGCGTTGCAATTACCTCATCGTTCTTTCCTGATGACCACACGCACGTTGAGCCTTGTCGCTATGGCGTGGGTTCAAACGTCATGGGATTTTTGGCAACTGTCCTACCTAATTTTTCCGACGACGAAGCACATTGGAAATCATGGTTGAAAGCAATTGCAAAATCACCCGTGAAGGCAATCAAGTCATTGAGTGTGCGCCGTTGGTCGCAGCGCACGGTCATTGGCCTTGTGATGCAGACGCATGACAATTCGATAACCGTCGTTCCGGGTAAAAGTCCGTTAGGGAACCCGGCGCTCAAGAGTCGGCAAGGGGAGGGTACCCCGAACCCAACGTGGATTCCTGTTGCCCATCAAGTGGCGCGTGAACTTGCTCTGGAAATCGAAGGCGAACCGATGGGCAATCTTGGTGAAGTCATCAATGCACCGTTTACCGCCCACTTTGTTGGTGGTTGCACGATTGGCGTTGATGAAACTACCGGTGTTGTTGATGCCTATCACCGGGCCTTTGGTTACGACAATCTCCACATCCTTGACGGCTCAACAATCTCAGGAAACCTAGGTGTGAACCCATCGCTGACGATCACTGCGCAAGCGGAACGTGCGATGTCGTTATGGCCAAATAAGGGCGAACAGGATTCACGTCCAGCACATGGCTCTGCCTATGTGCGCATTGCGCCAACTTCACCGCACAACCCAGTGGTTCCAGTCGGCGCCTCGGGTGAACTGCGCCTAGCGTGACCGAAAAAATGTCCCGCAAATAGACTTAAGGACATGACCGATGCGCGCCCAGTCCTCGTAGTTGATTTTGGTGCGCAATACGCCCAATTAATTGCTCGCCGGGTTCGGGAAACTCGAATTTATTCAGAGGTTGTGCCCAGCACAATGTCCGCCGCCGACATGCTGGCAAAGAATCCGCAGGCAATCATTTTGTCCGGTGGCCCCTCAAGTGTTTATGCCGAAGGTGCACCCCAAGTTGATCTTGCGTTGTTCGAAACGGACCTTCCCATTTTTGGAATTTGTTACGGATTTCAAGCCATGGCTGTTGCTCTTGGTGGCGAAGTTGCGAAGACCGGTCTATCCGAATTTGGTGCCACTGAACTAAGCGCCGAAACATCAAGTTGCTTGTTTGCAAATTTGCCTGCGTCACAGAACGTCTGGATGAGTCATGGCGATTCTGTGACAACTGCGCCGACAGGATTCACGGTGACCGCAACTACCGCTGGCGCACCTGTTGCCGCATTTGAAAATCTGGAGCGCAAACTTGCCGGAGTCCAGTTTCATCCTGAGGTGATGCATTCAACGCATGGCCAAACTGTGCTTGAACATTTTTTGTATGACATTGCCAAGCTCGAACCAACGTGGACTCCTGCAAGCATCGTTGATGAGCAGGTAGCCCGTATCAAGGCCCAGATTGGCGATGCGCAGGTTATTTGTGGTTTGTCTGGTGGAGTCGATTCCGCAGTTGCTGCGGCTCTCGTACACAAAGCCGTTGGCGATGCATTGACATGTGTCTTTGTCGATCATGGTTTACTTCGTGCGGGTGAACGTGAACAAGTCGAACGCGACTATGTTGCAGCTACTGGAATCAAACTTGTTGTTGTGGATGCTTCCGAGCGATTCCTTACTGAGCTAGCCGGTGTGACTGATCCGGAAGAAAAGCGCAAGACAATCGGACGATTGTTCATTCGAGTCTTTGAAGACGCGCAAAAGGATCTCGTTGCCGCCGCGGGAGCAACGGGTAAACCAATTGAATTCCTGGTGCAAGGAACGTTGTATCCGGATGTGGTCGAAAGTGGTGGCGGTACAGGTGCTGCAACTATCAAGAGCCATCACAATGTTGGTGGATTGCCGGACGATCTTCAGTTTGCATTGTGTGAACCTTTGCGCGAGTTGTTTAAAGATGAAGTTCGCGCGGTCGGTCGTGAACTTGGGCTGCCTGAAGCAATGGTGATGCGTCACCCGTTCCCTGGTCCAGGGTTGGGTATTCGTATTGTCGGTGCGGTGTCGAAAGACCGTCTGGACATTCTGCGGGCAGCCGATGCAATCGTTCGTGAAGAAACCACGATCGCTGGACTAGATGCTTCAATCTGGCAGTTCCCAGTCGTTTTACTTGCTGACGTGCGCAGCGTAGGTGTTCAAGGCGATGGTCGCACATACGGTCATCCGATTGTGTTGCGTCCAGTGTCGAGTGAAGACGCAATGACTGCGGACTGGACTCGTTTGCCTTATGACGTATTAGCAAAAATTTCGACACGTATTACTAACGAGGTTCGTGAAGTAAATCGTGTTGTACTAGATGTGACGAGTAAGCCGCCTGGCACGATCGAGTGGGAGTAATTCCTGCTCGGAATGAATATCGAGTGGGAGTAATTCCCATTCGCAGTAAATATCGAGTGGGAGTAGCGAATAGATGAATAACAATATTGGGTTCTGGATTGTTTTTGCGATTCATATGGCGGGTATTGCCGCGTTGCTTCACGGCTTCTTCAGCCAGATGTCGAAGGAAACTAAAGGTATCCATGTCACGCAGTTGTATGGTGCAATCGTTCAAGTTGTGACCGGGCCAATTATGGTTGCGGTACATAAATCCGATTCGGGTGAAGCATTTAGTTCGGGTTGGGTTGGTGTGAAGTTCCTTATCGCGTTGGCGTTGCTTGCCGTTGTATTACTTGGCCGCAACGTTAAGGGCGATACCAAGAAACTGTGGCTTGCTTCTGGTGTTCTGACTGTCGCCAACTTGATCATCGCGTTGATGCCACACGGCTAAGTTGTTGACCTGACTTTCAGGTTTTTTTGGGCTGGTCCTTACCGCTTGGTGGGGGCCAGCTTCACGTTTATGGGTCTGAAAAGTTCACGGGGTACCGCTCAGGGGCTGGAAAGTGGTCATGTCCTTATGCCCCAAGTGTTTGCCCCTTGTTTAGCGAAATGTAACAAAATGCGCATCCATAACGAATGGGCAAAATAGCGCTGAGAATTGGTTAAACAGGCGAAATTCTGCGCTTTTCTGCTTAAAGTCAATTCACGAGCGATGTGTGCTTTCGCTTGTCTTCTTGTGATTACTGAGCAAAGGAAGAAATAAATGAAGAATTTGAGCAAGAGCGTAAAGCGTGTAGCAGGCCTCGTTGTGGCACTGATGCTCGCAAGCTCGTTTGCCGCTGCATCACCTGCACAAGCTGCTGGTACGCGCACATTGACCGTCCACTTGCACCGTTCGCACCTAAGTGCAGCGCATCCTGCAGGTATGCAAGAAGATCCCAATGACCTTTATGAAGGCGTGAATTTGTGGATGTGGGACTACGGAAGTGGCGTCCCAAGCAATCCTTCATTTGACCAGACAGATGACTATGGCGTTTACGCGCAATGGGACATCACGGGTGCAACTAAGGCAAAGGGTGGAATCATCACTCGTCTTGGCTCAGGTTGGTCGTATAAAGAAGACGTAAGCACCGCTGCTGGTTCTGGCGGAGATCGCTTTATCAATATCAATGCAACTGGTGACACAGAAGTGTGGTTGGTTCAGGGTGAAGAAAAGATTTACACCTACAACCCTTTCACGACGCGATTTGTCAACATTCACTACTCGCGTACCGATGGTGACTACACCGGATGGAATGTGTACACATGGTTCACCGATCCCGCATCCACTGTCGACTTTTCTAGCAGCGACTGCTACGGCAAGGTTGCAACGATGATGGTTCCGGACTCAGTAACAGATCCAACCATCGGCTACCTCGTTCGCAAGAGCACATCTGCGAATGATTTTGCTTTACAGACGATTGATTTATCGGCTTCACTGCCCACAGTGCCGACTGTGGCTGACAACGCCAGCATCGCTGCTCGTACTGCGGATATTTGGCTTGTTGACACAACGGCGGTTGGCGGTACGCAAGCTGTAAATGGTGACGGCAAGATTGATTACGGAACCCCAGCAACCGGTGCCCGTTCTGCGTTGAAGGTTCACTACCATCGCGACGGCGCTTACACCGGTTGGAATATTTGGCATTGGGGCGGCACGCAGAGTGGTGCTGAGTCAGATTTCATTGGCACCGATGATTTCGGCAAGTTCGCTTGTGTCGAGTACCCAAGCGACAACCCGCCGCTGACGACCTACAGCGTGCTGTTCCGCGATTCAAGTGATTGGAACGTAGCTCACAAGGACATTGCAGCTAGCGAAGCTAACCGCGGACAGGATGCAGGAAATCGCGAAATCACCTTGCTCAGTGAAGGACAAACTGAAGTGTGGATTGTCCAGGGGAAGAACTACGTGTACACCACTGCGCCAGAGCTCGAAGCACCGCAGAAGTCGCTTCAGTCAATCAAGGCGACGGCTACCAAACTCAAGAAGGGCAAGACCGCAGTACTTCCTGCCAAGTCAAGCCGCAACTTGGTTATCAAGTGGACAAGCCTGACCCCATCAATCTGCTCGGTAGCTTCAGGCAAAGTTAAGGCTCTCAAGCCTGGTGCTTGCAAGCTCAGCGCAATCCAGCGTGGTAGCAGCACTGTCCAGGCAGTAACAGCTCGACGCTCGATCACTATTACTAAGTAGTCAAAACTAAGTAATAGTGAACGAACGAACATTCTTTCGTGTGGGGTTGAGGCTCAGCTCGGCCCCACACAAGGAAAAAGTCGCAAGACATCAAAAATTTAAGAACTTAACTGAAGAAGACTGATTCACTGCCAAGGTGAAGCAGTTTAAACACTGGAGGAAAAATGAACCGCAAACTAGTGGGCCTCGCTGGAGCAGTAATTACTGCACTTCTAGCGTCGGCTACCGTCGCCGTTGCACCGGCGAACGCTGCTAATGGATGTGAATCCAATAACACTGACGTCTTGATCTGGACTGACCTTGACCGTGCTCAGGCATACAAGGCATGGGCACTTGTGTTTAACCGCAAGTCAACCTCAATCTGTGTGACAGTCATTGGTAAGGATGGCGGCAAGGACAAGCTTGCAACTGTTGCTGATATCGATGCACCTGATTTGTTCCTCAGCGCTCATGATCAAATTGGTTCATTGCAGTCAACAGGAACTATCCAGTCATTCACCATCACTAATAAGTCGGAGTTTGACGCACGCGACAAGCAAGCTTGCACACTTCAGGGCGGTGGCACTTACTGCCTGCCGATGACGGTTGAAAACATTGCGTTGTTCCGTAACGTGAAGTTTGTTCCAAAAGCACCAGCCACAATGACAGCAATGCTCGCTGACAGTGCAAAGTTCATCAAGGGTCACAAGACCGCGAAGTACACGCTCGGTGTATCACCTGGCGATGCGTACCACATGTATCCACTGTTCTCCGGATTGGGCGGATATGTTTTCGGCGGCAAAGCAGGCGCTTGGAAGCCAACAGATATCGGTGTTGCAAACGCAAAGTTCATCAAGAATGCACCACAGATTGATACCTGGTATTCAAAGAAGCTCATCAATGCCAACGTCACCGGCGCTCAGTCAGAATCTGACTTCATTGCTGGAAAGATCCCATACTTGATCACAGGACCATGGAATCTTGACAAGTTGCGTCTTGCAAATGTGAACTACGCAATCAGCGCATTCCCCACCATCGTTCCTGGCATTAAGTCAGTGCCTTTCTATGGTGTTCAGGGCATGATGTTGACGAAGTGGGCTTCACCTGCAAAGCATGACAACAAAACAGCTGCATTGACAGTACTTACAGGTATCAATGGTCTTGCTCGCAAGGATGCTCAATTGCTCCTTAGCAACTCCTTGATTCGTACACCAGCAAACATGAAGGCCCGTGCCTCATTCCGCGACGAAGACAGCAGCGCTTTCCTTGCCGCAGGTATCGGTGGTATTCCAATGCCATCGATTCCACAGATGGGTCTGTTCTGGAGCGATGTCGCAACAGCATGGAAGCCAACTGTTGCAAAGCCAAAGGCTGTGGCCCGCTTCAAGACAGCTTCGGCAGCGATGAAGAGCGGTCACTAACATTCGTTAGTGCACGAAAATGTTCACAGTGGAGTGGATGCGGTTCTGATGCATCCACTCCACTTGAGCGTTAAGTAATATCGAAATCTAAGTGTGAAGAGGGAAAAGTGCTAGGCATTCTAATCAAGATTCTGTTGCTCGGATTTGTCGATGCGACGTCTTTGTGGGCCGGAACTTTTCTCCTCGCAATGCACAACTACCTCGCCCTTGGCGTTTTGGCAGTTGCCACGTTGGCAATAAATTATGTTTACCTTTCCAAGCGCAGCCGAGCATCCCGATGGTTGATTCCTGGCACAATCCTTTTGCTAATCTTCCAGGTCTATCCAGTAATTTTCACTGCGAGCACCGCATTTACAAACTATTCGACCGAACACTACTTAAGTAAGCCTGAGGCCATTACTCGAATTATGAGTAACACCATTGTGCAGGTGGACGGAAGTCCTGAATATTTGATGACCGTCGTGCACAAGGGTCAAACCATGGCGTTACTTATCGCCGATGTCGAAACCGGCGAGGTGCAACTCGCAACGTCCGGGGGACTCAGCGCCGTTAAAGACGGCCAAGTTGATGCCGATGGAAAACCGCTTGCGATTGCAGGATGGAAGGCTTACACCGGCGATGAAGCCCTCAACCTCGGCGATACATTAGCGAATTTCAGATCTCCAATGGGCGATGGCCACTTCATGGCACCTATCGGTGTTGATTCGGCGGCCGAGTCCCAAAGTTTGCTTAAGTACGATTCGGCTAAGAATATTTTGACGGACACAACAACCGGTGACGTGTACACGGAAAAGCAGGGTGCGTTCTATGCACCAGACGGAACGATGCTGACACCGGGCTGGCATGTCGCGGTTGGATTTCAAAATTTCCGAGCAATTCTCAATGACAACACGATTCGCGGGCCATTTGTTCGCGTTTTAGTGTGGACATTTATTTACGCATTCTTGTCGGTCGTCATCACGTTTATTCTGGGTCTTGCGTTGGCGTTGATTCTGAACCATCCGCGTATTAAGGGTCGCAAGGCTCTGCGCTCAATTTTGATTTTGCCGTACGCGATGCCGGGCTTCTTGTCAGTGTTGATTTGGGCCGGTTTGCTGAATGATGACTTTGGCGCGATCAATCAGGTCTTCGGAAGTCACATCCCATGGCTTACTGATCCGTTCTGGGCGAAGGTAGCGACTTTGCTGGTTCAGCTGTGGCTTGGATTCCCATACATGTTCTTGATTACCACCGGTGCAATCCAATCTATTCCGGCGGAACTTGCGGAAGCCGCTTCGGTTGACGGTGCCAAACCACGACAGATTTTGATGAAGATTAAGTTGCCGCTGTTGATGGTTTCGGTAACACCTTTGCTGATTGGCTCCTTTGCCTACAACTTCAACAATTTCGGCGGCATCTACCTGTTGACTGGCGGTGGACCGGCGATGGAAGATTCACCAATTGCAGGCGCAACAGACATCTTGATTAGCTACACCTACAAGTTGGCGTTCGGGGCAGGCCATGGAAATGATTACGGCTTAGCTTGTGCGATTTCAATCTTGATCTTCTTCATTGTGGCGACAGTGTCCACAATTTCGTTCACTCGCACACGTGCACTTGAGAATCTGAGTTAGGACACATAGAGATGACTAGCGTAGGAACGCATCGAGCTGTGAAGCAAAAGAAGCGCAAGTTGAAGCGCGACCGCCTGTGGTGGCGCTATTTGGTGGCATTGATTGCCATTCTGTTTGCCCTTGCACCATTGGTATGGATCATCCTTTCGGCTCTCAATCCAACAGGTGGCTTGGCGACTGTGAGTCTTTCCAAAGATATGTTGGGTCTAGATAATTTCCGCACCCTGTTCAACAACCCTGATTATCCGTACCTGCGTTGGTACAAGAACTCTCTGATGGTTTCCAGCATCGCCGCCGTATTCCAGGTCATGATCGGAACGATGTCTGCATACGCATTCAGCCGGATTAAGTTCAAGGGTCGCCGCATGAGCCTTGGTGGACTTTTGCTGCTGCAGATGTTCCCGCAGCTCTTGTCGTTGGTTGCCATCTTCCTGTTCATGAGCAAAGTGTCAGATATTGTTCCTGCGCTTGGTATCGGAACATTTGCAGGTCTGATTCTGGTGTACCTCGGTGGTTCAATGGGCTACAACACATATCTGATCAAGGGCTTCTTTGACACGATTCCACGTGAACTAGACGAAGCGGCCACGGTTGACGGCGCAAGCGCCAATCAAATCTTCTTTAAGATCATCATGCCTTTGGCCGCGCCGATTCTCGCTGTGGTTGCACTTTTGGCGTTTATCGGGTTGATGAACGACTTCGTGTTGGCGAGCATCTTCCTGACTAAGACCGAAGACACTACGTTAGCGGTTGGTTTGCACGGTTTGGTCAGCGGAAAGTACGAAACAAACTGGGGCGTTTTTGCTGCCGGTGCGTTACTAGCCGCGATTCCAGTTGTGATCCTGTTCCAGTTGCTCCAGCGCTTTATCGTTGAGGGTTTGGCATCAGGTTCTGTGAAGGGCTGATGTTGTCAGTCTCCCGCATTCATCACGACGGCTCTGCGCTCTACGTTGACAATGTAAATCCACAACTTGGTGAAACTGTCACTGTTTATTTACGTGTGCCGCAGGATCTCGCCCCAGAGGTGGTGTTGCTGCGTTCTGTGCGCGACGGCGAGCCTGTCTCGGTCTCGGCGAAGAAAGTCACTCGTGCGACCATTGCGGGTCGTGATCATTGGTACGCCGCGGATCTGCTCTTACATAATCCGCGGACAAATTACCGCTGGTTAGTTTCGGGCGGAAATGTTGGTTACGGCTGGGTCAATCAAATGGGTTGGAATGACCATGACATAAATGACTCCAGTGACTTTGCGCTAACAGTCTTTGATCCCATCGCACAGTGGGCTCGGTCAACAGTGTTCTATCAAATTTTCCCGGATCGCTTTGCAAAGTCGGATCATACTTACGATGTCCCCGAATGGGCGGTGCCGCGCACCTGGGATCAGTGGCCAGAAGGTCGTGGTCCAAATACGTCCTTTGAATATTTTGGTGGAGATTTCTGGGGAGTCATCGAACACCTTGACGACATCGTGGCGCTCGGTGTTAATGCTCTTTATTTCACGCCATTCTTCCCAGCCGGTTCATTGCACCGCTACGACGCATCAAACTTTGATTGTGTTGATCCGTTGTTGGGCGGAGATGAAGCACTTATCGCACTCGTTGAAGCTGCGCATGCGCGTGGTCTCAAGGTCATTGGCGATATTACGTTGAACCATTCAGGCGATAAACACGAATGGTTTGTTAGTGCGCAAGCGGGTGACGAAAAGACTCGCGACTTCTACATCTTTGATGACTCACTCGAACATGGGTATGAAAGTTGGATCGGAGTTAAGTCGCTTCCAAAGTTCAATTACGCATCTGAAAATTTCCGTGAAGCAATGATTACTGGCGAAAACAGTGTTCTTCGCAAATGGTTGAAGGCGCCATTCAACTTGGATGGTTGGCGCGTTGACGTGGCAAATATGTCGGGACGTCTTGGTGCACTCGACATGACCCATGAGGTCGCTCGCCTCGCTCGTCAGGCAGTCCTCGCCGAAGGTGCCGACAAAATTTTAATCGGCGAACACAATCATGATGCTGGTGGCGACTTGGACGGCGACGGCTGGCAGGGCAACATGAACTACACGTCGTTCCGTAACCCAGTGTGCAACTGGCTCGTTGCTCCACAACACGTGAACGTGAGTGTTGCAGATTGGTCAAAGGTGCCATTTGGAATCATGCCAAGTTTGCCTGCCGAAAGAATGCTAGAGGTTGCACGTTCATTTTCGTCCCGCATGCCATGGCAGAGTTTCAGTTCGTCTTGGAACTTGCTGAGCAGTCATGATTCCCCCCGCATACGTTCAGTCGTTGACACTGCTGAACGTCAGATTGCTGCGGCAACGCTGGCCTTTACGATGCCAGGCTCGGTTATGTTATTTGCAGGCGACGAAATTGGCGCACGCGGAATGTGGGGAGAGGATTCGCGCTCGCCATACCCGTGGACCGATCATGGAAGTTGGGACGCTGAAGTTCTGGCAACGTACAAGCAACTCATTGCATTACGGACCAATAGTTCAGCACTGGCCGATGGCGGACTTCGCATAGTGCATGTCTCAGATGATGTTCTTGCCTATCTCCGTGAAGATGACTCTGAGCGCTACCTTGTAGTTTGTGCGCGCTCATCTGCCGCCAACATGACATTGGATGCACAGTGGCTGGAAATCAAGGATGTAACGGGGATTTTTGGATTTTCCGCCTCACTTGCAGAAAATTCCCTAGAAATAGAGATTCCAGAAGCCGGTAGTGGCATTTGGCGTGTTTCATAACGTTACCTATTACATAGGGTTTTAGGTTCTATCGCGCGGGTAAGAGATTTAGTATCTAAAGAAGACTTGAAAGCCATTAGATTCACCACATTCAAAGAAATTCCTCAAAGGGGACTGCAATGAAACAATCCAACAAATTCACACGACTTTTCGTGAGTTTGGTATCGGCCTTCTTATTGATTGGCGGGTATCTAGCAGTCCCAAGCGTGTCACCAGCTCAAGCGAGCGTGAGTGGCGATCACACCGTCACATTCCACTACAAGCGTACGAGCGCTGACTATGACGGTTGGAATATGTGGATCTGGTTGCCCGATTGCGCCAATGATGCCTGCAACACGGCACATGGTATTCCAGGAAGCACCGTAGCTGGCACCTTGCAAGTTGCTCGCAATCTTTTTACCGGCACAGATTCATATGGCAAGACCTTAACTTTGCACTTGCACGACATTCAAGACATTAAGAAACTCGGCTTCATCGTTCGTCAAGATGACTGGACCAAGGATGTTGGTGCAGACCGTTTCGTTACAAACTTTAATGAGAGTGGCACAACAGATATTTATTTAGCACAGGGCCTTTCAAAGGTATACGAAACGATTCCATGTTTCTGTGCTGAAGTTCTTGGCGCGACTATGGATGACTACCGCAAGATCAATGTCACGCTGAGTGAGCAATTCAATGGTGTCATTGGGGGATCTGGTGCACAGGGATGGACCGTTTCTGACGGCACAAACACAATCGAAGTGACGTCACTAACTCCTGCACGCCTCAAGACTCTGAAGACCACAAAAGTTGTCACCCTCAATTTGGCTTCTGACATGGCACTGGACGCACGTTACACAGTTAGCCACACCCGTACGGCGGATGTCACTAATGCAGCATTAACAAGCAACATTGCGACACTTGCCACTTCTGCGGCCGACACGATGTCCGTAGGCCAACACGTCATTGTTTCTGGTGTGGGTGTGCCGTTTGATGGTGTGCTCAAGGTAAAAGCCGTCAATGCGGTGGATCATTCGTTCACTGTTGCGATCACTAATGCAAACATTGCATCGGCAAGTGTGACCGGAAGCATCGAAACAGGCTTTGGTTCTAGCCCAGTTGTTGTTGGATCGATTTACGGATCTCAGCAATTCAGCGATCAATACACCTACGCGGGCGATGACCTAGGGGCGACCTATACCCAGGCGAACACCGCATTCCGCGTATGGGCACCGACTGCAACTGCGGTGTCACTTGTGACATTCGGAAACGCAATTACGAATGCAGCTGACCTCATCACGGTTGATGCAAGCGGAATTGAACATCCCATGACCCAGTCAACTCAGGGAACGTGGACAGCATCCATTGATGGCGACCAGCATGGCACTGTCTACATGTACAAGGTCGAGGTTGGTGGCGTGACAAACTACGCCATCGATCCTTATGCGCGCGCAGCAATTCCAAATGGGCACCGTGGTGTAGTCGTTGATCTTTCCCGCACAAACCCAACAGTCTGGAATGACACCAAGCCTGCGTTCAGTGGAAAGGCCGTTGACGCGACTGTTTACGAAATTCACGTGCGTGACTTGTCGGTCAACTCGTCAAGCAACATTCCAACCGCGCATCGTGGCAAGTTCCTTGCCTTTGCTGATCTGAATACGAAGTATTCAAAGACAACAAAGACAACCGTGATTGTCAAAAAGAAGAGGGTCACAAAGACAGTCACAACAACGACGAACACCGGCTTGAGCGCTATCAAGCAACTTGGTGTGTCTCACGTTGAATTGTTGCCGGTCTATGACTACAGCTCAGTCGATGAAACCGGCGATCTTTCGACACAGTTCAACTGGGGTTATGACCCACAGAACTTCAACGTTCCAGAAGGTTCGTACTCAACCAATCCAGCTGATCCAATCGCACGCATCACTGAACTCAAGACAGCGGTTCAGGCCATGCATACAAATGGTTTGCGCGTAATTATGGATGTTGTATACCCACACGTTGCCTCGGCAACCGGATACAGCGAACAGTTGATTGTTCCTGGCTATTTCTACCGCACTGAACCAGACGGCACGCTTGCCAATGGAACAGGCATGGGTAATGAGATGGCCACCGAACGTCCAATGGTGCGCAAGTTCATTCAGGACTCAGTGAAGTTCTGGACTGATGAGTACCACATGGACGGATTCCGTTTCGACCAGATGGGAATCATTGATGTCACGACCATGCAAGGTATTCGCAGCTCAATTGATTCCAAGGCTTTGCTGTTTGGTGAAGGTTGGAATATGGGTGATGTCCTTCCGTCCGATCAACGTGCAATGCAAGACAACTTGGCTCAGATTCCAGGTGTCGGCGCATTCAACGACCAAATCCGCGATGGCATCAAGGGCGGCTGGAATTCGGCTTTGGAACGCGGTTGGGCAACTGGTCTGACGTATTCAAAGAACAGTGTTCAGGCTGGCATCACTGGCAATGTGAACTTCAGTTCAACCATTTATCCTAATTACACAACCGCTGAACCGGGTCAGTCAGTGAATTACGTTGAGTCGCATGACAACTGGACGTTGTATGACAAGGTGCATGCAAGTTACACAGGTACGGCCACAACCGCAGACATTGTCCGCCTTGCTGGTTCGATTCCAATCCTTGCCCAAGGCATGCCATTTCAGCAGGCTGGCCAGGAATTCTTGCGCACAAAGAATGGCGATGGAAATAGTTACAACGCTCCAGACGCTGTGAACTCATTGAAGTACACAACTCGTTTGGCGAATGCTGTGACGGTGAACTACTACGCAGGTCTTTATGCAATTCGCAAGGCTCACCCTGCGTTCCGCATGGACACCACGAATAAGATCAAGGCGAATCTCAAATTCATGACAACTTCTGATGACATGATCGGGTACACCTTGAACGGTACAGCTGTTGGTGACAAGTGGAAGCAGATTGTTGTTGTGCATAACACCAGTGATGTGGATCGCCGAATCACGTTGCCGGTGAAGGCAACGTGGAGTGCGTATGTTTACGCATCATCGGCGAGCACCAAGGCAATCAAAACCTTCAAGAATACGAAGGTCATTATCGTGCCAGCCGCGAGCACACTAGTTGTCGCTCGATAGCGTGCCGACCGAAGAAATAGCGCCATTCTTGCTAGAAGCGGGTGGGCGCATCGAGACTACCGACATTGGTAATCATCGAGTAGATGTGTGGATCCCCGACGAAGTTTCGTCGGGGACACCCATCTTGGTCATGCATGATGGCGAAAATATTTTCTATCCCGAATACACGTTTCACAATCAAACCTGGGGAATTCTGCAAGCTATAGCCCACGGTCGCATTGTCGCCGATTGTATGCCTATTGTTGTCGCAGTGTGGGGGCTTCGCGGTGAACACGCGTTTGATAAATCACGCATGTACGAGCTTGCGCCGCAAGACTTGCTGGTGGCGAACCCTGACCTTTACCAGATGATGGACAAAGCCGAATTTCAGGTGGAACAACTTGCTGGTAACCGTTACCAGTCCTTGCTTGCTGAAGAAATTGTTCCTACCGTCGCCAACAAATATGGCGTGTCTCTAGATCGACGCCGCACTGCGATTATGGGTTCGAGTATGGGTGGACTCGCGAGTCTTTATGGAATGGCAAAGCACCCAGATGTGTACGGTGCCGCGTTATGCCTATCAACCCATGTGGCTTTCTGGGACCCTGCATTTGTTCCTAGTTTGGTTGACTTGTTGCCCTCACCCGGATCGCACTTTGTATGGACGGACCGCGGAAGTATCAATCTCGATAGCCAGTACGAACAACCCCATCGGGATGTGATCGCCGCATTGCTCAGTAAGGGTTACACCCGAGATGTTGATTTCCAGGCGCACATTTTTGATGGCACGGACCACAATGAACTTGCCTGGTCTCGTCGTATTGAATACCCGCTGAACTGGTGGCTCAGTAACTGTTAGTCGGGCAGTTTGATTTGGCGAAAAGCTTCGGCCAGTCGCCCTTCGGCGAAGCCAGCTGCGGCAGCCTGCATTCCACCCCAACCACGCAACATCTCTTCAAGAGATTCCATGTGTGAAGTTTGGCTTTGATGCGCAATTAACGAATGCAATTTGCGCTCGAAGTAGTCAGTGATGTCAACCCAGTGATTTGGATTCGAATCGCCCATCAGCCACAACCATGAAACGGTCCAGGCTTCGAGCCCTTCATCGTTTCGAAGCTCGGGATATGCGTATGGGTTACGTACCGCTGGATACAGTGCACGCGTTGTAGCTTCGCCGGCAGCCATGTGGTCGGGGTGTGTTGCCGGTAACCGATCCCAGTTGCGTTCCGGTGTTTGGGTAATGACAAGCTGGGGTTTCACGGTGCGAAGTACGCGAACGATATCGCGTTGGACGTCGTGATTAGGTTCGAGGTAACCATCGGAATAGCCGAGAAAAATAATATTTTCTACCCCCGAATGTTTAGCGGCAGCGGTTTGTTCGGCACGACGAATACTTGGAATTTCAGTTCGGTCCGTGCTGTCATCAAATCCACCCGCGTCACCATCGGTGCAAATGCAGTACGTGACGTGGATTCCTGCCTCGGTGAGTGTGCTGATAGTTCCGGCGGCGCCAAAGTCGACATCATCGGGGTGTGCGGTGACTACAACGACGCGCTCAACGCCTTCGGGAATTGCCGGTGATTTCTGTTCAGACATGTCCACAAGCCTACGATGACTGACTTAGTCTTGCCGCCTGCAGCAGTGTCGCAGGTACTGCCTAGAATTGCGTTGTGCCCGAAGCCCATGCAGCCCTCTTAGATGACCTCAACGAACCACAACGCCAGGCAGTAACTCATGCGGGTGCGCCGTTATTGGTCGTTGCAGGTGCTGGTTCAGGCAAAACACGAGTTTTGACACGACGGATTGCGTATTTATTGGCAGAGCGAAATGCGTCGCCAGGTGAAGTGTTAGCAATTACATTTACTAACAAAGCTGCTAACGAAATGAAAGAGCGAGTAGCCGACATAGTGGGTCCGCGTGCCCGCGCAATGTGGGTTTCAACGTTTCACTCTGCCTGTGTGCGTATTCTTCGCTCTGAAGGTACTCGACTCGGGTTGAAGCAGTCATTCAGTATTTATGACACCCAAGATTCGGTGCGGCTGTTGACCCTGGTCAGTAAAGAATTGAATATCGATAGCAAGACGTACAGCGCAAAGTTCTTGCTTGGACAGATCAGCAATCTGAAGAACGAATTGATTGATTACGAGTCGGCCATGGCCAAGGCCGCGACTCCAAACGAAGAAATCGTCGCCCAAGCGTATGGCGAATACCAACGCCGCCTCTTACGTGCCAGTGCCGTGGACTTTGACGACCTGATTGGTCACACGGTTGCTTTACTCCAGATGTTTCCGGATGTGGCCGAGTACTATCACCGTAAGTTCCGCCATGTACTCGTTGATGAATACCAGGACACCAACCACGC
>CANGDT010000003.1 GCA_947452755.1 Actinomycetota bacterium
AGGAAGACCAGACTGTCGAGTTCATTCACGCAGGCGGCATTTCTGAGTTTGCGGAGTTTCTGTCAACAGGTGAACCGGTTACACCAATCGTGCGATTGACCGGCAGTGGTCATTTTCAGGAAACAGTTCCAGTTCTTGATGACAAGGGCCACATGTCGCCACAAAATGTGGAACGTGACATGGGTGTTGACATTGCGGTTCTGTGGAACAGCACCTATGACACAACAGTGCAGTCGTATGTCAACATCATTTCTACGCCTAAGGGTGGAACACACGTATCAGGTTTTGATCGTGCGCTGGTCAAGGTAGTCAACGATCAGTTAAAGGCCCAGCGGTTGCTCAAGGCCGGTGAAGACGCGGTTACGAAGGAAGACGTTCAGGAAGGTATGACAGCTGTCGTCACCGTTCGCGTAGCCGAGCCACAGTTTGAGGGCCAGACGAAAGAGATTCTGGGTACACCGGCTGCGACCAAGATTGTGTCTAACGTTGTCACCAAGGAACTAACCAATTGGTTCACCAATCCACCGCGGGGAGCAAAGCCAGCCACTCGCGCAGTCCTAGAAAAGGTTGCGAATGCTTCTCGTGCGCGTATCGCAGCGCGTCATCATCGTGATACACAACGACGCAAAACTGCACTTGAGTCTTCAACCTTGCCCGCCAAGTTGAAGGACTGCCGTAGTGAAGATCCGGAGCGCACAGAGCTGTTCATTGTTGAAGGTGACAGCGCGTTAGGTACGGCAAAGACAGCGCGTAACTCAGAGTTCCAGGCATTGTTGCCGATTCGTGGAAAAATTCTGAACGTTCAAAAGGCTTCGCTAGCCGACATGCTTAAGAACACGGAGTGCGCTTCGATCCTGCAAGTGATCGGTGCTGGGTCCGGTCGATCATTTGAGTTGGATTCAGTGCGATACAACAAAATCATCATCTTGGCTGACGCTGATGTTGATGGTGCACACATCCGGACGCTTTTATTGACATTGTTCCATCGCTATTTGCCTGACTTGCTCGCAAATGGACGGGTCTATGCCGCTGTTCCGCCGCTGCACCGAATTGAAGTGGTGGGTTCTGGCAAAAAGGGTGGGGAAGTCATCTACACCTACAGTGATGCTGAAATGAAGTCCACGCTCGAAGATCTCACAAAGGCAGGACGCCGCTGGAAAGAGCCAGTGCAGCGTTACAAGGGCCTTGGCGAGATGGATGCTGTCCAACTACGTGAAACCACCATGGATCCGACTAAGCGCACGCTGCGTCGCATTACGGTTGAGGACGCCGCAGCTGGCGATGCTGTCTTTGAATTATTGATGGGTAATGATGTGGCTCCGCGTAAGGAGTTCATTATCGAAGGCGCCGCGCAGCTTGATCGGTCGCGAATCGACGCTTAACGCAATTTAGATATCGATTGGTGAGAGTTGACCAGTATGCACGTCGTAGATTGCGCCACCAACCGAAATGCCGTTAGCCAAAAGTGGGTACGTGCGGATTCTGGTGACATCCATTTCAAGAGCAGACAATTGGTCGGCTTCAGTGCGGAATTCCACGCTACGGGTATCAACGCCGTACTCGTCGATAATGATCTGGTGGAGCTCAGCTTCGGTCGCACTTGCCATCCTGCAGTCGGTGTGAGGCATCACTAAAACACGGTTCACACCAAGGAGGAATGTTGCCAGCACGAGAGTACGCAGGACGTCGTCCGTGACTCGAGCGCCTGCATTACGAAGGATCTTCACGTCACCAGGCTGCATACCGACAATTGCCAGCGGGCTGATTCGGGAATCCATGCATGTGATGATGGCGAGGCCTTTATTGGCGGTGCCGGTCAGATGCTCATCAGAGAACTTTTCGGCAAAGACTGAATTGGCGCTAACGACATCATGAAAAACGTCGAGTGGAAAACCGGGGTTCTGAGTCACAGGTCTATTCTGCCCCACCACTTGAGTGGCCAGGAAATACGCCTTGTGCTGGGTCGATATCGGGTACCGCATTGTTGATTGCAGTAGCAGCTTCACCAAAACCAACACTGATTAGCGCTACTTTGCCTGGATATGTCGCAATGTCACCAGCGGCAAAAATCCTCGGCTGATTGGTCCGCATGTGTGTGTCTACGACAATGTGGCGTTTCTCCAGGTTCAAACCCCAGTCAGAGATAGGCCCGATGTTCGCCACGAATCCAAGCGCAGCCACGAGTGTTTGCGCAGGTAGAACGCGCTCGTTACCAGAGTCCTTGTTTGTGATTGTGACGGATTCAATGTGATCGGTGCCTGTTACTGCCGACACTTCGCTGTTGATGATTAGTTCAATACCAAGTTCACGAACCTGGTCAACGGTTGCTGCATGTGCGCGGAAAGCATCTCTGCGATGCACAATCTTGATTGAGTTTGCAATGCCATGCAATGAGAATGCCCAGTCGAAAGCAGAGTCACCACCGCCGACGATAACGATGTCTTTGCCGCGATGTTCCTCGAGGCGGGGAACGAAGTACACCAAACCCCGACCGATGAATTCCGAACCAGTGGGGAGCTCGCGCGGAGTGAAGGAACCAATTCCACCGGTGATGACAACAGCTTTAGCAACAATCACTGTCCCCTTGTCGGTGGTAACTGTCACATGAGAACCGTCGGTGTGAGTGACTTGCTCGGCTCGTTCACCAAGCACGTAGGTGGGCGAGAAGTTGTTGGCTTGGGCAAGCAGTCCTTCGACTAAGTCGCGACCCTTAATTGCGGGAAACCCTGCGACGTCAAAAATCATTTTTTCGGGGTACATCGCGGTGATTTGACCGCCTGGTTCTGGCAGTACGTCCAGGACTGTGACTGTGAACCCACGAAAGCCGGCGTAGTAAGCCGCATAGAGCCCAGCAGGGCCGGCACCAATGATTAAGACGTCTGTTTCGCTCACGCCTTCACCGTATCCGTTAGACGCGTGGTGCGCTGAAGATAAAGGCAATTGGTTTTGTCAGCTTTGTTCCTGAGCCGTCACGTTTGCCATTGGCTTCAGGGACATCAACGGCCGCTCCAGTGGATCCACACGCGTGGATAGGTGCGCGTCCTGCTGTGGCAGCGACAAGCATGTCTTCGCCCTTAAGGAACTTGTGACAGCGCACGCCACCGGTGGCTCGTCCTTTGGCGGGGAATTCATCAAGTGCAGTAATTTTCACGGTGTGTGATGCGGTGCCGGGCAGTGCACCGGATTCACCTGCAACAGTTGCCACAAAAACATTTTCACCCGCAAGAACGATCTGGGCACTGATTACCGCGGCGCCATCCGAAAGTCGAATGCCAGCCACTCCGCCTGCTGCGCGACCTGTGGCGCGCACGCCCGATGCGTCGAAGCGCAATAACTGGGCGTCGTCAGTAATCAAGACTGCTTCACCATCATTGTGTGCGACCTGCTGTGCACCGACGATGAAGTCGTTGTCGTCGAGACGAATGATGGACCAGTCACCTGCGGTCGATGGGACATCGTGAGTAACACGCTTCACTGTGCCCTGGGCAGTGGCCAAGAATACTGTCGACTCATTTGCATCGAGAGCCATCAAGCCGATGGGTCGCTCATTTTTGTCTAGGGTGAGGAACTCTTTCAGAGCGGCGCCACCGGCAGCGCTGAATTTTGTATTGTCCGGCACTGTGGGCAAACCGACAACGCTGAGTCGCAATACGCGACCAGCTGAAGTGATGACACCAATGTCAGCGCGTGCCGTGGTTTGGATTGCGCTGCGAATCGTGTCGTGATTAGCGCGCTTTGGCCCGAATGCAAGGTCATCTGTATTCATGGTGCGGGCTATGAGACCACTAGCCGACATCACCGCAAAGCAAGGGTCGTCCTCGACCTCGAGGGGAACGGCAAGAGCAGCTGAAACGACATCGTCACCGTCGAGCAGAACTGTGCGCCTTTCATCGCCGTACATCTTTGCGACGTCATTGAGCTCGTCGTTGACAACCTTCTTCAGGCGTTTGGGATTGTCGAGGATGTCAGTTAAGTCGGCAATTGTGCGCTGGAGTTCACCTTGTTCAGTTTCGAGTTCAAGTCGTGAAAATTTTGTGAGTCGACGTAGTGGCATTTCCAGAATGTAGTTGGTCTGAATCTCTGAGAGATCAAATACCGTCATTAAGCGTTCGCGTGCGGCGGCTGTGTCATCGCTTGAACGAATGACGGCAATGACTTCGTCAATGTCCAGGATTGCAACGAGCAAACCATCTACGAGATGAAGCCGGTCCATCGCCTTTGTTCGTCGGAATTCAGAACGCCTGCGGACAACTTCGAGGCGGTGATCAAGAAATACTTGCAGTAATTCCTTAAGACCGAGAGTGATTGGTTGACCGTTGACCAAAGCAACATTGTTGATGTGAAAGGAATCTTCCAATGGAGTCAGTTTGAAGAGTTGTTCAAGTACTGCCGCAGGATTGAATCCACTCTTGATTTCGATCACGAGTTCCAGACCAGATTCGTAGTCAGTCAGGTCCGTAACATTTGAGATTCCTTGTAGCTTCTTTGAAGTCACCAGTTCCTTAATGCGTTCAATGACACGTTCTGGACCAACTTGGTAGGGAAGTTCACGCACCACGATGCCTTGACGTCGCGGCGACACTTGCTCGATGTCGACTTTCGCACGAACCTTGAAGCTGCCTTTACCTGTTGTGTAGGCATCACGAATGCCATCGAGTCCCACGATGATTCCACCTGTGGGTAGATCAGGTCCCGGGACAAATGTCATCAATTCATCGACAGTCGCTTTTGGCTGAGCGAGTAGGTGAGACGCAGCGGCAACAACTTCACGCAGGTTGTGCGGAGCCATATTTGTTGCCATGCCCACGGCAATGCCACTTGCGCCATTAACCAAAAGATTCGGAATAGCCGACGGCAAAACTGATGGTTCAAACTCACGACCGTCATAGTTCGGTGTGAAATCCACGGTGTCTTCGTCAAGTGAATCGACCATCGCCATTGCGGGGCTGCCGAGACGAGCCTCGGTGTAACGGTAAGCAGCTGGACCTTCGTCGAGCGATCCAAAATTTCCATGCCCGTCTACGAACGGTAAACGCAGCGACCACGATTGAGCCATGCGGACAAGTGCATCGTAAATTGCAGTGTCACCGTGCGGGTGCAACTTACCCATCACTTCACCAACAACTCGAGCACACTTCACATGTCCCTTATCGGGTCGCAGATTCATCTGCGCCATGGTGTGCAAAATTCGACGTTGAACTGGTTTCAGGCCGTCACGTGCATCTGGCAAAGCTCGTGAATAAATAACTGAATAGGCGTACTCGAGGAACGATCCCTGCATTTCTGCGGCAACGTCAATGTCAACGATGCGACCGGAATCGTGTGTAGGTGTTTTAGCCATACTGAACCTTCGTGATGGAGGTGAAGATTATTGGCCGTCGGGGCGGTGACCGAACAAGATGTCGTCCCACGACGGAGAATTATCAACTGGCGGCGCAGGCGCTACCTGTACAGGCATTGTGGGTTGTCCAGGACCCGCCCACGCTGGTGGCTCAATTGCATCGTCATCATTTTTGTAATCCTGGGGGAAATCTTCGTCGACATACTCGTCAACATCAATTTCGGGCTCAGCAACAGTCGGCAAACCAACTAGGCGAGGACGAACTTCCTGAACAGGCTCAGCGACGGTTTGCGTGCGTGCAACTTCGTCTTCAAAAAGCCAACGTGCTTCGTCGTCAAGTGCTACTACCGAACCACCGGCTGGATCAAATACCCACTGAGCACTTCCTGAACCGCTGCCACTTGGCCACGTCACAGTTACTGTCCAGCGACCATCTTCACGTCGGTACGAATCCCAAACGAGTGACAGAGTGTCAACATCGCGAAGTGCAAGTTGGTTAACAACAATTTCAGATAACAGAATTTCACTGTGTGGACGACGAATAGCGGTGTTTGCAGCACGCTGAGCCATGTGTGCGCGTTCGGCAAGAACAGGTCCTGCGTATCGAGCAATACGGTCCTCATCTACGCCAGCTTCGAACGCAATGCTTGCAGCAGTCTCGCCACGACGAAGACGTGATTGAATATCGCGCGGACTGACGCCAAACGGCTGGTCGGCATCGTCGCGTGGAGTTGGCACGTTGATATTGCGGCGAATGTGATCGTCGATTGCAACAACAAATTCCTGACCATCTTCATCCATGAAGATCAATCCGGTGTTGTCGTCGGTACGACCGACAAGGACCAACTCGTGCACAAATGCCTCCTGGTAGTGATGCGTCTATAGTCTGACGGAAAAACCCCCAAAAATACGGCTTTTAGGGTGGTGTGTCGTATCTATCGGGTTGATTGTTGTCGCGGCGGACCAGAATAGAACTATGCCTGCCGATGCCGTGCTCGAAATCCCTGAAGTTCATTTCGCCATAGAGGTTGCCCTTTCAACGGGGGCCATACTTGCCGATCGGCCCGACGAGCTGACGATTTCGACCAAGTCGACCGCCACTGATGTTGTGACCCACATGGACCAGTTGGCTGAACGACACATCGTTGAACGTATCGAGGCCATGAGGCCGCTGGATGGGATCTTGGGCGAAGAAGGCGCCGCCAAGGTTGGCACAAGCGGGCTCGAATGGGTTGTCGACCCGTTGGATGGGACGGTCAACTACCTTTACGACCTTCCGTTTTGGTGTGTGTCTATTGCCTTGGTCGATGCTGCCTCTCGCGAAGGTGTGGCCGGGGCAATCTATGCACCTCGTATGGACAGCTTGTGGTTCGCGGCGCGCGGTCAGGGAGCATTCGTTACCTCCGGCGGTGTTACTCGGCGTCTCGGTGTGAGCGAATGTGCCAACTTAGATCGAGCACTTATGGGTACAGGGTTTGGTTATTCGGCTGAGCGGCGTCAATCTCAAGGTCGTGTTGTTGCACAGATTTTGCCGCGCGTGCGCGACATCAGACGGATGGGTTCGTGTGCAATTGATCTATGTTGCGTTGCCAGTGGCGACCTTGATGGGTATTACGAACGTGGTGTTAATCCGTGGGATCACGCTGCAGGTGGCTTGATAGCTCGTGAAGCCGGCGCAGTCGTCTCAGGTTTGTCTGGCGCACCCGAGGGCGAAGAGATGTTGGTGGCAGCGGGACCCGCAGTGCATCAACAACTTGTGGCACTCTTGGAACAGAACGACGCAGCCAGCGACAACTTGTAAACGATTTATGAAGGAGCATCATGCCTATCTACGCACTCGGAGACGTTGAGCCGCAGATTCACCCAGACGCTTTTGTGCATCCAGATGCTGTCATCATTGGCAATGTCACCATCGGTGCGCTCGCTTCTATTTGGCCATGTGCCGTTCTTCGCGGTGATTCCAATCGCATTGTTGTTGGCGAGCGTACTTCTATACAAGATGGCAGCGCGATTCATTGCACTGCAGAAATTCCTACTCTGATTGGGAGCGATTGCACAGTTGGACACAACGCCCATCTAGAAGGTTGCACAATTCATGACGGTGCACTTGTCGGTTCTGGATCGCTGGTCTTGCATAATGCGGTTGTTCACACGGGAGCCCTTGTCGCCGCTGGCGCAGTAGTGACATATGGAACCGTGGTACCGGCAGGCGCTTTGGCTGTTGGTGTGCCGGCGCGTATTAAAGAAAATGCTGCTGATCCTGAAGTGTTGGCATACTCACAAGCAACATATGTGAAAAATGCACGCACATATCCCACAAATATGCGCCTCATCGGGTAAACATAGGGGCAGTGTTAGGCGTGCCGCGGGCATAAAGTAGCCTCGCGACACGTTAGACCTCATAAGGGAACTAACTAGTAAGTCCTATAAGGAGATTTGAGCAAGCAATGGCTACCGATTACGACGCCCCGAGAAAAACCGACGAAGAACTCAACGAAGAGAGCCTCGAAGATCTCAAAGCTCAACATGCCGCTAAGAGCGGTTCGAGTGTTGACGTCGACGAAGCTGACCACAATGAGAACCTCGAACTACCCGGTGCTGATCTTTCAGATGAGTCAATCACTGTCATGGTTATTCCAAAGAAGGCCGACGAGTTCACCTGTTCGCGCTGCTTCCTGGTAAACCACATCAGCCAGAAGGCCAAAGATGGTAAAGAAGGCCCAGTCTGTAACGACTGCTCCTGATTCATTCTTTACGAAATCCCTGCTGCGCAATATGCGAGCAGGGATTTTGCTTGTGTCAATAGATCTGTGTGAACCTAGCGCGCGTTAATAGCCTGCGCGAGAGCTTTGGCTTGCCGCGATGAGATGTGCCAATAGGGATGTGGGTCATCAATATCGGTCACTTCAATGAGGACGGATTCCTTCACCCCGGCTCGCAGGCAGTAAAACGCATTCGGATGGGCGCGCTTACTACGGGCCTGCACAGTCGATGTACTTCCGAGGACTTTCACTGTGCCGACAAACATTCGGGGTAAGCGCGCGTTACCTGCCCGCACGACCTGGTCGTCGACAACAATGAGCGGCGAATTAACTAGCAAGGCAATAACAGCGACACTTGATGTCGCTACCGCCACGACTAGACCGGTGTTGAAGCCATAGGCCCGTGCATAGGCAAGACCCAGTGAGAATGTCATCAGTAACGTGAAGCTCCACATTCCAGCACTAGGAAGCACACGTTCGCGATAGGACACAACGCTGCCATCCTGACCTTCATGTTCACGGGGATATTCAGGTGAACGTGGCGCAGGTGTGTGGGTATTGGACTCGTCAATCATCGGCATCGCTAGGGTACATCACATGGAGCGCTTTGTTGGTGGTGTGCACCCCCTTACGATTCCGCCGGATGCAGTTGTGCCACAGAGGCATAAGGATGCACCAGCACCTGGACATGAGATTGCCAGCCATTACCGAAACTGTTTCGGCTGTGGGCAGGATCATCCAACCGGGTTACACATAGCGATTACCGCGAGTGAAGGTTTACGCATCACATCGGAATTTGAGGTCACAGAACACCACCAGGGTGCACCTGGTATCGCACACGGCGGTCTACTAGCGCTCGCCTTTGATGAATCACTGAGTGCTACGAACTGGCTTATTCGAGTTCCGGCTGTCACCGCACATCTCGAGGTGTCATATCGAATGCCGGTACCCGTCGGAACGCGTGTGTTCATTAACGCAGAGATCATTGCTGTCAAAGGACGCAAAATGTGGTCACGCGCTGAAGGTCATTTGAACACACCTGATGGACCTGTAGGAGTTGGCGCTGAAGCATTGTTCATGCAGGTGAGTTTGGAACACTTCGAAAAATATGGTCGTGCCGAAGACCTTCAAGTTGCCGCGACAGATCCTCGAGTGTTGGACCACATTGCCGGATTGGATATTGCGCCATGACACACATCGACATCCAGTTTGTATTGCTAGACCCGCGAGCAACAGTTCCCACGTATGCGCGTGAAGGTGATGCAGGCGCGGATCTGACGTGCATCGAAGACATCCGTATTGAAGCGGGAGAGCGAAGTGTTGTCCGCACAGGTCTTGCAATTGCGATACCGATGGGTTTCGTAGGGCTAGTTCATCCGCGTTCAGGCCTTGCCGTGAAGCACGGAATTACTATCGTGAACACACCTGGAACGATTGATGCTGGATACCGCGGCGAAATAATGATTTGCCTACTCAATACCGACTCACGAGCGACATTTGAGATGCCTGCTGGCTCGCGTATTGCTCAGCTTGTTGTTCAGCCGGTCATGCATGCGGAATTTCGCGCTGTTGACTCGTTAGATGACTCGGAGCGGGGAACAGACGGATTCGGCTCCACAGGTGTGGCCACCTTATGAGAGGCCCATGGGACGATTCGGAGGTTGCGAATGACGGAACACGACTTGACCTCGGATGCATTCGCGTCCCGAACATCGCAAATCTCGAAATTCATGTTGACCTGGATGAAGAGACACACCGCGGCGTAGGAATGTCACTCGTTTTGCCAATGTCAATTGCGGCTGTGCAAGTTTTTGCACGGGCAAAAGATGAAGAAATGTGGCCTGTCGTCCAAGAGGGAATTAAGAGTGGTCTAGCGATTCAAGATGTTGAGAGTCACATTGTGTGGACACACTTCGGATTGGAATTGCGATCAACTATGCCGACGGTTGATGCCGAAGGTAAAGCCATTGTTCAACCAGTTCGTTTCATTGGCATTGATGGACCTCGTTGGTTCTTGCGAATTGTGGTGTCAGGCGCGGCAGCGCATGAAGAAGCAAGCATGAATGAAATGGACACACTTCTCAAAGACATTGTTGTTGTCCGCGGAAACAGTCCATTGCCAAATGGCGAGCGACTAGAAATAGTCCTGCCAAGTGATCCTCACGTGACGAGTGATGACTCGCTTATGTCATTTCATATCGAGTTATAGCTAGGGTTAGCACTACACCACACTGTCATCTGAAAGGGACGTCCTGTGACTGATGATCACCAAGAGCCCATTCAAGAGCAGGTTCATGACCTCGAAATTGAGTTAGCAACAGACACCACATTGTTGGCGCAGGCCATGGGTGGACGTCGAGGCGTGATTGAGTCAGGTCTCCCTTCGCTAGTTTTTATCGTTGTTTACTTGATCTCAGGTAAGGAAACGAAACCAAGCCTCATTGCGGCGCTTGCTGTGGGTTTGGGTTTGGCTGGCGCACGTCTGGCTCGTCGATCATCGATTCAGCAAGTGGTCTCCGGGCTACTTGGATTGGCGTTGTCTGCATACCTCACCGCACGAAGTGGTCACGCGCAAGCCTTTTATTTGCCTGGGATTATCAAGAACGCCGTTTATGGCGTACTGACTTTAGTCAGTATTTTCCTTCGTCGCCCCCTTATCGGATACATGCTTGGTGGCATCAAGGGTGACTTGTCAGGTTGGCTGCAGGACCCTGAGCTTCGCGCAAAGTATTCGACGGTCACCTGGATATGGTCGCTGGTGTTCCTGCTCAGAGTGGCCCTTATGTATCCGTTATATCTGGCGGGACAGACCACAATCTTGGGCGTGCTTTCGATGGTCCTTAGCTGGCCGTTATTCGCTTTAGCAATCTACGCTTCGTATCTCGTATTGAATCGACCATCAGGGAAGAGCTCATGACACTGGAAGAACTACATCCCGACGAAAATGCTCTGCGCGTTGGTGACTCAATAGAAATCGATATCACCAATGTGGCAAATGGTGGATTTTGTATCGGACGCCACGAAGGCCGTGTTGTGTTTGTTCGTCATGCTCTTCCTGGAGAGCGCGTCGTGGCCGAAATTACCGAGATGACTAAGAAATTTCTCCGTGCAGATGCAATCGAGGTGCTCACCGCAAGTGAACATCGCGTTGACGTGCCTTGTGGCTACGCCGGAACCTGCGGTGGTTGCGATTGGCAACATGCGTCTGTTTCTTATCAGCGCGAGTTGAAGAGTGCCGTTGTGCGGGAGCAAATGTCGCATCTGGCCAAAATTGAGTCGATCTCTGGCGTTCCACTTGAGGATTTCCAAGTGAAGTCGCTTCGCCCGATCGACAACGGTTTGCGATGGCGGACCCGAAATCGTTATTCAACGATTGGCAACCTCGGCCTCGGTTTCAAAATGAATCGCTCACACACGGTAATTGAAATCGATGACTGTTTGATTGCCGTTGAAGGTTCGACAGAGTTGGCTCAATCTGGTTTGAATCGTGCGCGAGGCGATATTGAAACCGCGCAAAGCTCCTCAGGTCAGCATGTCATTGTTGATCCTCGTGGCGGTCCATGGCTTGATGAAAAAGTCGGTGAGCGATCGTGGCGCATTCACGCAAGTTCCTTCTGGCAAATTCACCAGGATGCGCCAGAGGCATTCGTTAGCACTGTAAGAAGTATGGCGAATCTGCGCACTGGTGATTCGCTTCTTGATCTGTATTCGGGATCTGCGCTTTTTGCAGCCTCACTAGCTGGAGATGTTGGCGAGTCAGGATCAGTCGTAGCTGTTGAATCAGGAATCGATGCTGTTCGTGATGCACGACGATCCTGTAGTGACCTTCCTCAAATTGATCTGGTCACAGCAGATGTAGCTAAGTGGGTTAAGAGCAATGCAGAAACGTTCGATGTCGTTGTGCTCGATCCGCCGCGTGCTGGTGCAGGCATCGAAGTTATCGAGGCTATCGGCAAGATTGCCCGTCGGACCATTGTGTATGTGGCCTGCGAACCGAGTGCGCTTGCTCGCGACACTCGCGTACTTTTGGATCAAGGCTGGCAATTGGACAGACTTGAGGGTTTCGACGCATTCCCCATGACCTCTCACGTGGAATGTTTTGCACTGTTCACGCATCCAACCCGCAAATAGTTGGGAAGTTCGGGAGCGTAGAATTCAACTGACAGACCGATTTGAGGAGTCACGTTGAGCAGTTTGAATTCATTTGGTGCTAAATCCACATTGAGCCATGACGGTCAAGATTTAGAGATTTTCCGACTGGACTCACTGCCGAGCGCGGCACGTTTACCGTATACGCACAAGGTGCTACTCGAGAACCTTCTTCGTACTGAGGACGGCGCAAACGTCACAAAGGACACCATCAAAGCAATCGCCGAGTGGGATCCAACGGCCGAACCAAATGATGAAATTCAGTTCACTCCAGCACGCGTGATCATGCAAGACTTCACGGGTGTTCCATGTGTCGTTGACTTGGCCACAATGCGTGAGGCATTCACAGCACTAGGTGGCGACCCAAATCGGATTAATCCGCTGGCTCCAGCCGAGCTTGTGATTGACCATTCGGTTATTGCAGATTTCTTTGGATCACTTAACGCGGAGCAGAAGAACGTTGAGCTTGAATACGAAAGAAACGGTGAGCGTTACCAGTTCTTGCGTTGGGGTCAAGGGGCATTTGATGACTTTAAGGTTGTGCCGCCCGGCACTGGCATCGTTCACCAAGTCAACATCGAAGCACTAGCTCGAGTGGTGATGGTTCGCAACGGCCAGGCTTATCCCGACAGCTGTGTTGGAACTGACTCGCATACAACCATGGTTAATGGTTTAGGTGTTCTCGGATGGGGCGTAGGCGGCATTGAGGCTGAAGCTGCGATGTTAGGTCAGCCAGTGTCGATGCTGATTCCTCGTGTTGTGGGATTCAAGCTTTTTGGTGCGATGCCTGCTGGCACAACAGCAACTGATTTAGTTTTGACAATCACATCAATGTTGCGCACTCACGGTGTTGTTGGAAAGTTCGTCGAGTTTTATGGCGAAGGCGTCTCTGCTGTGTCACTTGCGAATCGCGCAACCATTGGAAACATGAGTCCTGAATACGGTTCAACTGCAGCCGTATTCCCAATCGATGACGAAACCTTGAACTACTTGGCATTGACGGGTCGCACGCAGTCACATATCGATTTGGTTCGCGCGTATGCCCAAGCGCAAGGCTTGTGGCACACCCCCAATCTTGAACCTGTGTATTCGGAATATATCGAACTCGACTTGTCCACTGTCGTACCATCCATTGCTGGACCTAAGCGCCCACAAGATCGAATTGAATTGTCGCAATCTGCCACAGCCTTTGCTTCGGCGTTGCCGACCTATTCCAACGACATTGCAGCTCGCGCAGAAGTGACGGTTGACGGACAAACATTTGAAGTGAAAAACGGCGATGTGGTCATTGCCGCAATCACCTCATGCACGAACACTTCGAATCCATCCGTCATGATGGCTGCGGGCATCCTTGCCAAGAAGGCTGTTGAGAAGGGCTTGACTCGTAAGCCGTGGGTGAAGACTACGTTGGCTCCTGGCTCGCAGGTCGTCACCGACTATTACGCCGCTGCGGGTTTGACTCCTTACCTGGACAAACTTGGGTTCAACCTCGTTGGTTATGGCTGCACCACCTGCATCGGAAATTCAGGTCCGTTGGCAGCGGAAATCAGCGCAGGTGTTTCAGCAAACGATCTCGCAGTCACAGCCGTGCTTTCTGGTAATCGCAACTTCGAGGGTCGTATCAATCCAGACGTGAAGATGAATTACCTTGCTTCGCCACCTCTCGTGGTCGCGTACGCAATCGCAGGTTCAATGGCAATCGACATCACTTCAGATCCGATTGGTACAGATTCCGCGGGAAATGATGTTTATCTTGCTGACATCTGGCCAACCGAACAAGAAGTAAACGATGCAATTGCATCGTCCATCAATGCAGACATGTTTACTTCGCGATATAAGGATGTTTTTGCAGGCGACGCCCGCTGGCAAAACCTCAATACTCCAAGTGGTGCAACTTTTGATTGGGCGCAGGACAGCACTTATGTTCGTCGTCCACCTTATTTTGAGAGCATGCCAGCCCAGCCAAGTGCAGTTACCAATATTGATGGTGCTCGAGTGTTGGCGCTTCTGGGTGACTCTGTGACAACCGATCACATCTCACCAGCCGGCTCTATTCGTGCAGACAGTCCAGCAGGCAAGTACCTGCAAGAAAATGGCGTTTCAAAGAATGATTTCAACTCTTATGGATCGCGGCGTGGAAATCACGAAGTGATGATTCGAGGCACGTTTGCGAACATTCGTTTGCGTAACCAGTTACTTGATGGCGTTGAAGGGGGCTTTACCCGTGACTTTACGCAGCCTGACGGTCCGCAAACAAGCATTTATGAAGCATCGGTTGCGGCGCAAGCAGCCAACGTCCCACTGGTGATTCTGGCTGGCAAGGAATATGGCTCAGGCTCTTCGCGTGACTGGGCCGCCAAGGGCACCGCACTGTTGGGTGTACGCGCTGTAATTGCGGAAAGCTACGAGCGAATCCATCGTTCGAATTTGATTGGTATGGGTGTTCTGCCGCTTCAATTCCCACAAGGTCAGACTGCTGCGACTTTGGGTCTGAATGGAACAGAGACGTTTGCGATTTCAGGAATTACAGACTTGAACAACGGAACGACTCCGTCAACCGTCCGCGTTGTCGCAACTGGTATCGATGGCGAAGTTGTTGAGTTCGATGCGAAGCTGCGAATTGATACGCCTGGCGAAGCTGACTACTACCGTCACGGTGGAATTTTGCAATACGTTCTTCGTTCGCTTTTGTCGGCCTAATGTCGTGGCCACAGGGCCTGACGCCTGAAGGTGCTACAGGTTGGCAACGAGATGCGGTGAATTGGCTTTTGGATCGATGCCCGAGTGAGTTCAGAACGTATGACGTATTTCGTGCACATCCCGAGGCGCTTGCCCATGTCGCGTACAAGCATTTCGATCGGCAAGTTGAGTCAATACGGGATGCTTATCGCAGTGCACGTACAGAAACGACATTGACACCAGAGGTACTCGCTGAGTTGCTTCAAGCACTTGAGAAAGAGGGCGCAAGATTGGCCCTAGAACAGCTGAGCGCAGGGTTAGTGTGCTCAGCCTTAATCAGTGCGGCTCAAGCCGAATCAGCCGGATCAAAAACCCCTTAACCAAGCCCAATTTCATAAGACGGTTTAGACTGAGGGCACGGTAATGGTGGAAGTGATTAGAGGAATGGGGTAGAGCGTGGCAATACTTCAGCGCATCAAGTCTCCTGCCGACCTTCGTGAACTCTCACCTGAAGAATTGACCGAACTTAGCCAAGAAATCCGTGAATTTCTTGTGGCGGAAGTAAGTCGAACCGGGGGACACCTCGGACCTAATCTTGGCGTCGTTGAACTCACGCTTGCACTTCATCGCGTTTTCGAATCTCCACGTGATCCCATTTTGTGGGACACCGGGCACCAGTCATATGTGCACAAGATTGTGACCGGTCGTGCTGGTGATTTTGCGACATTGCGTAAAGAGGGTGGTCTGTCGGGATACCCGTCACGCGATGAGAGCGAACACGACTTTATTGAAAATAGTCACGCGTCAACCGCGTTGTCGTACGCCGATGGTCTTGCTAAAGCTTTTCAGATTCAAGGTGAAGATGATCGGCATGTGGTTGCGGTCGTAGGTGATGGTGCCCTGACGGGTGGCATGACCTGGGAAGCCATCAACAATATTGCCGATGACACCACGCGTTCAGTTGTCATCGTTGTCAACGACAACGAGCGATCATATTCGCCAACAATCGGTGGGCTTGCCAACCATTTGGCGACGTTGCGGACAACACGCAGTTACGAGCGCTTTTTGGACTGGGGCAAATCCGTACTCGAGAAAACCCCAGTTGTTGGTGGACCAATGTACGACGCCCTCCACGGAATGAAAAAGGGAATCAAGGACATGGTTGCCCCGCAAGGCATGTTTGAAGATTTGGGTTTGAAATACATCGGTCCTATTGACGGTCACAACATTCAAGATTTGGAGTTCGCGTTCCAACGGGCACGTGACTTTGGCAGCCCCGTCATTGTTCATGTCATTACCGAAAAGGGACGTGGGTACGCACCAGCCGAAATGGATGAAGCAGATCGCTTCCACGCAGTTGGTGTCGTAGATCCAGATACCGGCAAGCCCATAACGGCAGCGGCACGTACCTGGACGTCAGAATTCTCAGAGGAACTTGTCGCAATCGGCGACACCCACCCGGAAGTCGTAGCAATAACCGCCGCGATGCTTGCGCCTACGGGACTAGATGGCTTCAAAGAAAGATTCCCCACACGTACTTTTGATGTTGGCATTGCTGAACAACATGCGATTACTAGTGCTGTTGGCATGGCAACTGCAGGATTGCATCCAGTTGTTGCCATTTACTCAACGTTTCTTAATCGAGCGTTTGACCAGGTTGTTATGGATTGCGCCCTCCACAAGGCAGGCGTCACCATCGTGCTTGACCGTGCGGGAATCACTGGGGACGACGGAGCCAGTCACAACGGCATGTGGGATCTTTCCATCATGCGCGTAGTACCCGGCTTGCAATTAGCAGCACCGCGTGATGGCTTACAGCTGCGCTACGCGCTACAACGAGCGGTCACCATCACAGACGGTCCTTCTGTAGTGCGTTTCCCTAAGGGCAACCTGCCAGACCCTGTTACAGCAATCCGTACCGAATCGTATGGTGACGTGTTGTTCGAGACGGAAAATCCTGAAATTACCATCGTCTCTATTGGCGGTTTAGTAGCCGAAGTGATGTCGGCCGCACAGATGTTGTCCAGCCAAGGCTTGCGGGTTCGCGTCATCGATCCAGTGTGGGCGCTACCCGTTGCACCTGAATTGATTTCTGAGCTTGCCAATGCATCCATTGTCGTCACTGTCGAAGACGGCCTTGTCGATGGAGGAATTGGCGAAGCTATTGGGGCAGCGCTGCACAATGGCGAAAGCACAGCTTCCGTTTTGTGTCTAGGCGTACCAAAGAAGTTTTTACCGCATGCCAAGCGTGTGAAATTGATCCACCAACTTGGACTCGATGGGTCTGGAATTGCGTTGTCAGTCTCTGATCGCGTGCGCGCAATAGTTCGCTAATTAGACAGAGTCTGTGTTGTCAGGTGTAACACTTAAGTCCCCACCCTGAAGATTGTCATCGACTTCTTCCTGCGCTTTAGTGGCCGTTGCAGGACGGTGCCACAGCGCATCTACCAAGATGGGTTTGACGATTTCGTGCTGCCATGGGCGAACGTGGAGTTCAAGTAGACGATGTGTGATCTCATCGGGGCTTGCGGGTGGTTTCCAAAGGACGCGGCGAACACTCTCTGGGGTCACAATGTTCTCCGGGGGTATGCCCAATGCGGCAGACACTTCTGCAATCTTGGTGCGCGCGTATTCCAACGCTGCATACGACTCAGGAGCACGATCAATCCAGGCTCGGACTGGTGGCGGTGAGTCGCTGTGGACCTTTGCCGCGGGCCAGTCGTTTTGGTTCAGCGCCTGTGCTCGTCGGATGGCATCACGCCATACGCGCTGGTGTCGCTTCGCTGCACGTGAATCTAAGGCGGCCACCGAAGCACCTGGTTCAGACTCGGCGGCTTCGATTGCCATTGGCAACATGTGTGCGTCGGAAAGAAGCCGACCTGGTGCCGTATCGAGTTCACGGGCAAGATTGTCACGGGCCGTCCACAATTCGCGGACGAACGCTAGGTCGTGGGGCTTACGTACCTTATGAAGCCCCGATGTACGTCGCCACGGTTCTGCACGTTCAATCGGAGCTGTGTGTTCCTTAACATGATTGAACTCTTGGATTGCCATCTCGTACTTACCGGCATCGTGAAGTTGTTGCTGGATGACGTCCCATAGCTCGATAAGGAACTCAACATCGAGGGCGGCGTATCGCAACCATGAGTCAGGCATCGGCCTTTTGGACCAATCGGCAGCGCTGTGTTCCTTTGCCAATGCAAAACCCAGTTGCGATTCAACAAGTGTTCCAAGACCCACGCGCGGGTAGTTCAAAAGGCGACCAGCCAATTCGGTATCAAAAAGCGCAGCCGTGGGATGGAGGCCTGCCTCGGCCAAACACACCAGATCCTGAGATGCCGCGTGCAAAATCCAATCCACGCCATCCAAAGAGCGCGCTATTGGTTCAAGATTGTCAAAGCACAACGGATCAATCAGAAAGAGTCCGGAACCTTCACGTTTAAGTTGAATCAGATAGGCACGTTGGCTGTAGCGAAATCCACTTGCGCGCTCCGCGTCCAATGCGACTGGGCCAGAGCCTTTGCGAAGCAAGTCTGCTGCGTGGGCTAGTGCTGCGTTTGTTTCGATGACATCGGGCATACCATCGCGAGGCTCATCAACCTTTAGCGCCGTGCTCTCAGGAATTTCTTCGGGCTCGACTGGGGAAGTGTCATCAACTGTCATGAAGTGACTTCTTGCGTGGTGCGATAAATGCAACACCAACAGGCGCCGGCGTGAGTCCCGCGCATTTTTCGACTACTGCCAGCCACGCTTGCATGTGTGCCGCAAGATCCTCACTGTCTGGTGTCCACGATGCGCGAATTTCCAAATCCGTTTGCCCATCGCGACCCTCGAGGCCTGCGAATGGTCGCGAAACGGTTCGGGTGACAGTTCCCGAGAGGTTGTGATGATCAGCATCTAAATCGCTCAGTGCATCCGTCAACCACGACCAGGCAACTTCATCCAACATGGAATCAGTGACCATTTCGGTTTCCACCGATGCGCGTACAAATGTCACTACACGGAATCGCCCGTCCCACGTCTCTTGTTCCTGGGGGTCATGCAGAACAACAAGGCGACCATTGGCTAAATCTTCATCGTCGGGTCCCACTGCATCTACCGCAAGGGCGATGCTGTGGGGGGCAAGGCGATTGGGCGCTGGAACTTCTTCAATAATGAGTTCGGGCCTAATTGGAACGGCTCGCAGCGTCGCCACGGCATGTTCCCACTCTGTTGTGGTGCCTAAGCCAAGTTGATGTGTCATTTCGCCTAAGCCTAATTTGAAATTCCCATGGTGAGCCCTTGGCGCGCCGTGGGATAGTCTCGGCGAGTGGCTGTGATTCTCGCGTTGTTATCAAGTGTGGCTTGGGGTACGGCCGATTTTTTGGGCGGGACACTGTCTCGTAAGCGCAAGCCATTTGCTGTTTTAGGTGCGTCACAGATTTTTGGTCTCGTTGGTGCGAGCTTCATGGCATTGCTTTTCCATGACTGGGGATTCGATCGCGTTGTCGTAGTGAACGGCATCATTGCTGGCGTTATCGGGCTTGCAGGATTGACCCTGTTTTATGCGGCCTTGGCGTCAGGTCAGATGGGCATCGTGTCACCGATTGCATCCATTGGCGTGGTGGTGCCGGTATTTATGGGGCTGGCACATGGTGACAATCCTTCGATGCTGCAACTGGTAGGTATAGCTATTGCGATTGTCGGCGTTGTTTTCGCATCTGGCCCCGAGTTGGGTGGAGGCGCAGATCCGAAGCCGGTGGTTTATGCGTTTCTTTCTGCGCTCGCATTTGGTACTTGCACCTATTTCATGGCGGTAGGTGGGCAGTCCAGTCCAACCATGACAATCGTGGTGATGCGTATTACCCAAGTACTCATTGCAGTCATAGGGTTACTGATTCTCCGCGATCTTGGTGGGCTCGTGAAGTCCGACTTACCAATGCTCGCCTCGATTGGAGTGCTTGATGCATCGGCCAATATTTTGTTTGCCGCGTCTTCAACACTTGGAATGCTCGCTTTGGTATCTGTGTTGAGTTCGTTGTTCCCCGTTGTGACCGTGCTTCTCGCTTGGTTTATTCACAAAGAGCGACTAATTCGCATCCAGTACATCGGAATTGCTATCGCCGCCATTGGCGTATGCGCAATCAGCGCTGGCTAAATCTTTGGCTCAAGTGTCAATGAAATCGAATTGATGCAGTAGCGAAGGTCCGTGGGCGTGTCATAACCCTCGCCTTTAAATACATGCCCAAGATGCGAGTCACACGACGCGCAACGTATCTCGGTGCGCACCATGCCATGCGAGTGATCATCAATTTCCACAATGGACTCACCGGCAAGGGGAGAGAAGAACGATGGCCAGCCGCATCCCGAATGAAACTTCTCGTGTGAACGAAAGAGCTCGGAGCCACATGCGCGGCAGCGATAAATGCCCTCTGTCTCGGTGTCGGTGTACTCGCCAACAAAGGGTGCTTCAGTTCCCGCTTGACGTAGAACGCGAAACTCTTCGTCGTTGAGTTGAGCACGCCACTCATTTTCAGTTTTGGTTACCTTGTCAGCCATGACTCAAGGTTAATGGCGAATGCACACTACGCATTTTCTGGAGCAAATGAACGCGAGAAAGTGAATTGTTCGGTGATTATTTCGTATTGGGTCTCGAAAGCGCTTAGCGCTGATAACAGATCCTCATCCGGTGGACGCTTGCTCGCAATGTTCGATTGAGTGAGGCACACATCGTCCACTAGGTCGGCGGCAAGGACGGATGAAAGCAGGCGTGGGCCACCCTCGCACAACACGTGCGTGAGGTCTCGTTGCCCCAGGTCTAGGACCACCGAATTGAGAAATGTGTCATCTGGCGCGGAGAGTGCGACAACATCCGCGAAACCGCGGAGGTGTTCAAAACGGTTTTGCCACACCTCGTCATCTGATGCGCGAGTAAAAATCAGCGGTTGAAATCCAGGTTCGTTGAACATGCGTGCGCCACTCCACAAATCTAGACTTAGCGAAACGACTGCGAGCTGAGGCTTGATCTTTCGAGCAAATTCAACGAACTCGTCACGAATATTTATTTGCCCGTACTTCTCTGATTGCGCCGTTGAAGCGCCGACAAGAACAACATCCGCCTGAGAGCGTAAAAAATTGAACACCCGCATATCTTCCGGACCGCTCAGAAGTCGACTTGAACCGTTGTCATCAACAAAAGATCCGTTGGCGCTCACCACCATATTCGTACGAAACATGCTGCTCTGGTCGGAACTGTAAATTGCAGCCAGCGTCGAAGGACCAATTTTGTCCAAGGATCCTGCATTAATAGTGCGCACGGGTTCATAATGCCATGTCGGCACACACTTGAGGTCTTGACCTAGGCTAAGGATGTGCTTCGCCTTCTTGATCGCAACCCACGCGTGAACGCGCTGAATGTGGTTGCAGGATTTCAACCGCCACCGCGTTTTGCGGATGCGCGGCTGAGCAACTACCTGCCCAACCCGCACGAACCCACGCAGTCGAGCGCACGGAATGTGGTACACAAGTTTGCCCAGGGTGCACCTCCCGTAAAGAAATCACTTTTGCGCAAACCCAAGCCGGTAGTTGGTCAAGGGATATATCTGGATGGCGGTTTTGGCGTGGGCAAGACACATCTTCTTGCCAGTCTGTGGCATGAACATCCTGGTACTCGAGCCTTCGCAAGCTTTGTTGAGTACACGAATCTGGTCGGTGCGGTTGGCTTTGAACGCGCAGTCGATTTGTTGGCCACATATGACCTCATTTGCATTGACGAATTTGAACTTGATGATCCAGGGGACACAGTTTTGATGGCAACACTGCTTCAGCGTTTGGTTGAACGGGGGGTTCGCCTAGCGGCAACGTCCAACACCTTGCCTGACAAACTCGGTCAAGGTCGTTTCGCGGCTGATGATTTTCTTCGCGAGATTCAAGGTCTTGCGGCGCACTTCAATATTGTGCGAATCGACGGGCCTGACTATCGCCATAGAGACGCAGTTGAAGCAGCACGGCCACTGCAGTTTGCTGAACTGATGAGCATCGCCGAGCGGCCAAACGTGTCCCTGGATGCTTTTGAAGACCTAGATGAGCACTTGGCATCCGTCCATCCCAGTGCATACGGTGCAATAGTTGAAGGCGTCGAGCGAGTGGCGATTAGTGATCTGGAAACCATTAGTCATCAAGCAAATGCACTGCGATGGGTAGTCTTCGTAGACCGACTGTATGACCGCCAAATCCCAGTTAGCTATTCAGGTGTTTCTGCAATGAGGCTGTTCACCGAGGACATGATGCGCGGGGGATACCGAAAGAAGTATCTGCGGTGTTTGTCTCGATTGTCGGCTCTCACTCGCGAAGAGCTCTAACTACCTAAGGCTTGTTGTGTCCGGGTAACACGCATGGGATTGCAGCAGAACTACTTCAAATGGTGGTCGATACAGGACTCGAACCTGTGACCTCTTCCATGTCAAGGAAGCGCGCTAACCAACTGCGCCAATCGACCAGTGTTACAAACTTACGAGGTGGAGACGGGATTTGAACCCGTGTACAGGGATTTGCAGTCCCTTGCCTCGCCTCTCGGCCACTCCACCGATGTGCTCCTCAAGAGCCTTGCGAGCGGACGACGGGATTCGAACCCGCGACCCTCACCTTGGCAAGGTGATGCTCTACCAGCTGAGCCACGTCCGCGTAGACCTCAAAGGCCAACTCCGTAACCCTAGCCCAGTCCCGTGAATCTCGCAAAAGTGGGTCCTGGCAGGTATCGACACCCAGGTGTGCACACATGCGTTTCTTTCATAGGGTTGAACGGTGACGACGCTGCCGCCTTCGGAATCCTTCGCCATTTTTGGTGAGCGCATGGCATCTGAGCTCGTCGAGCACTCCACTGATCCTGCGTGCCTTGAGCGTGAGGGTTTCTGGGCTGTGACGCAAACGTTCGAAGGCGACTTTGATGCATATAGGTTCGCAAAGATTGCCGACTTGTCAACAGCTTCGCAGTTACCGGACGAAACATTCGTAGGTGTGCCTGTCAAGAGCTGGCAGTCATCGGTTGATGCTGAAACGTACATGGATGGTGTGCGTCAAGTTCGTGACGACATCGCTCGCGGTTGGGTTTACCAGACAAATTTGTGTCGCGTGTTATCGACACCGCTCGGCGAGAGCATTAATGCGTTCGGGCTGTGGTCGCTCATGCGTGAGCATAATCCTGCGCCATATCTATCGGTGATTTCTCTTGACGCAAGCGATGTGCTTGACGCTGATGTTCGAATCGTTTCTGTTTCGCCCGAGTTGTTTTTGCGTCGCACAGGTGACCAGTTGCTCACAAGCCCAATCAAAGGCACTGCGGACAAAGAGTCAGACTTGCTCGAGAAAGACAGTGCCGAGAACGTCATGATTGTGGATTTGATGCGCAATGACTTGTCGGCTGTCTGCACCGAAGGCTCAGTGAAGGTGGTGGACCTTTTGAGAGTGGAGCAGCATCCCTCATTGGTGCATCTGGTGTCCGATGTGATTGGTGAAGTTCGTCCAGGACTTTCATGGTCAACAATTTTTAACGCGCTGATGCCCCCAGGTTCTGTGAGCGGCGCTCCGAAGAGTAGTTCGTTGGAAGTAATCAATCGACTAGAGCAGGCACCTCGCGGTCTTTATTGTGGCTTCGTTGGGTGGGTGGACACAAGGTCGGATGCGCCTGCTGGCACAACAGCAGAATTGGCTGTAGCTATTAGAACTTTCTGGCAAGAACATGCGACCGCGGGTCCACAGTTGCGCTTTGGAACAGGTGCAGGAATCACATGGGGAAGCGATCCGCTACGCGAATGGAACGAAACCGAATTGAAGGCTCGTCACTTACTTAACGTTGCGGCGATGAGTCTGCCCTAGGCTAAAACAACTATGAGCGATCTGTTTTGGGTTAACGACGAACTTGTACGAGCCGGTGACGCTCGCGTGTCTGTTCTTGATCACGGTTTTACCGTTGGTGATGGCGTCTTTGAAACGATCAAGGTTGTCGATGGTCAAACGTTTGCGCGGACGCTCCACTTGGATCGTCTCGATCGTTCGTGTGTGGGCATTGGTCTTGCTGCGCCGGATCGCACCTTAGTAGTCAAAGCCATCGACGAGGTGCTGAGCGCGGGTGACTTTCAAGGCCTTGGTCGAATTCGTGTCACCGTGACAAGTGGTGTCGGACCCTTAGGATCAGACCGGAGCTCTACTCAGCAAACACTCATCGTCGCTGGCACACAACAAAAACCCTGGTCCGAGGCTGCCTCTGTTGCAGTGGTGCCGTGGGTGCGCAATGAACGCTCTGCTACATCAGGGTATAAAACAACGTCTTACGTTGAGAACGTCATAGCGCTGGAAGCTGCACATCAAGCGGGCTGTTCTGAGGCAATATTTCTCGACACGCGTGGCTACGTGAGCGAAGGAACCGGTTCAAACATTTTTTGGATCAAAGATTCCATAGTCTATACACCTGCGAGTTCAACCGGGTTGTTGCGTGGAATTACCCGGGAGTTGGTCATGGAATTATGCACGCGCATCAAAGTGGATTTACGCGAGAGTGAGTACCCGCTGGCTAGTCTGCTGGGTTCTGACGAGATCTTCATCACCAGTTCAACTCGTGATGTCATGCCAGTTACTGAGGTAAAGACCCTCGACCACGTAGCGAGCTTAAGTAGCTCTGTAACGTTTCAGTCTGGACCAGTGACGAATCAACTCATCGGGGAGTTCGCGGCGATGTCATCAGCAATTCCCGACCCGCGCATCGGTGAATTCTCGCTATAAGTACCGTGGGATAAAGTGGGACAGCAACACACGCAAACCACAAGTCCAGAACAGGATGATCACTTTGGCCGAAGTACTCGTAGGACCCGATCGCGTTCCAACAGCGATTGAGGCCGGAGCGAGCGCCTATGACGTCGTTGGCGACAAAGCTCGCAAGGTTGTGGTGGCCAGCGTCAACGGCACAACTGTCGACCTCAGCCATGAGTTACAGGATGGCGACGTTGTAGAGCCAATCTTGATTAGTGATCCAATCGGCTTGTCCGTCATGCGCCACAGCGTTGCACACATCGTTGCGCAGGCAACACAGTCACTCTTTAGCGATGTGTACCTCGGAATCGGACCTCCAATCAAGGACGGATTTTTCTACGATTTCGGCACTGAGCGAACTTTCTCGCCAGATGACTTGGCAGCTATCGAGACCCGGACTGCAGAAATCATCCAATCCGGTCAAAAGTTCACCCGCCGGGTCGTCACGCGTGACGAAGCACAAACTCAGCTCGCGCACGAGCCGTTCAAGCAGCGCCTTCTGACGGCCGACGACGCCGAAGTAATGAACGAAGACGTTATGGAAGTTGGCGGCGGCGAACTCACAATTTACGACAACATCGATTTACGTAGTGGTGATCACAAATGGTGCGACCTGTGCCGAGGTCCGCACGTTCCAGATACTCGTTATCTAGATGCTCGCGCCATCAAGCTCACCCGCACGTCTGCGGCTTACTGGTTAGGCGACCAGCGCAACGAGTCCATGCAGCGTGTTTATGGAACCGCGTGGCCAACCAAGGATGACCTTAAGGCACATCTCACCATGCTCGAGGAAGCCGAGAAGCGTGACCATCGTCGACTAGGTGTTGACCTGGACTTGTTCAGTTTCCCCGATGAAATTGGTTCAGGCCTTGCGGTCTTCCATCCCAAGGGTGGCATTATTCGCCGCCAGATGGAGGATTACTCGCGAGTGCGCCACGAGAACGCCGGGTACGAGTTTGTTTACACACCCCACATCACCAAAGGCACTCTATTTGAGACTTCAGGACACCTTGATTGGTACAAGGATGGAATGTTCCCAGCGATGCATCTCGATGAGGAACTACACGAGGACGGCACAGTAAAGCGTCAGGCGCAGGAGTATTACCTCAAGCCAATGAACTGTCCTTTCCATAACTTGATTTTCAAATCACGTAGTCGCTCTTACCGCGAATTGCCGCTTCGACTTTTTGAATTCGGTTCGGTCTACCGGTACGAGCGTTCAGGTGTTATCCACGGTTTGACCCGCGTTCGTGGAATGACGCAAGACGATGCGCACATTTACTGCACACCGGAACAGATGCCTGGTGAATTGAAGAATCTACTGGGCTTTGTGTTGGATCTGTTGCGCGATTACGGATTGAATGATTTCTATCTTGAGCTCTCAACTCGCAATCCTGAGAAGTCGATTGGCTCTGAAGAGGAATGGGAAGCAGCAACACAAGCGTTGGCAAGTGCTGCTGCAGACTCTGGTCTTGATCTTGTGCCTGATCCTGGCGGAGCTGCGTTCTACGGACCAAAGATTTCTGTGCAAGCTCGCGACGCCATTGGCCGCACTTGGCAAATGTCGACCATCCAGGTGGATTTCCAGTTGCCGAATCGATTTGATCTTGAGTTCCAAAATTCAGACGGAACCCGTGCACGCCCAGTGATGATTCACCGCGCGTTGTTCGGTTCAATCGAGCGTTTCTTCGGTGTGCTCTTGGAACACTACGCAGGTGCTTTCCCTCCATGGCTCGCTCCAACGCAAGTTGTCGGTATCCCTATTGCATCCGCCCATGTTGATTACCTCGATGGTGTAGCAGTGCAACTTCGTGCTGCTGGCATACGAGTGGAAGTTGACGCTAGCGACGAGCGTATGCAGAAAAAGATCCGCACCGCACAAACTCAAAAGGTTCCGTTCATGTTGATTGCTGGCGATGAAGACATGGCTGCAGGTGCAGTTTCTTTCCGTTATCGCGACGGATCTCAGGAAAATGGTGTTCCAATCGCTCAGGCAATTGCAAAGATTGCCGACATTGTTGCATCGCGCGAGCAGATTTAGTCACGCTATGAATGATGCGTCCAACGCACGCCCAAGTGCATGGGATCGTATTTGGGCTCCGCATCGACGTGAATACATTGACAAATTTGCTGGTCGTTATAGCGACGGCGATTGCCCTTTCTGTTTAGGTGATGGCAACCAAGAACTCGTCGTTCATCGCGGCGAACTTGCCTACGTTTTGCTCAACCTCTACCCGTACAACGCTGGACATGTGCTGATCTGCCCCTATCGCCACGTGCCTCTTTATGACGAATTGACCGTGGTGGAGCGTCACGAGATTGCCGAGCTGACTGGAAGCGCAATGCGAACCTTGCGCAAGGCGAGTGGCTGTGAAGGCTTCAACATTGGCATGAATCAGGGCGCGATTGCCGGTGCTGGCGTTGCTGGTCACTTACACCAGCATGTAGTTCCAAGGTGGGCTGCCGACATTAATTTCATGCCGATCATTGCAGGCACAAAGGTTATGCCCGAAATGCTTGAGGACACCCGTGCGTTGCTATCAGAACTCTGGTGCGAATAACTTCGACATCTGACCGGATTCTGTGAATGTGTGACCGGGCGCAGCTGAACCGCAGGCAACTAGGCAAGGTGTGTCGAATTCGAACGAACATGTGCATTGCAGTTCGTGAGTGTGTGGTCCCCACGTCCGCGCTAGTCCAGCGGAAATGCCCAAACCAACGCGAGTTGGCGAATTGCTAGCGTCGCTGATAACTCCTTGTGAGTCGACACTGGGAATCCATCTCGGCTTTCGCGCTGCGAGCCACTCGCGCAATACAGGAACTCCGACGCCGTTATCGATAGCAGTCACTGCGACGATGTCGTCCGCCAAGAAGGCGCGTTCCAAACCAGGCGTATTAGTTGGCATCCCAGCGATTAATGCTTCGATGAGTGCTTCACCTTCACTGAAGTGTGTCAATGTTTCGACAAGATCTTCGCGTCGCTCGAAAGTAAGTTGCATGTGTTCGGGATCGCCCGGTCGTGACATGAATCCGTTTGCGTCACGCGCAAGAATCTGCCCAGTCAAAATATCGAATTGTCCGACCAGCGTCGATTCGTCATCCGAAACAATAGGCATGTGACGAACAAGGATGTCGTCATCCAGAACGCGCTCAGCAATTGCCACAACTTCGTCGAAATCTGCTCTAGTTCCCACGCTATTCACCGACAGCACCCCACGCGGGATGCTCGAGTCACATGCCTTGGACCACAGGTTCATTTGCACAGGGGATAGACCAGTCAGACCATCGACTATCACGAGCGCTGCATCACAAGCTTCAAGAACCAAGAAGTCATCCTGTGAGGTCAGACAAATGAAGGTTATTTCCGATTCTGCGAGCCGAACGTGAAACACCTGCGGTGAGTGCAAAGCAACATTGTCGGCAACCAAAGGTCCAATGACTGCGGGGTCATGGTGATCTTGGGCTAACAGGCCCACCAGAAGGTTCATGTGCTCTCACTTACCACGTTGGTCATTCAGTAACATCTAGTTACCACTAGGAATGCTAGCGGCAGTTGAGAAGGGATCGAGTCGGTGCTTGATAACGCTGAATCGCGCGCACGCATCTCTGGTCTCGTTGATCCAGTTGCCCGGAAACTTATTTCGTTTGGTGTGAGTCCAGATGCCGTTACTTGGGCTGGTGCAATCGGAAGCGTTCTGACGTCCGCGATTTTCATTGCACATGGTCGATTCCTGCTTGGCGCGCTCATCCTTGGGGTTTTTTCGCTTTCTGATCTTCTTGACGGAACCATGGCGCGAATGCAGAACCGTGCAGGGTCCTGGGGCGCATTCTTAGATTCGACACTCGACCGCGTATCTGACTCTGCAGTGATCTGCGCTCTCATCGTGTGGTTCGCGAACTCAAAGTCATCATTGATGGTTGCGGTAGCTTCGTTGGCATTGGTGACTGGTTTTCTTACCTCTTACATCCGAGCTCGCGCCGAAGCGGTTGGCGTCGAATGCAAAGTCGGTTTCGCGGAACGGGCTGAACGTTCCTTGCTGATTTGGATGGGCATGCTTCTCGCAGGATTAGGCGTCCCAGTTTTATCTGCAACAGTGTGCCTTCTAGTGATTGCATCAACTATCACGGTTGCCCAACGCATGATGTTTGTGCGAAAACAGCTATCGTTATGAAACTTAAAGATCGAGCAATAGACGCGGGGTACTGGCTCGGATGGAATGTCCTGTGGACATTGCCAACTCCAATTGCACGATGGCTCTTCGACCGAATTGCCGTTGTGTCGCTACGTATGCGTGTCAAAGGCGTTCGTCAGCTGGAATTGAATCTTTCTAGGGTGTTAAACGTGGAACCTTCTGATGAAGTAGTGCGCGAAGTAAGTCGCAAGGCTATGCGTTCGTACATGCGTTACTACTGTGAAACTTTTTTACTACCGCGATGGTCTGATGAAGAGCTGCTTGCTCGGGTTCGTGTGGAAAACATCGAACCAATCCAGAAGGCTCTGAGTGAAGGTGGGGTCATTCTGACACTTCCTCATTCAGGAAACTGGGATCATGCTGGTGCGTGGGCAGCCGTGTACTTCGGTTCTATGTGCACGGTTGCTGAACGCCTGCGCCCAGAGGGTGTGTTTCAAAAGTTTTTGAAAATGCGCACAGGTCGCGGCATGACCATCATGCCCCTCACGGGCGAAGGTGGAACATATGAATACCTGCGAAATAACGTCAACGAGGGTCGACTCGTCGCGCTTCTGGGCGACAGGGACGTTGCAAAGAATGGAATGGGCAACCAATTTTTTGGGCACCGCGCTTCACTGCCTATTGGTGCCGCTGTTTTGGCAATAGATACAGGGCGGCCATTGTTTACCTGCTCCGCGTGGTACGACAGCGAGCAATTGGTGATCACATTCGATGATGAAGTTCAATTTCCTATTAGTGAAGTAACTGGTCGCGAAAGATTGCGCAAGGCACAAGAGATCACCGCGCAAGTTGCAACACGATTCGAGACGCATTTGCGACGACACCCTGATAACTGGCACCAACTCCAGCCCGTGTGGAGCGATCTGGTCGCCGACGGGACAAAGTCATGAAGGTCGGAATTGTCTGTCCGTACGCATGGGATGTACCAGGTGGTGTATCCGCACATGTACATGACCTAGCAATTGCACTTCAGCGACAAGGTCACACAGTGAGCGTTCTTGCCCCGGCCAGCGATGATGCGGTCTTGCCGGAATTCGTCACGAGTACAGGAACACCTCGCGCCGTGCGATACAACGGTTCAGTTGCGCGGTTGAGTTTTGGGCCTGTGACCGCACGCAAAGTTTCAAAGTGGATCGCGGATGGCGACTTCGATGTGTTGCATGTACACGAGCCGTTGGCACCGAGCCTTTCGGTACTTGCTTGCTGGGCCGCGCGAGGCCCAATTGTGGCCACGTGGCATGCCAGCTACGAGCGCAGCCGCATGCTTTTGAGTCTTGCCAAGTTGGCGCAAACTGCGATGGAAAAAGTGTCGGCACGAATTGCAGTGAGCGAGGCCGCCAGAACAACACTTGTCGAACATGTAGGTGGCGATGCCGTCATCATCCCTAACGGAGTCGATACGCAATCATTCGCTGGCGCCAAGGCAATGCCCGGTTGGCCTGGCGACGGCAAGTCATTGGTGTTCCTAGGGCGAGTCGATGAACCTCGTAAAGGGCTTGCAATTCTTCTCCAGGCAATGCCTCAAATCCTGAGCGCGTACCCGCAGCTTCGACTCTTAGTCGCAGGCCCCGGTGATTCAGAGGCGGCACTCGAAGACGCTCCACAACTTGTGCGTGATGCCACCACATTCCTCGGTCTTATTGACGCCGAGGAAAAGGGGAATGTTCTAGCGTCAGGTTCGATTTACGTGGCACCAAATACCGGAGGAGAGTCTTTTGGAATTGTGTTGCTTGAAGCCATGGCCTCTGGAGTGCCAGTTGTTGCCAGTAACTTGGAAGCCTTCGAACGCGTACTCAACTACGGTCAAGCAGGGCGCACCTTTGCGAACGAGAACCCTGACGCGCTTGCCCAAGTGATTGTCAACCTGCTGGCAGATGACAACGAACAACAACGGCTAGTCACAGCTGGGCATACCCGCGCCAAAGAGTTCGACTGGGAAAGTGTTGCCGCACGTATTGTCGATGTTTATGAATCAGTTCGAGTTCCAGGCATGCATGTTGAGCCCGATCTGGCCGGACAAATGATGGGACGTTTTGCAAAAGTCCTGCCATTTGAACTGAATCGAGATGAGTCATGACTGACGACCGATGGATCTTTGTTGCAATGCTCGTCATCGGAGTGTGGTACCTGTCGCACCAAGCAGGACGCCTCGACCGTTTACATCACCGCATAGATGTTGCGATGGTCTCACTCGATGCACTCTTGATTCGTCGAGCAGCCATCGTGGCGGAACTTGCTGCAGCAGAAACAGTTGATGTCTTAACCGCGGCACTCTTCCTAGATGCGGCACACGAAGTTCTCTCCTTCGAGGGGGAGTTCTCAAATGCACGCATCGAACTTGAGAACGACCTTTCACTCGTTGTTAGTGACGCGTTCTCAACCACGGACGATGTCGAAGCCATCAACTCAGCACCAGCCGCATCATTACTGCTCAACGAATTCGTACAAGTAGTAAAGAGAATCCAACTCAGTCGCCGGTTCTACGCCGAGGCAGTCACAGCCTGCATCAATCTGCGTCGACAAAGAGCTATACGTCTATTCCGATTAGCCGGACACGCACCAATGCCCAAGACCCTTGATTTCGATGATTCTTTGCCATTTGGCCTACGCGAATAGCGCAAAGCCGAATAGTGACTAGACTCGTCACAGCAGTTCCGAATACCGTAAAACACACCAACAAGAGGGCCTCATGTCAACTGAGTCAACAGCAGTAACAGGTACAAATCGCGTCAAGCGCGGCATGGCAGACATGCTCAAAGGCGGCGTCATCATGGACGTTGTCGACGCAACACAGGCAAAGATTGCCGAAGATGCCGGTGCGGTTGCAGTAATGGCACTAGAACGCGTCCCCGCAGACATTCGTGCGCAAGGTGGCGTTGCACGCATGTCTGATCCAGACATGATTCAGGGAATCATCGAAGCAGTGTCCATTCCAGTTATGGCGAAGGCACGCATCGGTCACTTTGTAGAAGCTCAGGTCATCCAGAGTCTCGGTGTTGACTACATTGACGAGTCCGAAGTGTTGACGCCGGCTGACTACGCACACCACATTGACAAGTGGAACTTCACAGTTCCTTTCGTCTGTGGGGCAACAAATCTTGGCGAAGCACTTCGTCGCATCACTGAAGGCGCTGCCATGATTCGCTCAAAAGGCGAAGCAGGAACTGGCGACGTTTCAAACGCAACAACGCACATGCGTGCAATCCGCGGAGAAATTCGTCGCTTGTCATCCATGTCGAAGGATGAACTTTACGTTGCCGCAAAGGAATTGCAAGCACCATACGATCTCGTGTGCGAAGTGGCTGAAAAGGGTGCACTTCCAGTCGTACTTTTCACAGCAGGCGGAATTGCCACACCAGCTGATGCTGCGATGATGATGCAACTTGGTGCAGACGGCGTATTTGTCGGTTCAGGTATCTTCAAATCAGGCAATCCAGAAAAGCGTGCGAAGGCAGTTGTTCAGGCAACAATGCACTTCGATAATCCTGATGTGATTGCAAACGTGTCACGCGGTCTTGGCGAAGCAATGGTCGGCATCAACGTAGCTGACATTCCTGTCCCACATCGCTTGGCTGATCGCGGCTGGTAGTCATGACCCCAACTATTGGGGTGCTTGCTATCCAGGGTGATGTTCGCGAGCACATACTTAGTCTCGAACATTCCGGCGCCAAGGCTGTTCCAGTCAAAACGCCTGACGCTTTGTCAGGGATTCACGGTCTTGTCATTCCCGGTGGGGAATCGACGACTATGAGCATCTTGGCAGTTATCAATAATCTGCTTGAGCCTCTACGTGCACTTCGTAGTGAGATTCCAATGTACGGATCGTGTGCTGGCCTGATTATGTTGGCAGACGAGATTTTGGATGGTCGCTCGGACCAACAAACCATTGGCGGTCTCGATATCACTGCGCGCAGAAATGCCTTTGGTCGCCAAGTTGACTCTTTCGAAATTGACCTGCCGATTCCAGTTCTCGGTTCTGATCCGTTCCACGCAGTGTTCATTCGCGCACCCTTAGTGGAGCGGATTGGACCGAACGTAGAAGTCTTAGCTCACATTCCAGCCGGTTTATACGGTGACGACCAGGATCGTGTAGTTGCAGTCCAGCAGGGTAATCTTCTAGCAACGTCTTTTCATCCCGAAATTGTGGATGATTATCGTTTTCATAAGCACTTCGTAGAGATGGTGAAATCAGCATGAGTGGCCATTCCAAATGGGCAACAACTAAGCACAAAAAAGCCGTAATTGATTCTCGGCGTGGAAAGTTGTTTGCAAAACTCATAAAAAACATTGAAGTTGCGGCCCGTGTTGGCGGTGGCGATCCTGCTGCTAATCCAACTCTTTACGATGCCATCACGAAGGCAAAAAAGAGTTCTGTTCCTAACGACAACATTGATCGTGCTGTTAAACGTGGCTCAGGTGCTGAAGCTGGAGGCGCTGACTACCAGACCATCATGTACGAAGGTTATGGTCCAAATGGCGTAGCAATCTTGATTGAGTGTTTGTCAGACAACCGCAATCGTGCCGCATCGGATGTTCGAGTCGCGGTGACTCGCAATCACGGAACGATGGCTGATCCTGGCTCGGTTTCATACTTGTTCGAACGCAAAGGTGTCGTCATAGTGTCTGAAGGAGCATCAGACGAAGACACCATCCTGGAAACAGTTCTTGATGCTGGGGCTCAAGAAGTCAATTCGCTCGGTGGTCCAACGGAAATCATCTGTGAAGCGTCCGACATCGTGGCTGTGCGCACGGCACTTCAGAACGCGGGAATTGAATACGACTCGGCAGAATCAGCCTTCATGCCGAGCATGTCCATCCCAGTGGACGTTGACACCGCACGCAAAGTCTTTGTACTGATTGAGGCACTTGAAGATGTTGATGACGTCCAGAATGTGTTCACAAACATTGACATTTCAGACGACGTCCTAGCTGAACTTGACGCATAAGCGTTCAATCGCGGGCTTTTGGCCAGTTATGTATTAGGCTTTCGAACAGATGTTCGGAGGAATTATGCGCATTCTTGGAGTCGATCCAGGTTTAACCAGATGTGGTGTCGGTGTCATTGACGTTGACTCACGCCGGCAGCCGCGTTTTGTCGCTGTACATGTCTTGCGCACACCAGCAGAATCAGCTCTCGCCGAGCGCCTAGTTTCGCTCGAAGAACAGATGCAAAAACTATTTGATTTGTACCAACCAACTGATGTCGCTTTAGAGAGAGTGTTCAGCCAGCACAATGTGCGAACGGCCATGGGCACAGCACAGGCTAGTGCCGTGGCATTGATGACAGCGTGCAAGCGTGGACTTGAGGTGCATTCGTACACACCAACTGAAGTGAAGGCCGCTGTGACTGGAACCGGTCGCGCAGATAAGGCGCAAATCACCACGATGGTTACACGACTTCTGAATCTCGAATCTGCGCCGAAACCAGCAGATGCCGCAGATGCTTTGGCGCTTGCACTATGCCACGCCTGGAAAGGCGCTGGTAAGTCACGACTTGCCGCCCACATGGCATTTCCAACATCTGCCCAGTCTGTGTTAGCGAGTTCATCATGATTGCTTCAATTTCAGGCACAGTGATTGATGTACGCATCGACTCTGTGGTGATTTCAGTTGGTGGCGTTGGGATGCATATTTTTTGCGCACCCAATGACATCGCAGGGCTCAGAGTCGGCGAAGACGCTTCGCTATTTACATCACTCATAGTGCGCGAAGAGTCGTTGACGCTCTATGGATTTGCAAACGCAGAGAGTCGTGAACTTTTTGAAATCGTGCAAAGCGTTTCTGGCTTTGGTCCCAAGCTTGCCTTCACAATCATCGCAACGTTTAAGCCAGATGATTTGCGAACAGCGATTGGTTCCGGTGACATCGCAAGGCTGACCAAAACTCCAGGAGTGGGATCCAAGGGTGCACAGAGGCTGATTCTGGAATTGAAGGACAAGATTGGTTATGCACCAGGACAGCCTCACCTTCAGGGACAGTCGAGTGAATGGGCTGACCAAGTGACGCAGGCTCTTGTTGGGCTTGGATGGAGTAACCGCGACGCAACCTCAGCCATTGATCGCTTGACTGAAGATGAAGTAGCCAACTCAGCCGATGTTGCGTTCATTTTGCGGCGAGCTTTGCAGATTTTGGCAAACTAGGAGAGCGACATGCAGGACTATGCCGATGACGATGTTGCCACTGACGTGTACGAAAGTACACGGGTTGTGTCGACTTCTGTGAGCTCGGAGGAACGTGCCGCTGAGGCCGCACTTCGCCCAACTTCACTTGCGGACTTTGTCGGACAGGAGCGCGTGAAAGCGCAACTCAACCTTGTCCTCAGTGCAGCTAAGCAACGCTCGGCGAGTGCCGATCATGTGTTGCTGGCAGGTCCTCCTGGGCTGGGCAAAACAACGCTCGCCATGATCATTGCCTCTGAGGTTGGAAGTCCTTTGCGTTTGACCAGCGGTCCAACCATCCAACATGCAGGCGACCTTGCTTCAATCCTTTCCAGTCTTGTTGCTGGCGAAGTCTTGTTCATCGACGAGATTCATCGAATGTCACGGTCCGCTGAAGAAATGCTTTATTTGGCCATGGAAGATTTTCGTGTTGATGTGATGATTGGCAAGGGTGCAGGAGCGACCTCGATACCTCTGGAATTGCCACCGTTCACACTTGTCGGCGCAACAACACGTTCGGGGCTTCTACCTGCTCCATTGCGAGATCGATTCGGCTTTACTGCCCATCTGGATTATTACGAGCCAAGTGAGTTGGAGTCGATAGTTTTACGTTCGGCTGCACAACTTGGTGTCGACATTGACCACCAGTCGGCTGTGGAGATCTCGCGACGCTCACGCGGAACACCACGAATCGCTAACCGCCTTCTGCGACGAAGTCGTGATTACGCAGAAGTTCACCATGATGGCGTTCTGGACGTTCAACGAACTCGAGCGGCCTTGGAACTTTACGAGGTTGATGAGTTGGGCTTGGATCGCCTGGATCGCGCAGTACTGTCGGCGTTGATCGACAAGTTTGCCGGAGGTCCCGTGGGGCTATCGACTTTGGCACTATCTGTCGGCGAAGAGGCCGAAACTGTGGACACTGTGAGTGAACCTTTTCTCGTCCGAGAGGGTCTCATGGTGCGCACACCCCGTGGACGCGTGGCAACACCCGAGGCCTGGCGGGCGTTGGGGCGCGAGATTCCCACGTCCCTGAGCCAGCATTCCATTGATCAGCTGGAATTAGACCAGCCGTAACCGGTCTTGCCGTAACAGGACTAGCCGACTGAATCGGTCGTTCTATCCACTAAACTCGTGGAAGGCCATTTCGATGGCCCCTTTTACTGTTGACATCAGGAAGTTGATTCGTGGCTAAGCATTACAGACCTCGTCGGTCGTTGCTGATTCTTGGGCTAATCCTCGCTGGATTAGCAACTTGGGCATTCCTACCTAATCGTGACCATAGCCCAAAGCTTGGCCTAGATCTTCGTGGTGGAACCCAGGTCATCCTGTCACCACAGAGTGCCAACTCTGACGCTGTTACCAGTGATCAACTAGCGCAGACATTACGCATCATCCGTCAACGTGTTGATGGTTTCGGTGTTGCCGAGGCCGAAGTACAGGTTCAGGGCAGTGGTGCTAACACAAAGATTATTGTGACAATTCCTGGCGCCACTTCACGAACAGTTGTCGACCAGTTGAAGACAACAGCAAAGATGAGTTTCCGACCAGTTGTGGCTGAGGATTACGGAACACCACAGCCGGACCCGTCAACATCACCATCTGCCAGCGCAAAACCAACCGCGTCACCCACGCCATCAGTTGATCCGGCTCTTCTCTTGCCACCAATCCAGAGCAAAACTTTGACAGAGCAGTACGCAAACATTTTTAAAGCTCTCGACTGCGCTACGAATAGCAGCGTTGACGGCGCAAAGCCAGACGATGAAACCCAGTACCTCATAGCCTGCGATAAGGACGGGGCATACAAGTACGTATTAGGTCCTGCGCTGCTGTCCGGAACTGACGTACAGAGCGCTTCTGCTGGGTTACCACAATCAGGTGCCGGCAATTGGCAGGTCGATCTCACGATGACAACCGCAGGTGCAAAGAAGTTTGCGGATGCGACAAAGGCTCTGTACCAACAGAAGGCTCCCACAAATCAATTTGGCATCGTTCTTGACGGTGTCGTGATGAGTGCACCATCCGTCAACGAACCGATCTTGGGTGGCAGCGCAGTCATCAGCGGCAGCTTCACTGCCGAAGAAGCAAAGGCCCTTTCACAGGTGCTGAAGTTTGGTTCCTTGCCAGTAAGCCTTTCAGTTGATGAAGTACAACAGATTTCTCCAACACTGGGTAACGATCAGTTGCGTGCAGGCGTACTTGCCGGCGCGTTCGGTCTTGTACTCGTGATCATTTACATGTTGTTGTACTACCGCGCACTTGGATTGCTAGCTACGTTCAGTCTGGTGATTGCTGCGACTTTCACATACTTGATTGTTGTCGTCCTCGGTAACGAAATCGGCTTCACAATGACACTTGCAGGTATCGCCGGTGCAATTGTGGCAATCGGTATTACTGCTGACTCATTCGTTGTCTACTTTGAACGCCTTCGTGATGAACTGCGAGAAGGCAAGCGTCTGCGTGGCGCCGTCGATCACGGTTGGAGTCGTGCCCGCCGAACGATTCTTGCCGCCGACTTCGTTTCGATTCTTGCCGCTGTCGTCCTGTACTACTTGTCCGTGGGCAGTGTCCGCGGATTTGCATTCACGCTCGGCTTGACCACACTGATTGACATCCTGGTGGCCTTCATGTTCACGCGTCCGCTTGTATATATGGCAGCCGAGACAAAGTGGATGAATGCTGGATCAGGATTAACCGGAGTTTCGCCAGCTCGACTTGGCGTTAAGACACACACAGAGGTGGCCCAATAATGTCAAAGTCTGCTTCTTTGGGTAATCGCCTTTACCGCGGCGAGATTTCGTTTGACATCGTCAATCGACGTCGCGCTTGGTATGTTCTCTCGGCAATCTTTATTGCAATCTCAATCGCGACACTTGCCTTGCGTGGACTTAATCTCGGCATTGAATTCAAAGGCGGAGCCGAATTCACAGTTCCGGTATCTAATGCACAAACCTCAGACGTAACGAAGGCTCGAGATGCCGTTGCCTCTGCTGGTCAAGAAGCTTCTTCGGTGACAATCGTTGGAGGCAACAAGATCCGCGTCCAGACTCCGACACTGACCATCAAGGAATCAAACAAGGTCAATACGGCTCTCGCTAGTACTTTCAATGTTGCCGACACCGACATCAAGGTCCAAATTGTTGGCCCAACGTGGGGTTCGGAAGTCAGTAAGAATGCTGCTCGAGCTTTGCTTCTTTTCTTGATTCTTGTTGCACTATTCCTTTCGATATATTTCGAATGGCCTATGGCAATTGCTGGTTTGATTGCGCTTGGGCACGACGTGTTGATCACAGTTGGTATCTACGCGTTAAGTGGTTTTGAAGTCACTCCAGCGACGGTGATCGGATTCTTGACGATTCTTGGTTACTCGCTTTACGACACTGTTGTGGTGTTCGACAAGGTTAAAGAAAACACCAAGGGCATTACATCAGGAAGTCGTATGACGTACTCAGAGGCCGCGAACCTGGCTCTGAATCAAACTTTGATGCGGTCAATTAATACCTCGATCATTGCATTGCTACCAGTTCTGTCGATCTTGGTTGTCGGTGTTGTACTTCTTGGTGCAGGCACGCTCAACGACCTTGCGCTTGCTCTGTTTGTTGGAATGCTTGTAGGTACCTATTCCTCAATCTTCATCGCAACCCCGATCTTGACTCAGCTGAAAGAACGACAGGCTCCGATGAAGGATCTTGCAAAGCGCGTCCATGCGCGCCGTAAGAATGCCGGTATTGACGAAGAGAGTCTTACCGCAGCAGTACTTGCTCCCACGTACGTTGCGCCAGCTGGTCCACGTCAACAGCGCGTCAAGAAGCCTCGTTCCGCCCGCGGAAAGTAGCACAACGATGGATCGTCAGACAGCTCGTTCACGCATCGTTGAAATTGCTGACTATCCGAAACCTGGTGTGCTTTTCAAGGATGTGATTCCGGTTTCGGCCGATGTAGATGCCTTGCGTTGGTGCTTAGATGAAATCTCGGCACACTACAAAGAGGCCCAGATCGATCTCGTTGTTGGTATCGAAGCACGAGGATTCATTCTGGGTGCGGCATTGGCACTGCACATGAACATTGGATTCGTTCCTATTCGCAAGGTAGGTAAGTTGCCGCGCGAGACGTACAGTGCTGAATACACCCTCGAATATGGAACCGACACAATCGAGATCCATCGTGATGCTTTACATCCTGGGCAGCGTGTTCTCCTCGTTGATGACGTGCTGGCCACGGGTGGCACAGCAAATGCAGCAATCAGTTTGCTCGAGCAATGCGGGGCAGTCGGTGCTGGCCTTGCCGTCTTGCTTAATCTAGATTTCCTCGGAGGCGATGGTGTTATCCGTTCACACCATCCAGATTGTGATATCTTCACGCTTTTCCAGGATTGAGTCATGCAATCATTCCTGTCGCTCTGACTTCGTCTTAGACTGTTGGGACAAAGGAGGAATCGATGACGCAAGAAGTTGCTGTTACGCCGCTGGCCGTTGCGCTCGCTGAACGATTCCCGGGCGGGCTAGCAACACCTGTTCCTGACGACCTGCAGGCTGTTCTAGATACGTTGCTTACATTTCATCCTGCGAGCAACCGTGACGACATAGTTCGCGCTTTCCAAACCGCTGATTACTTTCATCGCTTTCAGGCCCGTCGTTCAGGCGAGGCGTACATCACGCACCCTGTCGCTGTGGCGGGTCTCTTAGCGGATCTTGGCATGACGACTCCAACGATTATTGCGGCACTCTTGCACGACACGGTGGAGGACACTGAATACGACCTGGAACATCTGCGCGCAGACTTTGGCGACGAGGTTGCAAACCTCGTTGATGGCGTCACAAAGCTAGACAAAGTGAAATACGGTCAAGCTTCAGCTTCAGAAACTGTCCGCAAGATGGTTGTTGCGATGGCTCGAGATATTCGGGTTCTGGTTATCAAACTTGTCGATCGACTTCACAACATGCGTACTCTCACTTTCCTTCCTATTGAAAAACAGGAGCAGAAGGCTCGGGAGACACTTGAAATTTATGCGCCGCTAGCACACAGACTTGGCATGAATGCAATCAAGTGGGAGCTTGAAGATCTCGCGTTCCGCTCTCTATATCCCAAGATGTTTGATGAGATTTCTCGTCTTGTAAGTCAGCGTGCTCCCGCGCGTGAGGAATACCTCACAGAGGTTGTTTCACGGGTGACCTCGGACCTGACAAATGCGGGTATCGAATCGGAAGTAAACGGTCGACCAAAGCACCTCTATAGCGTTTACCAAAAGATGATTGTTCGTGGTCGCGATTTCGAAGATATCTATGACTTGCTGGGTGTGCGCGTACTAGTTGATTCAGTTCAGGATTGCTACGCGGCTCTCGGCATAATCCATAACGAATGGAACCCTGTTCCTGGTCGGTTCAAGGACTACATTGCGATGCCGAAATTCACGATGTATCAGTCATTGCACACCACTGTGATTGGGCCGTCCGGCAAGCCCGTAGAGTTCCAAATCCGAACTCATGACATGCATCGAGCTGCTGAATATGGTGTTGCTTCGCATTGGCGTTACAAGCAACCAACTGTTGCCGGCAAGAGTGGTCCGGACGACCTAGGTTGGGTTCGTCAGCTTTTGGAATGGCAGAAGGAGACTGCCGATCCGGGAGACTTCCTAGATTCATTACGCGACGACCTCGGTGCTGCCGAAGTGTACGTGTTCACACCAAAGGGCGAAGTCCTTGCGTTACCTGCGGGCTCAACACCCATCGATTTTGCATACTCGGTTCACACTGAAGTTGGGAATCGCTGCATTGGAGCGCGAATCAATGGCAAACTTGCGCCACTGGATTCCAAACTCGCAAACGGCGACAGTATTGAAATCATCACCAATAAGGCCGACAATGCTGCGCCGAGTCGGGATTGGGTCAATGTCGTCGCAAGCGCTCGGGCAAAGTCAAAGATCAAAGCCTGGTTCTCCAAGGAGCGCCGCGAAGAGGCCATCGAAACTGGTAAGGATCACATAGTTCGAGCGATGAAGAAGCAGGGCGTTCCATTGCGTCTTCTCACCAACAACGTCCTAGCAACACTTGCAGCAGACGCCCATTACGCAGATGTCAGTGCGTTGTACGCAGCGGTGGGCGAGGGTCATCTTGGTGCTCAAACAGTTGTTTCTCGACTGCAGACAGCACTCGGTGGCGATCAGTCAATCGAAGATGAAGTAGCAGACTTTGTGACACCTACCCGGGCTCAAAGTCGCTCGGGTAATAAGCCAGATGCGGGTATCACGGTCATTGGTGCTAATGACACTTGGGTGAAGCTTGCACGTTGTTGTACACCAGTTCCTGGTGACGAAGTCTTGGGGTTTGTCACTAGAGGTTCGGGGATCTCAGTCCATCGCACTGATTGCGTGAATGCCTCACAGCTTCAAGATCAGCCCGAGCGAATCGTTGAGGTTGCTTGGACACCAGGTAGCAGCAGCGTATTCCTTGTAAACATCCAAGTAGAGGCGCTAGACCGTGCTCGACTTTTGTCCGATGTCACGCGTGCGTTGTCCGATCAGCACGTCAACATTTTGAATGCGTCAGTTACGACGACTCGAGATCGCGTCGCCATTTCACGCTTCACCTTTGAAATGGGAGACCCAAGCCACCTAAATCACGTACTAAAAGCAGTGCGTGGCATTGATGGCGTCTATGACGTCTACCGCGTTTAACCAGCGTAAATAGCGTTTATCAACTAGCCCAGTGTTGAGGCGCCCGCTTGAGCGGCCTCAAGTAGTGCAACTGTCTGTGCGCGCTGTTCAGTCAACTTAGCAACTTCATCAGCCTTGTTCGCAGCCGAAGCCTTTTCAAGCGAAGCCTCGATCTTGCTTAAGGCTGCCTGGAATGAATTCACAAGAGTATTAGCACGATCAATAACTTCAGGCTTTGAACGATGCCAGATTGCTTCCTGCTGCTTACGAATTGCGTCTTCAACAGCCTTCAGGCGCTTCTCAATCTTCTCTTTGTCGTTGCGGGGGACATGACCAACTTTCTCCCACTTCTCTTGAATGACACGCAGAGCAGTCTTTGCAGCCTCAATGTCAGTCACAGGCAAAATTGCTTCAGCCTGCACAGCAAGGGCTTCTTTGGCGACCAAATTTTCGGCGAATTCGCCATCACGAACTGAATTAGCAGCGTTGCGAGCATCGAAGAAAGCGTCCTGTGCTGCCTTGAATTGCTTCCACAACTTATCTTCGTCTGACTTTGATGCACGTGGAAGTGTCTTCCATTCGTCCATCAACTTCTTGAAGGTTGTTGTCGAAGCCGCCCAGTCAGTGCTGGTGGACAATTCCTGTGCCTTCGCAATTAGCGCCTTCTTGCCGGTGAGCGCCTCTCCACGAGTGGCATCAAGGGCAGCGAAATGAATGCGACGCGCCTTATCAAAAACAGAACGGGCATGACTGAAACGCTTCCAAAGCTCCTGTTCAACTCCACGGTCGCCTGAGGGAAGTTTCTTCCACTCTTCAAGAAGCTCTTTGTACTTTTCGCCGGTAACTTTCCACGCAGTCGAATTAGAAAGCGATTCGGCTTGGGCAACCAATTCCTCGCGCTTTGCTAGAGAGGCGGCCTTCTGCTCGGCGCGCTTTGCAGCCTTGGCAACTTTAGCTTCTTCCAACTTGGCAAGTAGGTCAGTTTTGTGGACCTCAAGAGCTTTCAAGTCACCCAGCAGGTTTGGAGTTTCAATCGATGCGGCAATGCGCTCTACGAGAGCGGTGACCGACTCGACATTTGCCTTACCTTCCTTAAGACGAGCGACAGACAACTCAATCTCGGCTACTAAGTCGTGATAGCGCTTTGTAAAAAAGGCCAAACCTTCAGCTGGATCGCCTGCGGCGAACTGTCCGATTTTCGTGGGACCAGCCTCGCCTGCAAGAAAGACGTTACCTTCAGCGTCTACGTGTCCGTAATCATTCTGAGTAGTCATCGCTAACGTCCTTAGTGCTGGGTCCCCGCAGGGCTCTTGGTCCGATCAGTTTCGGCTTGAAACAAATCTGTTCTTGAATATTACTTAGTTGTCGCCTTGACAATCACCACTGGTTGGGCTGGCTTGCCATCACTGGCACCACCTTCAACACCCGCACCAGCAATTGCGTCTAAACGATCGAGTCCTGATGTAATCTTTCCCCACAGGGTGTAATTCGGCGCCAACGTCGAGTCTTTGAACACGAGGAAGAATTGGCTGCCATTGGTGTCTGGGCCGCTATTCGCCATGGCAACATCGCCGCGTTTGTAGGTATAGCTTCCACTTGCATCTGCTTTGGGAAGGTTTTCGTCGGCGAATTTAAAGCCCGGTCCACCGGCACCGGCACCCGTTGGGTCTCCACACTGAAGAACATAGATTCCTTGTGTGGTGAGACGATGACATGGTGTCAGGTCGTAGTACTTGCTTTGCGCAAGGAAGGAAATGATTCCTCCGGTTTTTGGCGTGGTAGCAAGTGGTGCAACAGAAATGTCACCGCAGTTTGTTGCAAAATTGATTTGGGTGGCAGCGGTCGCACTTGGCACGGTTTGATACGTGATGTTGTTGGCGCGAGTAGCTGGCGGCGTTGAACAACCATCAACCGTTGGGGTTGTCGCTGAAACTGTGGGGGATGACGACGGACTAGCCACGGGGCTGGACGACTTATTCTGTACGGCAAAGTATGCAGACACTGCAACCAAAGCAACCACACTGATTGCAACAATTTTGACGCTCTGCTGCTTTGCTTGACGCTCCGCACGGCGTAGCTGTTGGCGTTCGAACTTGGCTCGCGCTAATTCGCGCTCTCGTTTCTGTGACACAAGTCCATAGTCTACGGTGCCTAGAAACGGGCACAATTCACGGTAGCCTAATGAAACCGAGTGTTACGAGAGAGCATGTTTATCAAGAGTTTTCCAGCAGGTCCATGGCAGACCAATTGCTACGTTGTGTCTACTGGCGTAGGCAATGAGTGCCTCATCGTTGACCCTGGAATGCACGCTTCGACTGGGATTCGGGATGTCGTTGAGGAAAATCACCTAAAACCCGTTGCAGTTCTAGTTACTCACGGCCACATTGATCACATGTGGTCACTTTTCCCGGTTGCAAAAGGTTACGGGATCCCTGGCTTTATCCACGGCGATGATCGATACTTGCTCAGCGATCCAGGCGCAGGTCTCTCACCAGAGACAGCAGCAGCTCTTCCCACCATGCTCGGAACCGATGACATCATTGCCGAACCCGAAGATTTACGGATTGTCACCGACAACATGTCATTGAACATTGCAGGAATGGACTTAGTGGTACGACACGCACCCGGACATACGTGGGGTTCCGTGCTGTTTGATTTCCAAACCGAGGATCGTCATGTTTTTACAGGTGACGTTCTCTTTGCTGGTGCGATTGGTCGCACAGACTTGGCGAATGGTTCACCCGAACAGATGAACGATTCACTTCGAAATGTGATTCTCCCGTTGCCTGATTCAGCAATCATTTTGCCCGGTCATGGGCGAGATTCACGAATGAACATCGAACGAGCAACGAACCAATACTTACTTCGAATAGCGCAAGGACTACCCGCCGCATGAGTGATCAGTTCAAAGCCCCTAAGGGCACATACGACGTTGTTGCACCGTTCTCGGCGACGTGGCTTGCGGTTAAGAGCGCTCTGACCACTCCACCGATGATGTCGGGCTACGACTACATCGAAACACCTTTGTTTGAAGACACTGCATTGTTCGTACGCGGAGTCGGGGAGTCAACGGATGTTGTTAATAAGGAGATGTACACATTTGAAGATCGTGGCGGACGCAGTTTGACCCTTCGCCCAGAAGGTACCGCTGGTGTATTACGTGCCGTACTGGAAAACCGGCTAGACAAAGGTGCCCTTCCTGTCAAGGTTTGGTACACGGGTCCCAATTTCCGCTACGAACAACCGCAATCAGGCCGCTACCGCCAGCACACACAGGTAGGCGTTGAAACAGTTGGGTCCTCTGATCCCGCAATCGATGCTGAAGTGATTTGGATGGCTATTTATGCTCAACGCAACATCCTTGGTCTGACAGGCGTTCGGTTGCTCGTCAATTCACTCGGTTGCCACAATTGCCGTCCGCAGTACCGCGCTACGCTGACCGAATTCCTCTCAGGATTGAATCTTGATGAGACCACGCGCCAACGCGCTGTCATCAATCCGCTTCGTGTGCTCGACGACAAGCGCCCGGATGTGCAGGAACAACTGTCAAGCGCCCCGCTGATGCCTGATCACCTGTGCGGCGATTGTCGAAGCCATCATGCTTCGGTTTTGCGGTACTTGGACATCCTTGGTGTTCAATACGAAAACGCGCCTCGACTTGTACGTGGACTCGACTACTACGTGAAAACTACATTTGAATGTGTTCATGATGGGCTCGGTGCCCAGTCAGCCATCGGTGGTGGGGGTCGCTACGACGGTCTCATCGAAACTCTTGGTGGTGACGCGTTGCCGGGGATTGGTTTTGGGCTCGGTGTTGATCGAACATGTTTAGCTGTGCAAGCCGAAGGTCTGACGTTGCCGGATGCCATGCAAGTTGCGGCCTTTTTGGTGCCTTTGGGTGAGCAAGCCCAAACCGTCGTAGTTGGCCTTGCTCAACAGTTGCGTAGTGCCGGAATCGCTTGCGACATGGCCTTTGACTCACGAAGCATGAAGGCAGCCATGAAGGGTGCCGATCGTTCGGGTGCAAAGTTTGCGCTCATCATTGGCGACGACGAGGTCGCCGGCAATGAGGTCGTCGTCAAAAACATGGGTTCGGGAGAACAAACAAGCGTGCCTCTAGAATTAGTCATCTCAACCCTGCAGTCACAAATCTAAGGATCATTACATGTTGCGTACGCACAATGCCGGAACCCTTCGCGGATCTGACGCTGGTCAAGTCGTCACACTTGCGGGTTGGGTTGCGAAGCGACGTGATCATGGTGGAATTGCCTTCATTGATCTGCGCGACGCTTCAGGATCAGTCCAGGTAGTCATTCGGGAAGAGTCGGTTGCCCACGAGTTGCGTGCTGAGTTCTGCTTGCAAATTACTGGAACAGTTCAGACACGACCTTCAGGAAACGAAAATGATGAAATTGCTACTGGTGACATTGAGGTCATTGCAGATGACGTAGTGACGCTCTCAAAGAGCGCACCACTTCCTTTTCCAATCGATGACAGCATCACCGTAGGCGACGAGACGCGTTTCAAATATCGCTACCTTGATTTGCGTCGCACAAGTGCAGCTCGCGCTTTGCGCATGCGAAGTGACGTGAACCGACTTGCCCGCGAGGTGCTGCACGAGCGCGATTTCGTGGAAATTGAAACACCAACATTGACTCGATCAACACCCGAAGGTGCACGCGACTTCTTGGTGCCCGTTCGTCTGCAGCCTGGTCATTGGTACGCCCTGCCACAGAGCCCTCAACTCTTCAAACAGCTTCTGATGATCGGTGGCATGGAACGCTACTACCAAATTGCACGTTGCTACCGCGATGAAGACTTCCGAGCAGACCGTCAACCAGAATTCACTCAACTCGATATCGAAATGAGTTTCGTTGAGCAGCAAGACATCATTGACGTTGGCGAAGCAATCATTCGCAACATCTGGCAAGGCACGTTGAACCACACGATAGGCGACGTACCTCGTATGACGTACTGGGATGCCATGCATCGTTACGGATCAGACAAGCCGGATTTGCGCTTTGATCTTGAACTCGTACATTGCACCGACTACTTCAAGAACACTGAATTCCGAGTCTTCCAATCTGAATTTGTTGGTGCAGTTGTCATGCCTGGCGGTGCCGACCAGCCTCGCCGCACATTTGATGCTTGGCAAGAATGGGCAAAGCAGCGCGGCGCAAAGGGACTTGCTTACGTAACATTCGATGAGAATGGCGAGCTTGGCGGACCTGTAGCAAAGAATCTTTCTGATGATGAGCGCGCTGGGCTGGCAGCGCACCTTGGCGCTAAGCCAGGCGATTGCGCATTTTTCGCCGCTGGTGCCAAAAATGCATCACTTGGTCTGCTTGGCGCGGTTCGTCTCGAAGTTGGAAAGCGCTGTGGCCTTATCAATGAAGACGAATGGTCATTTGTGTGGATTGTTGACGCGCCAATGTTTGAAATGACCGACGAAGGTACTTGGACTGCGGTTCACCATCCTTTCACTTCTCCAAACGGCGACTGGATTGAGCGATTTGAAGAATCGCCGGGTGAAGCATTGGCTTGGGCATACGACATCGTGTGCAACGGAAATGAAATTGGCGGCGGCTCCATTCGAATCCACCGTGGTGACGTACAAGAAAAGGTCTTTTCTATTCTTGGACTCAGCGACGAAGAGGCCCGCGACAAGTTTGGCTTCTTACTTGATGCCTTCGCCTTCGGCCCTCCACCACACGGTGGCATTGCCTTTGGTTGGGATCGTATTTGCATGTTGCTTACCGGTGCATCGAGCTTGCGCGATGTCATCGCATTCCCGAAAACTGGTGCCGGTTACGATCCGCTCACGAGTGCACCGACACCAATCACTGGTCAACAGCGTGCTGAAGCCGGCATTGATGCTGATCCATTCGCAACTGAAGAGTAGAACTGCGTATCGTGTCACTGTTTGAAGGTTCGCTTTTTGATGGTGGCGTAGGTGCAAGCCCACTTGCAGTTCGCATGCGCCCTCGGACACTCGAAGAGTTCCTTGGGCAATCTCACGCGCTAACGGACGGCAGTCCATTGCGAAGATTAATGAGTGATGCTGCCGGTCAGTCACTTTCATCAGTCATTTTGTGGGGTCCGCCCGGGACCGGAAAGACCACAATTGCGCAATTAATTGCGCGAGCAGGTTCCGCAAAGTTCGTCGAGTTGTCAGCCATCAACGCAGGGGTAAAAGACGTTCGTGATGTCATCTCGACAGCCAGTGACAACAAAGCAATGTACGGCAGCGCAACTGTGTTGTTCGTTGATGAAGTTCACCGATTCAATAAGACTCAGCAAGATGCTTTGTTGCCAGGCGTAGAGAACGGCTGGGTGACGCTCGTTGCGGCTACCACGGAGAATCCCTCGTTCAGTGTCATCTCACCGCTGTTGTCGCGCTCGCTTCTTGTCACATTAAATTCGTTGACCGAAGATGACATCGCAACAATTGTGAAGCGCGCGGTAGTTGACCCGCGTGGACTCGACAACGCATTCTCCTTGGGAGCTGACGCTTTAGATGTCATCATCCGACTTGCGGGCGGTGATGCGCGAAGGGCGCTGACACTGCTTGAGGCAAGTGCTGGCGTCGCGCATGGACTTCAGATTCAAGAAGTCACTGGACAACACGTAGCAACTGCAAGCGATCACAACGTCGTGCGTTATGACCGTGATGGCGATCAGCATTACGACGTGATTAGTGCATTCATCAAGAGCGTGCGTGGATCCGACGCCGACGCCGCATTGCACTATCTGGCTCGAATGATTGAGGCAGGCGAGGATCCACGATTCATAGCTCGGCGACTCATGATTTTGGCCAGCGAAGACATCGGCCTGGCCGACAACTCGATGTTGCCACTTGCCGTTGCCACAGCCGAGACAGTTGCGCGTATCGGCATGCCCGAAGCACGAATCGCACTTGGCCAAGCAACCATCTCGCTGGCACTCGCACCTAAATCGAATTCGGCGTATCTCGCTATTGATCGCGCAATTGCTGACGTTCGCGAAGGTCGGATTGGTGAGGTACCCGCTCATCTACGTGACAGCCACTACGCACGTGCAGGATCACTTGGTCATGGTGTGAATTACGTCTACCCTCATGACGTTGAGGGTGGGGTAGCCGAACAGCAGTATCTGCCCGATGCGTTACAGGGTCGGAGCTACTACAGCGCAACTTCCCATGGCTCTGAAGCGCAGCTAGGGACAATCTGGAACAAAATTCGCCACATACTCGGACGCAAGTAGTCATTGAACCCTTATGTTCGTTAGGGTTTGAGGAAGTAATCGAACATAAAGGGTGTGTGACGTGGAGTCTGCGGAGATCCGGTCTCGTTTTTTGAACTATTTCGAGTCCAAGGGGCACACCGTCGTTCCAAGCGCGAGCTTGCTCCTCGACGATCCCACTCTGTTATTTGTTAATGCTGGCATGGTGCCGTTCAAGCCGTATTTCCTTGGTGAAGCGGCTCCGCCATACCCACGTGCATCAAGTGTTCAAAAAGTTGTTCGCACCCTCGACATTGAAGAGGTCGGGAAAACCACTCGACATGCGTCCTTTTTCCAAATGTGTGGAAACTTCTCTTTTGGTGACTATTTCAAAGAAGAAGCCATTCCATATGCCTGGGAGCTTCTGACATCACCTGTTTCAAAAGGCGGGTATGGGTTCCCTGAAGAGAAGTTGTGGGTCACCGTTTACCTTGATGACGATGAGAGCATCGACATTTGGCATAACAAGGTTGGCGTTCCGCTTGAACGCATTCAACGCCGAGACATGGCAGATAACTACTGGTCAATGGGCGTACCGGGACCATGTGGACCATGTTCGGAAATTTATTACGACCGTGGTCCCGAGCATGGTCGCGAGGGTGGTCCAATTGCTGACGAAACCCGCTACCTGGAGGTGTGGAACCTCGTCTTCATGCAATACGAACGTGGCGATGGTCCAGGTAAAGAGGGATACCCAATTCTGGGTGAATTGCCAGCCAAAAACATTGATACGGGTATGGGTCTCGAGCGGATGGCTGCGCTCTTGCAGGGTGTGGAAAACATCTACGAAATTGACACCACACGCCTAATTCTGGATCGCGCATCTGAACTTACGGGCGCGAAGTATGGCAACAACGAACGTAATGACGTTGCACTTCGTGTGGTTGCAGATCATGCGCGCACATGTGCGTTCCTTATTGCAGATGGTGTGCTGCCAGGTAACGAGGGCCGCGGATACGTACTGCGTCGAATTTTGCGTCGAGTAGTCCGCAACATGCGGTTACTGGGTGCCCACGAGCCGACGATTGCCGAACTTATGGACGCGAGCATTTTGGCTATGGCTCCGCAGTACCCAGAATTGGCAATTGATCGCAATCGCATTGTGTCGATTGCGGTAGGCGAGGAAGAATCATTTCTTTCGACGCTTGAACGTGGTACAGCGATGTTTGACATGGCTGTCACTGAGCTGAAGGCAGCGAAGTCAACAGACCTAAGCGGCGAGTCTGCTTTTGCCTTGCACGATACTTTCGGTTTTCCCATCGATCTGACGCTCGAGATGGCTGCTGAACAAGGTGTCAAAGTCGACGAAGCTGGATTCCGAGCGCTCATGCAGGAACAACGCTCTCGGGCAAAGGCAGACGCACAGGCACGAAAGAGCGGCGTTGCCGCCGTTACGGTTTACCGCGACATCATGGGTAAGTCCGGCGTCACAGATTTCACTGGCTACACCCAAGTTGAATCAGAGGGCACAGTCACAGGTCTGATTGTCGACGGGCTCGATGTCACCTCGGCAAACGCTGGCGACGAAATTGAAATTCTCCTGTCACGCACTCCTTTCTATGCAGAGAGTGGTGGCCAACTAGCGGACCATGGTGTGATCACGCTTAACGATGGTACGCGTGTGGAAATTGCAGATGTACAAACTCCAGTGCCAGGACTTTTTGTCCACCGAGGTCGCGTCGTTGATGGTGTGATCTCTGTTGGTGCTTCCGCAGTCGGCCATGTTGACGTAGAGCGTCGCTTAGCCATTTCGCGCGCCCACACAGCAACACACATGGTACATAAAGCGTTCCGCGAGGCACTCGGCGAGACCGCAACACAAATGGGTTCAGAAAACAGTCCAGGTCGATTCCGTTTCGACTTCCCAAGTGCTGGCGCAGTCCCGGCTTCTGTGATGAACGAAGTCGAATCACGCGTCAATGAGCTGCTCATCAAAGACTTGCTCGTCACAAGTGAAATTATGAGCCAAGATCAAGCTCGTGCCACTGGTGCCATGGCTCTCTTTGGTGAGAAGTATGGCGACAAGGTTCGCGTGGTGAGCGTGGGTGATTGGGCCCGCGAACTCTGTGGTGGCACGCATACAACAAGTTCAGGTCAACTAGGTGTCGTGACATTCCTATCCGAGTCATCTATCGGTGCTGGTGTTCGGCGCGTAGAGGCACTCGTTGGTGCGGACGCATATCGCTTCCTAGCTCGAGAGCACCACATCGTCTCGCAACTTGCTGAAATGACCAAGGTTCGTGCCGATGAGTTGCCCGACCGTGTCGGGAAGCTCCTTGAGCGCGTTCGTCAGGCTGAAAAGGACATTGCCAAGGCTCGGAGCGCCGCAATGCTAAGCGACGTTGTTGGACTCTTAGGCACACCTGACAAGTTCGGGGATACATCACTGTTCCGCTTTATCGCTCCGGCCGGAACAACTGCAGGTGAGTTGCGTGACCTCGTCACGGCCGCAAAGTCACAAGTTCCGACGAGTAACTACGTTCTTGTTGGAGCAGTCACCGAAGATGACAAAGTCGCACTCGTTGTCACAACTGATTCTGCTGCACGTGACAGTGGTGTCTCGGCAAACGATGTCCTCAAAAGCGCTTTGCCGCACGTCGACGGTCGCGGTGGCGGAAACGCCGAAATGGCACAAGGTGGCGGCGCACTGATCAGCGGATTAGATTCCGCCCTAACCCACACAACGGACAGTTTGCGTGACAACTAGTTTGCCCCGTGGTTCGCGCGTTGGTATCGACGCAGGATCGGTGCGAATCGGTGTCGCTGCAAGCGATCCAGACGGCACGATGGCGTTTCCAGCTGCGACGGTCTTGGCGAACGAGACTTCCGTTAAGGAAATCATTGCCATCATTTCCGAACGTGGTGCGAACTGTGTCTATGTTGGCTCGCCAATTTCGCTCACTGGTGGCGCAACCCAGTCAACTGTCATGGCTCACACCCTTGCCGATGAAATTGCTCAAGCAACGAAAGCACTCGATTTCCTTGTTGATGTGCAACTTATTGACGAGAGACTCACCACCGTGTCGGCGGCAAGCCAGCTTCGGGATGCGGGTCGAAACGCCAAGACCAGTAAAGCAATCGTTGATCAAGCCGCTGCAGTTGTCATACTTGAACAGGCACTAGACATTGAAGGCCGAACAGGTGCGCGAGCTGGAAAACCAGTAGGGGAGTGACATGAGGAAGCTTGTTGCAATACTTCTGCTCATTGTTGCCGCCGGCTTTGGTATCCAAAAGGCTATTGTCATATTTTCTGGACCACCGGATTACTCGGGTACGGGCACAACTTCTGTCACGATTGAAGTTACCGAAGGTCAAACTCTCGCGGCAGTTGGCAACACCCTAAAGCAAGCGCATGTCGTGAAGTCTGTTGATAGCTTTATCGCCGCCGCGCAGGCGAACCCAGATTCGGGGCATCTGCAGCCCGGTGTTTATCAGCTGAAACTGCACATGTCGTCAGCGTCTGCGTTGGCTTCGATTTTGAATGGCCAGTCGCGAGTTAGCAACAAAGTTGTTATTCCCGAGGGTAAACGTGTGACGTGGATTCTGAACCGCATTCACCAAGCCACCAAGTTGCCGCTTGTTGATCTTCAGGCGTCGGTAGATCATGCGCAATCTTTCGGACTTCCGGCGTATGCCCATGGCAATCCGGAGGGTTTTCTTTTTCCTGCGACATACAGTTTTTCGCCAACAGCAACTTCGGATGATGTTATTAAGGCAATGATTGCGAAGTTCAACGAACAGTCCGCAGCAATCAATCTTGATAATCGAGCAAGTGCAATAGGCAAGACGCCATATGAGATTTTGAAAGTCGCGTCATTATTGCAAGTTGAGGCACATCCGCGAGATTTCTCCAAAGTTGCACAGGTGGTCTACAACCGTCTTAATGCTCCAATGAGATTGCAATTCGATTCAACGGTCAATTACGGATTGAAAAAATCTGACGTGATTCTGACTACTTCTCAACTTGCTATCGATACGCCTTACAACATGTACCTTCACGATGGTTTGCCGCCGACTCCAATCAATAATCCGGGGACAGCAGCCATTGAAGCTGCATTAACTCCAAAAGCGGGGAACTGGCTTTACTTCATCACTACAAATCTCGACAGTCAAGAGACAAAGTTTACGGATTCGTACAACACTTTCTTGACCTACAAGAATGAGTTCCTCGCGTACTGCAGTGCTCACCAAGGGAAGTGTTACTAATGAAGGCAGCCGTCCTAGGTTCACCAATCAGTCACTCGCTATCACCAGTGTTACATCGGGCCGCCTATAAGGCCCTCGCTCTCCCGCACACCTACGAAGCAATAGAAATCAACGTTGAAGGCTTTGGGAGCTTCATCGACACCTTGGATGACGCATGGCTCGGCTTGTCACTGACTATGCCGTTGAAGGAAGTGGCGTTTACGGTCGCAAATGTCGTCACCGATACCGCATCGCTGACTCAAAGTATTAACACGCTTGTTTTCGCCGACGAAATTCGAGGTGAGAACACTGACGTATATGGAATTTCAGCGGCCATCACCGAATGTGTTCAAAGCTCCATGGCGTCTGGATATATTTTGGGCTCTGGTGCAACCGCTCGCTCAGCCATCATGGCGTGTTCTGAATTGGGGATATCGTCCATCACACTTGTTGCGCGTAATCCTGAATCCATTGCGATCTGTACAGAGTTGGCCCACGAGTTGGGGATAACTTTCCGGCAGATAACCGCACCAGACGCAGAATTGAATGAGGTTGACGTTGTTATCAACACAACGCCACAGGGTGTTGCCGATCAATGGACCATGGCAGTACGCAGTCCACGAGGTGTGTTACTCGACGCTGTTTACAAACCACATCCAACCGAGCTTGTTCAAGCATGGTCATTGCAGGAGGGAATAGCGTGTCCTGGCTACAACATGCTGTTACATCAAGCGGTGCGCCAAGTCGAACTCATGACAGAACTTCTTGGTCCCATAGATGCTATGCGCGATGCACTTTTGACCGAACTGCGCAACCAAGGCACTATCGACTAAAGGCACGACAGTCGTGAGCGACTTGCATTGGCTTCCCATTGTGGTCGGGATTCCGTCAATGATTCGATTGTCGATCATTGATTTTCGTTCTCATCGATTACCCAATGTTCAAGTAGCAGCCATGATTGGCTCCGTTGCATTGAGCATGACACTCACTGCAACACTTTGCGAGACGTGGTCTAACTGGCGGCTGGCCTGGATGATTGCAATCTGCAATGTGGTGGTTTACTTCGTTCTTTGGCTGATGAGTCGCGGACAACTTGGGATGGGAGATGTTAAGTATGCATTCCCACTTGGTCTGCTTGTCGGGTGGAGCAATCCCAGCGTGTGGCTAGATGCAATCTGGTGGACCTTCATCCTTGGCGGAGCAATTGCAGGTCTAAACCTCTGTGTCATGCGATTTCGCTCCCAACGAAGAAAACACAATCAGGTATTGCCATTGGGGCCCTACATGTCGATCGCATCCTTCATCGCGGCAACCTTGCCAATCTGGCATTAGGTCGGATTTCACAGAGCAGCACTCCCATCTCGGGTCAGTGCGCGTGGTGATTAGCCACACATGCGTTCATCATGAAACAATAGGGAAATGTTGCGTTGGCTTACTGCAGGCGAGTCTCATGGCCCTTCACTGACGGCCATCGTAGAAGGCATGCCTGCCGGCGTGAGCGTCACAACATCTGACATTCAAGATGCGCTGGCTCGTCGTCGCCTCGGGTTCGGGCGCGGCGCTCGGATGAAATTCGAACAAGACGCGGTGTCCATCACTGGTGGCGTTCGCCACGGGTTGACTCAAGGTGGACCTATTGCAATTTCTATCGGCAATTCCGAATGGCCGAAATGGGAAACTGTCATGTCCGCTGACCCAGTTGACGCCGCGGATTTGGAAAACGTTGCTCGCAACGCACCGCTGACACGTCCAAGACCAGGTCATGCCGATCTGGCTGGAATGCAAAAATACGGACTGGACGATGCTCGGCCAATCCTTGAACGCGCCAGTGCTCGTGAAACAGCAAGTCGCGTTGCGTTGGGTGAAGTGGCCAAGCGTTTTCTGAAAGAAGTAGCAAACGTTGACGTGTTTAGTCACGTCGTATCCATTGGAACACAGGCAGTCGGCAATCATGAACTGCCAACAATTGCAGATTTGAACACAATCGATGAAGATCCCGTGCGTTGCTTTTCCATTGAAGCTAGCGCCCGCATGCAAGAGGAAATTCGGACCGCCCAACAAGAAGGCGACACACTTGGTGGCGTTGTAGAAGTCTTGGCTTATGGGCTACCAGTTGGCTTGGGTAGCCACGTCCATTGGGATCGTCGACTTGATGCCAAACTTGCGTCAGCGCTGATGGGCATCCAGGCAATCAAGGGTGTCGAAGTCGGAGACGGTTTTGCAGCGGCAGCCAATCGTGGTTCGGTTGCACATGACGAAATTTTCAGCGAGAACGGCAAGCTTGTGCGCCACACGGGTCGAAGCGGCGGTACCGAAGGTGGAATGAGTAACGGAGAAGTTCTTCGCGTGCGGGCCGCTATGAAGCCAATCTCGACCGTTCCACGCGCATTAGCGACCGTTGACGTTGCCACAGGCGAGGCGGCGACCGCAATCAACCAACGGTCAGATGCGTGCGCTGTTCCTGCAGCCGGCGTCGTAGCGGAGGCCATGGTGGCGCTCGTGCTCGCTGACGCGATGCTTGAAAAATTTGGTGGCGACCATGTCACTGAGACCGCACGTAACATTCGCGCCTACCGCGACACCTTGGGGCACTAGTGGCATCTGCAATCGTCTTTGTCGGTGTTCCTGGCGCAGGAAAAACGACAGTAGGGAAGCGGGTTGCTCAACAACTCAACCTTCCATTTTTTGATAGCGACCAGGTCATCGAGCAACGATCCGGAAAGTCAGTCTCCGATATTTTCTTGCAAGATGGTGAGCCCATTTTCCGCGCACAAGAAGCCAGTGTTATTGCAGAGTTGCTTCAACAAGGCGATTGTGTTGTGTCACTTGGTGGCGGCGCCCTTGCCAACGACAGCACACGGGCTTTAGTAAAGTCAGCAAACTGCGTGTGGCTCGAAACTGGGCTAGCCCAAGCAGTCGAACGCGTCGGAATGAATCGAAATCGACCTTTATTGCTCGGAAACGTGCGGGGCCAACTCGCTGATTTGATGAGTGCACGTGAACCGTTTTATCGCGAAGTGGCCTCCCACACCGTCAATACCTCAGCGCTCGGAGTTGACGAAGTAGCTTCTGCGATTGTGACGATCTTGACGAGCGAGACGCAATGACAACAATTGAAGTAAAAGCCGAACACAATTACGACGTCGTCGTCGGGCGCAACCTTCTTGACAACATCTTTCAATATCTTGAAGGGGCCGACCGCGTAGCAATCATCCATCCAGAGGCATTGCGAGTGACGGCCGAAGAATTGCGTAACTCACTTAAAGGATTTTCGGCAATCGCCATCGAAGTACCAAACGGCGAAGAGTCCAAGACCGCCAAGGTCATGGAATTTTGTTGGATGGCATTGGGTCAAGCGGGGTTCACTCGCAACGACATGATCATCTCGGTCGGTGGCGGTGCGACAACTGACCTTGCTGGTTTTGTGGCAGCAACTTGGCTACGTGGGATAAAGATTGTGCACGTTCCAACTACTCTTCTAGCGATGGTCGATGCGGCTGTCGGTGGGAAGACAGGTATCAATACCGCCGAGGGCAAAAATCTAGTTGGCTCATTCTTTTCACCCACTGCAGTTCTGTGCGATCTCAATGCACTTGAGTCGATGCCTAAAAACGACTACATCGGGGGACTGGGTGAAGTCATTAAGGCCGGATTTATCCGCGACGAGAGAATTCTTGAACTCGTTGAGTCTGATCCTGATGGCTCGACCTCTCCACACTGGGCGCATACCGAAGAAATCATTTGTCGGGCGATTCAGGTTAAGGCGGATGTCGTTGGTGGCGACCTCAAGGAGCAACTCGGCACTTCGGTTGGTCGAGAGATTTTGAACTACGGACACACATTTGGTCACGCTATCGAAAGAGTTGAGCGTTACCAATGGAGACACGGCGCAGCTGTCAGCGTCGGGATGATGTTCGTTGCGCATCTTGCAAACATGAGTGGGAAATTGAGTGACGGATTGGTTGAAAGGCATCGCCAGGTGCTTTCCGCTGTGGGTCTGCCAACAAGTTACCGCGATGGTGTGTGGCCACAACTGCTAGAGGCAATGAAAGTTGATAAGAAATCTCGTGGAGATTTGCTGCGATTCGTAATTCTTGAAGGAATTGGGCGCCCGGCTCTTCTTGAGGGTCCTGATCCCGCGTTGCTTGTTGCCGCTTACCAAGAAGTAGTGGAGAGTTAAGCCATGCGCACAGTATTAGTTCTGAACGGACCGAACCTCGACAAGTTAGGTACTCGTGAGCCGATGGTCTACGGCAATACAACGATTGCCGACATCAGTGCAATGTGTGTTTCATTCGGTGCGGACCACGACATGAGCGTTGACTTTCGTCAGACAAATTCTGAGGCAGAACTAATCGGCTGGCTTCACGAAGCAGCTGAAACTTCCACTCCTGTTGTCATGAATCCAGCAGCATTCACTCACTACTCAGTGGCTATTAGAGATGCCGCTGCGATGCTTACTGCGCCGTTGATTGAAGTTCATCTTTCCAATCCGCTGGCGCGTGAAGAGTTCCGCCACACATCACTGATTAGCGGTATCGCTCACGGAACGATTAGTGGATTCGGTGCACAGTCATACATTCTGGCCTTGCAGGCGCTTGCAACACTGTGAACAAGGGTTCTCCTTTGCATGATTACAGCTCACGCATTGCGAGAGTTCAAAAGGACTTGTCACAAGACGCGTCACTCCTTGTGACAGATGCTCTAAACATTAGATATCTTTGCGGCTTCAGTGGCTCCAGCGGTGCACTGGTGATTGATAGGGAATCAGCCACTCTGGTTACCGACGGACGGTACGTGGAACAAGCCCACTCGGAAACCTTTTCGATTCTTATTTTCGAATCACGATCATTGTTTGACGGTGTTGGGAAAGTTATCAAGACTGGGCAAGTATTTTTTGAACCAAATAACCTCACGATCACTCAGTACGAACGACTTAGTGGAACGCTTTCCGGACGCACGCTTATCAAATCTTCAATCAACATCGAGTCGATTCGCGTTATCAAAGATAATTCTGAAATCGCACTCATCGAACAGGCGTGCGCCATTTCGACAACTTCACTCCACGAATTGGTCTCGTCTGGTTTGCTCGGTCTTTCAGAGAAAGCCATCGCGCAGCGCCTCAATGCGCTCATGATTAAGCATGGCGCGGATGGGCCTGCTTTCGATTCCATAGTTGCCACTGGACCGAATTCGGCAATCCCACACCATCAGCCAACTGATCGACCATTCACGCATGGCGATCTTCTCAAAATTGATTTCGGTGCCCTTGTCCTGGGCTATCACGCTGATTGCACGCGAACGTTCAGTGCAGGTGAGCCAACTGCATGGCAGCGGGAGACATATGATGCGGTTTACACAAGTCAGACAGCTGCAACAGCCATGGTTGCCGCCGGGGTTGCGCTCACAAGTGTTGATCAGTGTGCACGGGGTGTGATTGCATCTCTAGGGCGTACAGCCGAATTCGTTCATGGGCTCGGGCACGGCGTCGGCCTGCAGATCCACGAGGACCCGTTTTTGTCCGCCACAGACGCCACTAGACTTGAGGAAAACATGGTGATTACCGTAGAGCCTGGGTTGTACGTACCAGGACTCGGCGGAGTTCGGATTGAAGACACCTTGGTCGTGACAGCCTCGGGCAGTAAGAATCTGACAGTATTCCCATACGAATTAATCAACATCAGCTAGCACACAAGCGCACTGATACCCGTAGGCATCTAGGAGAATCTCGTGGCATCAACCAACGACCTGAAGAACGGTCTGGTACTCAACATTGAAGGTCAGCTTTGGACCGTCGTGGAGTTTCAGCACGTCAAGCCAGGTAAGGGTCCTGCTTTTGTGCGCACCAAACTTAAGAATGTACTCACAGGAAAAGTTGTAGACAAGACATTCAACGCTGGCGTTTCAGTTGAGACTGCCAATGTCGACAAGCGCAACATGCAGTACCTGTACAAAGATGGCGATGACTATGTATTCATGGACTTGGAAAACTTTGATCAGTTCACTGTCTTAGCAGCCACTGTTGGCGATGCATCGAAGTACATGCTTGAAAACCAAGAAGCAGTCGTTGCGATCCATGAGGGCGTTGCTATTTACATTGAACTACCTGCAAGTGTTGAACTGATGGTCACGTATACCGAACCAGGTCTGCAGGGCGACCGTTCCAGTGCCGGTACCAAGCCTGCAACTTTGGAGACTGGTGCAGAGATTAAGGTCCCACTGTGGCTTGAAACAGACACCAAGGTGAAGGTCGACACTCGTGACGGCTCTTACCTCGGTCGCGTTAACTAGTGCGCACCCGAACTAAGGCACGCCAGCGTGCTGTCGAGGCAGGTTTTGAAGCCGAGGCCCGCAACGTCACGGTGCAGGATGTTTTTGACCGCAATCCTGATGTGAATGATTACGCTGTCGAGCTTGCCGTTCTCGTCCAAGACAACAAGGCACGTATCGACGAAGCTATCAATACTTATGCCCTTGATTGGCCAGCAGATCGAATGCCAGCTGTTGATCGCGCAATCGTGCGTGTTGCATTAGCCGAATTGATATTCAAATCTGAGGTAGACGCTTCCGTTGCTATCTCAGAGGCGCTAGAAATTGCTGGAGTCTTGAGTACCCCTGAATCAAGTAAGTTCATCAACGGCCTTCTGGGTCGCGTAGCAATAATGCGCGAATCGATTTAGTACCAGTTTTTCTTTGCGGCAAAAACTAAGCCCGCGTAATTGTCTGGATTTGTTCACAGACTTTGTGTGCCCTGGGTGGGATTCGAACCCACACTGAACGGTGTTTGAGACCGCGCTCTCTGCCAGTTGGAGTACCAGGGCGTACGACATACTTTAGTGCATCACGGACATGTCGTTGTTCGCGCCGTAGGCTAAGAGCATGAATGACGTACGGGTAGTGATTGCTGATGATGAAGCAATCATCCGAATGGACCTTGTCGAAACTCTGACCGCAGCGGGCTATACCGTTGTCGGCCAGGCAAGCGACGGTCAAGCAGCGCTGACAGTCATCGAAGAGACACAGCCGGATGTGGCTATTTTGGACATTAAGATGCCGCTGCTGGATGGCATTGAAGCCGCCAGAACTCTTCGCCACAAGGTCCCAGTTGTTCTGCTAACCGCATTCGGACAGAGTGACATCATTTCGCAAGCAACAGATGCCGGCGTTATGGCATACGTGCTGAAGCCATTCTCTGAAGGCGATGTCGTCGCCGCTATTGAGATTGCACGAATGCGCTTTGCTGAGTACGCAGAGCTTGCGAACGATCGTGATGGTCTGGCCGACACGTTAGAAACTAGGAAGCTTCTCGATCGGGCCAAGGGTCTACTCCAGCAGAAGCTGTCAATCACAGAACCGGAAGCATTCCGATGGATTCAAAAGGCAGCAATGGATCGTCGACTTTCCGTCAAGGAAGTTGCTGAAGGAATCATCACAGAGCTGGGGGGCTCTTAACACCGTGCCCGAAATCGTGCCTGCAGGTTTGAACCCCTGGACAATTCCAAATGCATTGAGTTTTGCGCGACTCATGGGCGTCCCTGTTTTTTTCTGGCTGATAGTCGGGTCGCATCGAGACGGTTTGGCTCTTGCCGTTCTTATCGTCAGCTCATTTACAGACTGGCTAGACGGATATTTGGCACGCAGATTGAACCAACACAGTCGACTAGGGGAGTTACTTGATCCTGCTGCGGATCGGCTCTACACGTTGGCCGCATTAATTGCATTATTGGTTCGCGATCTCATCCCACTGTGGTTTGTTGTTCTGTTGTTGTCGCGTGACGTTGTCATGATTGTTGTGCTTGCTCGCCTGAAGAAACATGGCATCACAGGAATCCCGGTCAATTTTGTAGGCAAGGCTGCAACCATGAACTTGCTTTATGCACTTCCGCTCCTATTGATGAGTACATTTTCAGGTTCTGTGGGCATGTTTGCGCATCACTTTGGCTGGGCATTCTTAATCTGGGGCGTGTGCATGTACTGGTACTCGGCAGTCATTTACATTGGTCAGGCAGCAAGGTTTGTGAAGGAGGTGAACGCGTGACGAGTGGCGAAAAAGCAACATCGATAGTGGGGGACATGAATGCGTCCATGGATGCTCTGCTCGCTGATGCGGTCACATCCGATTATGGACGAATCCCGGCCACGGCACCCGTTGATTACCGCAGGCATCCGGCTGCGATGGCACTGACAATTGGTTGTGCGATTGCATTGACATTTGTGCTGAGCCTCGGGCTCACACAGAACCGTAAAAATGCTGCCGCTAATGACGGCACTCGACAACAGCTTGTGGCGCGAGTAGAGACCGCCGACCGCAGAGTCTCTGCGCTGGAAGCGCGAGTTACCCAAGCCCAACGCGATCTTCAGGCAGCTGAGAACGCAAAACTTGCCGGCACGTCCTTAGGCACACAGGCACAGATCAAACTCAATCGCTTGCGTAAAGCAGTGGGCTTCACACCAATGATTGGCAATGGTGTTCAGGTGAGTCTCAGTGATGCGCCATCAGATCCAACATCAACATCAGCTACATCACCTGGAACAGTAATGGACCGTGACATTCAGATGGTCGTCAACGGACTATGGGAATCCGGTGCTACGGGAGTCACTGTCAACAATCGGCGGTTAACCACTTCGTCGGCAATCAGAACTGCTGGCTCCGCAATCCTGGTCGACTACCGCCCCTTGGTCCCGCCATACATTGTCACGGCTGTGGCGCCAGATGCGGATGCACTCGCTGGAAGGTTCCGCGACGGACAAGCAGGACTTCTTCTTGAGCAACTTCAAGCACGTTACGGCGTAGTCTGGGACCTACAGACCATTGGCCAAACGACTTTGCCTGCTGCCACCAACAACTACATCGGAGGAAATTAGATGATTCCGGCCATCGGACTACTCGTCGGTGTCTTACTTGGACTCCTATTGCACCCAACTGTTCCCATGTGGCTTCAGCCTTATCTGCCCATCGCTGTAGTTGCGGCTCTTGACGCTGTTTTTGGGGCGTTCCGGTCCGTACTCGATGGAATCTTTAACGACCGTATTTTTGTTATCTCATTCCTGTCCAATGTCTTGGTCGCTGCGCTGATTGTTTTCCTTGGTGATCAACTAGGTGTTGGTTCTCAAATGTCCACTGGTGTTGTGGTCGTGCTCTCAATGCGAATCTTCGCAAACGTTGCCGCCATCCGTCGTCACCTTTTCAAGGCCTGACATGGGACAACACTCGTCACCACGTCCCGCTAGAACGGCGGCTGAAGCGCGGTTCCGGCTGCGGCGTTCACTCATGCCACGAATGAGTGGAACACAGGTCACGATAACCATCCTGTTGGTGACTCTCGGGTTCATGACGACGGCCGCAATCAGCGGAACTGGTGCGAACTCGCTGCTGGCTAATGCTCGTCAGAGCGATTTGGTCAGCGTCCTAGATGACTTAGCCCAACGCGAGGCAAGATTGCAGTCCGAGGTGACCCGACTGGAAAATGCGCGTGAGACACTCCTCGGTGGTGACCAGTTTCAAGCGCTCAACGAAGCCAAAAGTCGTGCACAGGCGCTCTCGCTCTTGGCTGGCTCAACCAGCGTGGTCGGACCTGGAGTTCGGGTAGCAATTTCCGGAAACATTAGTTCCTCGACGATGTTGGATGCCATCCAAGAATTGCGCGATGGGGGAGCCACAGCCATCCAGGTGTCGGATAAGGACCTTGCCATCCGAGTTGTTGCCAATACGTGGTTTGCCGACAGTCCGGATGGGGTGACTGTTTCAGGAACTGCGTTGAAGGTTCCACTTGAGATTCTCGTGGTCGGGGACAGTTCGGTTCTGGTACCAGCTCTTCAAATTCCGGGTGGCTTAGTGGACACAATCGGCTCAGGTGGCGGAAATGTCTCAATTACGCCAACAAGTGACGTGGAGATTAATTCGGTCGTGCCCCTGCCAGGCAACTAGTTACCGTGGCATAATCTTGAACCATGAGTAACGTACCTGCAGACCTTTGCTACACCGCTGAACATGAGTGGGTAAAAGTTGTTGACGCAACAACTATCCGTTTCGGAATTACTGACTATGCGCAAGACGCACTTGGCGACATCGTGTTTGTCAGCCTTCCTACCGTTGGATCACAGCTTGAAGCTGGCGTGTCTTGCGGAGAAGTCGAATCAACAAAGAGTGTGAGCGATATTTACGCCCCAGTTGCTGGAGTCGTATCTGCCAACAACAGCGTTGCTGAAACCGCTCCAGATACTTTGAACACAGACCCATACGGCAACGGTTGGATTGCAGACGTAACGGTGGCGGACGCGGATGCGTTGTGCTCTTCGTTGCTCACCGCGGATGCCTACATCGCGTTAACTTCTGCGTAATTGGATCTGAGGAGACTCTGATATGGATCGTTGCCTTGTGTGCGGCAGTGCTGCTGAACCAACAGACCGCTTTTGTGCGTCGTGTGGAGCATCATTGTCGTTAGCCAACGAACCCACCGGTGTTATTCCACTTCCTGAATCAGAGGCCTCAAGCGACGAGCTGACTAGTGGTCTGGAGGACATTGCCAGCGGCACCGCAGTTCTTGTCGTGCACAAGGGTCCTATGGAAGGGGTCCGTTTCACCGTTGACTCACACGTCAACAACCCAGTGACAATCGGGCGCTCGACAGATAGCACGATTTTTCTTGATGACGTCACTGTGTCGCGTCAACACGCAAAGCTTTCGTTCTCCGATGGCCAATGGACACTAGAAGATGCCGGCAGCCTCAACGGAACTTATGTCAATCGTGACCGGGTCGCACTACACGTGCTCTCAGATCGTGATGAACTGCAAGTGGGTAAGTATCGATTTGTGTTTGTCACTTCAGCAGGCAAGAGTTAGTCCGTGCCCGCTTCCCGCAAATCATATTCTGAGTCAGAGTTACTCACCATTGGTGTAGTTCTGACACAGTTGCGCGACGAATTCCCAGAGATTTCAATTTCGAAGATTCGTTTTCTCGAAAGCAGTGGCCTTGTCACACCGACTCGCACAGCCAGTGGTTACCGCAAATTTTCGCTCGTAGATGTTGAGCACCTTAAATATATTCTGCGTATGCAGCGCGACTACTTCCTGCCGCTACGGGTCATCAAGGAGCACATCGATGCAATCTCACGAGGGCTCGAACCACCAGCAGTTGTAGAAACCGCTCCGAGACCACCACGTAATCTCGTCAGCACCGATTCGATTGAAACAAATTCCGCGCCACACGTTCGTCTGACTCGCGATGAACTTGAAGACGCCACTGGCGTTGACTCAGTGCTCATTGATTCACTTGTTGATTTTGGTTTGCTCACTGCAGATTCCAGTGGTTATTTCGCGTCGAGCGCGCTTGCAATCGTTGAAACTGCCCGCGCACTCAACGAGTTCGGTCTTGAACCTCGACATTTAAAAACTGTCATGTCTTCGGCCTCACGTGAAGTCGATTTATTTGCTCCTATTCTCAAATCTGCCCGTCGCGGTTCATCCACGTCGCGTGCCGAAACCGACGAAATCAAACTCCAACTCGCTAATGGCATGGTGCGACTGCACCAGCTTTTCGTTCGCGAATTGACCGAGCGCCTCGACTAGGTAAAGACCGTAGACTAAGAGTTATGGTCCAGGTCGAGGTTGTAGGTGTGCAGTATGAACTGCCGGCAAACCAGCCTGTACTCATACTTAAGGACGAGGATTCCAGTCGCTATCTTCCACTTTGGATCGGCAACTCTGAAGCCAACGCAATTGCCATATCGCTCGAAGGCGTAGTTCCAAGCCGTCCCTTGACCCACGATTTGCTTGCCGACATCATCGAATCACTTGGTGAGCAACTCGTTTCGGTCACAATCAGCGAATTGATTGACGGCGTTTTTTTCGCAAAGTTGGACTTTACAAATGCTGACGCATTGAGTGCGCGTCCTTCGGATGCGGTTGCGTTAGCCATCCGAGTAGGGGTGCCAGTCTTTGTTGCCGATGAAGTCATGGACGAGGCTGCACTAGATATGCCGGACGAGGACGAAGAGTTCGCAGAGGAAAGCGACGAGGTAGAAGCATTTCGTGCATTCCTTGAAGAGATTAATCCCGAAGACTTCAGCTAATTCCTGCAAAACTTGTGGCCTAGTCGACCGACCTATTCATGCATTAAACTGCACAGACATCGTTTGATGCAGATTGATAGGACATACATGGCAGTCACTATTCGTGAGGTCGCTCAACGCGCCGACGTCAGTATCGCCACTGTCAGTCGCGCACTGCGTGGGCATTCGTCGGTTTCACCCGTGACCCGCGAAAGGGTAGAGGCAGCTGCCGCCGAACTCGGCTACACCTTGCCGTACCGTCCTGAAACAAGTAACTCAAGCCGTGCACTGCGCGTCGGGGTCATCATGCCGTACATCGGGCGCTGGTATTTTTCGCGCGTTCTCGCTGGAATTGAAAGTGCCTTAGGCGACCGCGAAAGTAATGTCATTGTCTTTCGACCTTTCGATCGGCAGGGGCGTCGTCGCGATTTTCTCGACATCCTTGACCCCAGCGTTCTCGACGCGGCAATTATCGTCACGTTGGCGGTGTCCGAGCGAGAAGTTGAAGCATGCCGCGAACGTGGCATCAGCCTGTCACTATTGGGTACGACATATCCCGGTGTGCCGAATGTTCGCATCGACGACATCGCGGCTTGTCGCACTCTGACCCAACACTTCATTGACTATGGGCACACTCGCATTGGGTATGTCGGCAACCAAACATTTGATGCGGTCCCGCGACAGGTCTCTGAAGACCGCCAGCTCGGTTACCAGCAGGCCCATGAAGCCAATGGCATGAAAATCGAAAGTGACCTCCTCGTGAAAACCGACTTTTCAATTACCGGAGCATCTCGCGCAGTGGACAAGTTGTTGTCGCTTGATAACCCACCAACTGCAATCGTCGCAGAGAGTGACGAACTCGCTTTCGGGGTAATCACGGCGGCGCAATCACACGGGCTGAGGATTCCAGGCGATCTCTCAGTCGGCGGCATCGACGATCATGATGTCTCTGAAGCGCTAGGGCTAACAACAATTGCACAGCCTGTTGACTCCCTTGGCGAGGTTGCGGCCTGGCAAGCAATCGCTGGGGCTGAAGCCACAGCGTCGGTAGAAATGCCAACGTCGCTCATTATTCGCGCCTCATCGCTACGGATTTAGTCCGCACACTAAAACAGCCTGTTTTCGGGGCAATCCAAACCCTCAAGTAGGCGAGCAGAGTCCGCAAAAGTCTCAATCTCTACTTGAGCCTTAATTTCGGCGTGTCGCTGACCATATGTCTTTGACCCAAGCCTGCCAAAGTCCTACTGTGAGGGACACAGGTTCTTTTCGCATCTTCCCCAAAGATGCCCTGAGTAAGCCCAGGAGCATACGAATGACATTTAACGACCAGGACGTCGACACTAACGACCAGTCCGAAGTTGCTCGTATAGCTGCTCAGTTGCTTGCTGAAGAACAAGGATTAATCAACGGCCCATCCCTAGCCGAAGTCGGCTACCGCGGACCAGTGGCTGCTGGGGTAGTGGGCATTACATACCGCCAGCTCGATTATTGGGCACGTACTGCACTTGTTGAACCAACTGTCCGTCCAGCGACAGGATCGGGTACCTCGCGACTATATGGGTTCCGCGATATTTTGGAATTGAAAATTGTTAAGCGTCTTCTGGATACCGGTGTATCACTTCAGCAAATTCGTACAGCTGTTGAACACCTTCGGGCACGCGGTACGACTGACCTAACTCAGGTAACCCTTATGAGTGATGGGGCTTCGGTTTATGAATGCACCTCGCCCGACGAGGTCATTGACCTTTTGGCCGGCGGTCAGGGAGTATTCGGCATCGCTGTAGGTCGTGTCTGGCAAGAAGTTGAAGGCAGCCTGGCGCAATTGCCCGGTGAGCGCACAATGTCTCCTGAAGAATTCAACGAAGGCACCGACGAACTGGCAGCACGTCGCCGCGCCCGCGCAATTGGTGAATAAGCCAAACCTCGTACTCAATTCTTTGCCAGGGTATGGCAGGTAATCCAACGCGTCTCCACAATGTGGGACTACGATGTAGTTGCTGATGATTCCGCGAGGGAGAGATCGCACAGCCAGTGCGACGCCGACGGGGCAATGCTCCCCAGAACCTCTCAGGCAAAAGGACTTCATGGAATCGGCGCCTCTGAAATATTCATGACAGAGGGGGAGAGTCGTTCGCGACTATTCCTTCTATCGTTTGCCGAGGTTGCCCATGTTAGATCAATCGTTCGTTTATTCAGAATTCGCCGACCGACACATCGGTCCACGCTCAAGTGATTTGCAGACAATTCTGGATTTCCTTGGCTATTCATCTTTAACGGATCTCGCCCGTGATGCAGTTCCCACAAATATTCAAAACACAGCTCCGCTAGCACTTGATGCTGGCCAGAGCGAGGCCGACGTTATTTCCGAACTGCGTGATTTCGCGTCGGCTAACGAGGTACTCACATCGATGATCGGTTTGGGTTACTACGGCACGCACACCCCAGGCGTTATCAAGCGAAACATCACGGAGAACCCTGCGTGGTACACGGCCTACACGCCATACCAGCCGGAAATTTCTCAAGGTCGTCTAGAGGCGCTGCTCAATTTTCAAACTGTAATCACTGACTTGACTGGTTTGGATATCGCCAGTGCTTCGCTGCTTGATGAATCAACCGCAGCAGCAGAAGCTATGACGCTGATGCGTCGTTCGAGCAAGAGCGAATCACAAGTGATGTTTGTTGACGCAGACACACATCCACAAACTTTGTCGGTACTCGAAACACGAGCGAACCCAATTGGAATCGAGTTGCGAATTCTTGATGTCGATGGCGACATTGATCTCTCGGATAGCTTTGGGATTTTGTTGAGCTACCCAGGAAGTTCGGGACGCATTCGCAACATTGCGCCAATTGTTCAGCGGGCCCATGATGCTGGCGTACTTGCCGCAGTGACGACAGATCTGCTCGCAATGACAGTTTTGACTTCACCGGGTGAACTAGGTGCTGACATAGTTGTTGGTTCCGCACAACGTTTCGGTGTTCCAATGGGATTCGGTGGACCGCATGCAGGCTTTATGGCAGTGCGTTCTGGCCTAGAGCGTTCACTTCCTGGTCGCCTTGTCGGTGTCAGTGTGGATGCCGATGGCAAGCCCGCTTACCGCCTCGCATTACAAACCCGCGAACAGCATATTCGTCGAGATAAAGCCACCAGCAACATTTGTACTGCACAGGTTTTGCTAGCGGTCATGGCCTCGATGTACGCGGTCTATCACGGTCCTGCAGGGGTGCGTGCAATTGCCTTACACGCACACAAGCGGGCAAATGTTCTCGCTGGGGGATTGATTCAAGCCGGGATGAATGTGTCGGCAGATTTCTTTGACACAGTTCGCGTTGACGTTTCCGGCAAAGCGTCCGCAGTCATTGACGCGGCTCGCTCGCGAGGTATCGCGCTTTGGATGGTTGATGACAACACTGTTTCAATCAGCGTTGATGAAACCACGAGCGTCCGAGACATTGAGCAGGTATGGGCTGCGTTCGCAGACGTCTTCGGTGGCGGACTGCCCATTGACTACTCAACAGTGGGGGAGCACGTTTCCCTGCCAGCGGCGCTTCAGCGAAGTTCGGAATTTCTGACACATCCAGTGTTCAATTCGCATCATAGTGAAACAGCAATGTTGCGTTACATTCGTTCATTGTCAGATAAAGACATTGCGCTGGATCGTTCGATGATTCCACTTGGTTCATGCACAATGAAATTGAATGCAACCACCGAGATGGAAGCAATCACGTGGCCAGAGTTCGCCAACATCCATCCATTCGCACCACTGGACACAGTGCAGGGTTACCTCACATTGATTCAGCAGCTTGAAGCGTGGTTGGTAGAAATTACTGGCTACGACGCGGTGTCTTTGCAACCCAACGCAGGTTCACAAGGAGAGTTCGCTGGTCTTTTGGCAATCCGGAGCTACCACCATTCACGTGGGGACGTGGATCGCAACATTTGCTTGATTCCTAGTTCAGCGCACGGCACGAATGCGGCGTCCGCTGTCATGGCAGGTATGCGCGTTGTTGTTGTTGGTTGCGACGATTTTGGAAACGTCAACATCGATGACCTAAAGCACAAGATTATTGAACACTCCGACAACCTTGCTGCGTTGATGATCACTTACCCGTCAACTCATGGCGTCTATGAGTCAACGGTTACAGATATCTGCGCAATGGTCCACGATGCAGGGGGACAGGTCTACGTTGACGGCGCGAATCTGAACGCACTCGTCGGTTTGGCAAAACCCGGCAAGTTCGGCGCAGATGTGTCGCACCTAAACCTTCATAAAACATTCGCCATTCCACACGGTGGCGGTGGACCAGGCGTTGGACCCGTTGGCGTGCGCGCGCATTTGGCTCCATATTTGCCTTCGCACCCATTGCGTCCCGAAGCTGGACCACTGGGCCGCGGTCACGATGACGGTGGGGTAGGTGCAGTCAGCGGAGCACCATGGGGAAGTGCGGGCGTACTGCCAATTCCATGGGCTTACATCCGACTGATGGGTTCGGCCGGGCTGACCGAAGCAACTCAGGTTGCTGTTGCCAGCGCAAACTACCTGGCCAAGAAGCTTGAGGGCGATTATCCGGTGCTGTACGTCGGTAACAATGGCCTAGTTGCACATGAGTGCATCTTTGACCTACGCGAGATCACCAAAATTACTGGCGTCACCGTGGACGACGTGGCCAAACGACTCGTGGACTTCGGATTCCACGCGCCAACCATGTCATTTCCAGTCGCAGGCACACTGATGGTCGAACCAACCGAATCTGAGTCACTTTTCGAGCTGAACAGGTTTGTGGACGCCATGAAGCAGATAAAGGCTGAAATTGACGCTGTGGGCGCAGGGAAGTGGCCTGTAGATGACAACCCGCTGCACAATGCCCCACATACGGCCGAATACCTGCTTGGTGAATGGAATCATCCATATTCCCGTGAAGAGGCTGCCTACCCAACTGCCAGCCTGCGTTCTGCAAAATACTGGCCGCCGGTACGCCGTCTCGACGGCGCCTATGGCGATCGCAACTTGGTTTGTTCCTGCCCGCCAATTTCAGACTTCGCCTAAAGCGCATTCTGATCCAGCGCGTTTACCCCTGCGTCGTGCACTCGGCGCAAGGGAAGCCCTGTCACGGACCACGCGTGATTATCGCCTTGCGTTCTTAGGAAATGATGCTTGGGCGTATTTCTCTAGAATGACATAATGTATCTTATCGGCTTAATGCTGGTCAATATTTGCAATGGCGCCGCGGTCAATCTCACTTAGCCAAACCTTTAACAAGCGCCGCATGTCCCTTAGCCAAACCCTGAACATTGATTTGCCAGGTTTAGTACCAGAAGGTTCTGGGTACTAATGACATGTCGCAACAAGCGGCAGATTACGTACACAACTGTGAAGCGATTCACGAAAGGTATGACAATGGCTGAATCAATGCGTGGGTCGCGTCTAGGCGCAACCAGCTACGAAGTCGACAATGGTTTCTCAATACCTAGAGTTCTGACGACCTATATCTGTCCAGACGACCACCGAACAACTTTGCCGTTCTTTGCTGAGGCTGACGAGATCCCGGACATCTGGGAATGCACATGCGGGCTCACGGGGCTGCGCATGGGTGCCCAAATGCCAGAGATGCCTGCTCAACGTGTCCTGAGGTCGCATATGGACATGATTCGCGAGCGGCGCAGCGAACTGGACCTAGGAAACGCTCTTGATGATGCTCTACGCAATCTTCGTGGCGAACAAGGGCAGCGGCACGCCAAGAGTGCCTAATCGCCTACTTTGTTTGACGAGAAACTACGTCCTTGAGGTCTTGGGTGCGCTTGGTCCAGCCCCAGGCTGTGACACGCTTCAAGGCCTCTTGAACGATGGCTCCGTCCATTTTCGACTCACCTAGTTCACGCTCAACAAATGTGATTGGCACTTCGCGCACACGCAAACCTGAACGCACTGCGCGCCAAGCCATATCAACTTGAAAACAATATCCCTGACTCTGGACAGACGTCAGATCCATTTCGGCAAGAGCTGTCATGCGATACGCGCGGAAGCCGCCTGTTGCATCGCCCACAGGCATGCCTAGCCATAACTTTGTGTATAAATTTCCGCCCCGCGACAGTGCCTCGCGACTCTTTGGCCAGTTGACTACTCGCCCACCTTTTACCCAACGCGATCCAAGGACTACATCTGCGTCGACCAAAGCATTAAGCAACAGTGGTAAATCCACCGGACGGTGCGAACCATCTGCGTCCATTTCAACAACCACGTCATAGCCTTCTGCCCTAGCCCACTCAAACGCCGCCAGGTATGCAGCGCCAAGCCCAGCTTTCTGGGTGCGATGCAGAACGCGAATGTGCGAATCCGTTGCGGCGAAAGTGTCTGCTAAGGCTCCTGTGCCGTCTGGAGAACCGTCATCTGCAATCAAGATGTCGACAGTTGGTGCCTGCGCGCGAATGCCTTGAGTGACAATCGGAAGATTTTGAATCTCGTTATATGTAGGAACGACTACCAGGACTCGACCAAGTTGTTCGTATGACATTTAGTCGTCCTTCGCAGAATTGCGCGATGTGGAACGTGTCGCTGCCAACAAACCGTACAGTCCAATTCCAACCCAAATGGAATTGAGCGCGACACTTGGGAATGCGTGATGCACGAAACCATTAATTCCCAGAAACACAGCACCGAGCAGATTCATAGTGAGTGACTGCCACGTGGTCGCAGGATAAATATTTTTGGTCGCGAGCAAATAAGCCACAATCAGCAGAACGCTGCCGGTCCAGCCGAGAACTTCAATCAAAGCATCCACCGCTCTAGCCTACGAGGTCATTGTCAGTATGCATCGATTGCAACTTAGTTCTTACGAATCGCCAACTGAATACAAACAATAGAATGGCAATGAACCACTCGAACCAATGCGAATGCCGATCATGGAACGTTACTTCGCTCTGCAAAGGCACCTCGCCAATTGCATACATGGAGTTCATTTCAGGTGTTCGTAAGACCACTTCCCCATCATTGTTAATAAATCCGGAAATGCCAGTTGTTGTTGCTATCGCAATGGCTCGGTTATGTTCATATGCTCGCAGTCGTGTGATGGCGAATTGCTGCGGACTCTCTTCTGTGAGCGCATACGTTGCGTCATTGCTTTGCACCGTGAGGAATTGTGCACCTGCTCCAATCAGCTCGGTGAAGTGTCGATCGTAGGCAACCTCAAAGCAAATAATGTCGCCGAAGCGAAATTGTGGGAGCACAAAAAGTCCAGGTTCATGACCGGCAACGTAGTTGTTCACGACAAGCCCGAGTGATGTCACGACCTTTGTGAGCGGACCTGTCACAGGCATGTATTCGCCGAATGGAACAAGTTGTTGTTTGTTGTATGTTGCTCCAGGGCCTGACAGAGGTTGCCACAGAATCGCTTGGTTGTATGTGTGCACACCATCACTCACCTGTGTCGTCGCGCCAATTAATGTCGGAGTCTTTAGTGCATCCACCGCAGTTTGAATTGGTTTCCGCTCAATTGGATTTTGCACTGGATCGCGATTGGCTGCGTTCTCCGGCCACACAACGAGATCAACAGATGTACCTGCTCGGAGCAAGTCGCTTGCCAGCGTATTTGTCACAGCAATGTGATTCAGAAACACTTCGGCTGCTTGCTTGTTTTCGTGGTAACCGCGTTGCGGGACACTCCCCTGTATCACCGCAACACGCGCCGAATCTGTTGACTGCGGAACAGAAAGAAGGTGTCCGAGCGCTGAAGTCGAGATGACAACGAATGCCACTCCCCCAGCACCCCTAACCCAGCGGTGCGATTGCACACTGTTAAGGAGGAACACCGCGACGATGACTATCGCGGCTGCCAACAGCGGATCACCACCGATGCGGGACAGTGGCATCAGCGGGGATTCAACCTGCGAATATGCAATCAATCCCCACGGAAAACCGCCCCACGGCGCATTTGTGCGCAACAACTCAACCAACGTCAAACCCACAGTCGGCACGAGATAACTGGATAAACCTGACTCAGGAAAACGCTTCACAGCGATGAGTAAAAGCGGCAGTGCTGAAATTATTGTCAGCATTACCCATGCGCCTGAGCCCAACACAGTCGACCAATGTAAAAGCGTCGCGAACCATGCGAAAGAAAATGTCCCTACGCGGATGAATCTGATTCGTTTGGATGAATGTCGGCCCGCCCACACAAGATAAGCCAGAGCGCCGATAGCGAGGTACCACAGCCCTAACGTGAAACTCCTGGCCATGGCGTATCCCGCCAAAGCCGCTACACCAATGGCAACTAGCTCGCGGAGGCGGACCATAGTGATTCGCGATCAAACAGTGCAACATCATTTCGCACCGTCAATAGGCACTTCGGTGGGACACCATCTAGATCCGGCAGGCCTGGCGTGCCTGATCGTTCATCAGTTGACCACGCACGTACGCGGCCGTCGGGAACATTAACGACCAAATCATCAACGTCCCACGCAGCAAAATGTGCTGGAGCGCCTACCGCAAGAACACCAGACTCATCATCGCCCACAGCACGCCAACCACCTCGAGTATGTGCAGCAAATGCAGCTCGCGCCGAGATGCGATGCTCTTCCGTGTGGTGCAGAGTTGCGGCCCGCACTGCACGCCAAGGGTCAACAGGAGTTACAGGTGTATCCGATCCAAAAGCCAGCGGTATGCCGCGTCGCACTACTTCTGCGAAAGGGTTCATCTTCTTCATGCGGTCACGTCCTAGACGCGTTTCATACATACCGGACTCACCGCCCCACAGTTCGTCGAAGACAGGTTGCATACTTAGCACAACACCGGCATCAACATAGCAATCCAATTGGTCGGCCGTCATCAATTCGGCGTGCTCAATGCGATGGCGACTGCGACGCACCGCATCACGGCCTAGAACTTCCATTGCCTTCTTCAGGCCGCTGTTGATGTTCTCCATCGCTCCGTCACCTATTGCGTGGAAGCCCCCCTGGAACCCTGCACGCGTACAGGCAATCAGATGCTCTGCCACATCATTCGCGTCCATATATTCAGCGCCTAATGTTTCACCATCGTTGTAATGAGTAAGCATGAGCGCAGTCCGTGAGCCACACGAACCATCCACATTAAGATCTCCCGCTGCACCAAAGGCTCCCAGCTCATTTACGCGCGCAAGGTTGATATCGCCCCAATACGCAAAAATTTCAGGAATGTTATCGGCTTGAGTAGCAGCTAGCACATCCAGAAAATCCGCTTCTCCACTTACATGCGGACCAGCGTTTTCATGTACCGACACAATGCCATGTGCTGCCATGTCGGAAAGCGCCGCCGAAATCGCTGCACGTCGCTGAGGACTACTCAGCTTGCCAAGCACGATGTCGCGTACCTCGTGATGAGATTCCTGACTTAACAATCCAGTCTCGGAGTACCCATTAATTGTGGCCGACACTTCCTTTAGGAGATCAGAGGAAACCAATGCTGAGTGCACATCAATACGCGTGAGGTAAAAAGTTTGCTGACCTGCAGCATTATGTGCCGATGACGCGTTCCACATTTCACGGTCACGCCAATCGGTATCGTCCCAACCGTGGCCCATGATGATTGCGTCCGAAGAACCTTGCGCGTATTTCGCGAGCAACACAAGTGCCTCCTGCGCACTTGTGACACCGACAAGGTCGAGACCGCGAGCAAACAAACCTGTACTGCTCAAATGAACATGAGCATCAACGAAACCTGGCGCAATGAAGGCATCACCTAGATCGACAACTCTGTCTACATCGCCGACAAAACTTATTGCTGAAACTCTGTCACCAATCCAGGCAACTCGACCGTCGTTGATAATCATGCTGGTGGCCCCAGGATTACCCTGTGAGTACAACGCTCCGCCGTGGATAAGAGTACGTGGCATGACTAAAGAATCACTAAGTCGTGCGTGGTGTTGTTGGCACTTTGCACGCCATCGTTCGTGCACGTCACAATGTCTTCAATCCGAGCGCCATACTTGCCTGGGATATAAAAACCTGGCTCAATTGAAAATGCGTGACCTTCAATCAAATGATCCGTATTGCCCGACACTATGTACGGCTCTTCGTGAGTTTCCATACCAATTCCGTGACCAGTTCGGTGAATAAAGTACTCACCCAACCCTGCCTGGGTAAGTATGTCGCGAGCAATCCCGTCCACTGATTCGCAAGTGACACCTGGTCGAGCGAAATTCACCGCCGCAGCTTGCGCTTCCTGAAGTACTTCATACATCGCCTTGTACTCAGCATCCACGTCGCCACACGCATACATACGCGTTGAATCGCTGCAATATCCACTGGGCATAGTTCCACCAATGTCTACAACAACTGGTTCATGCGCCTGGATTACGCGGTCTGAAACCTCGTGATGTGGACTCGCGCCATTTGGACCACTTGCCACAATGACGAAATCGACAGTTACATGTCCGGCTTTGAGAATTGCATCAGCGATGTCGCGACCAACGTCACGCTCGGTACGCCCGGGTCGAAGCCACTCACCCATTCGCGCGTGGACAGCGTCAATCGCCGCTCCCGCCTCGTGCAGTGCTTGAATTTCTTGTGGAGTCTTTATCTCGCGAATGTCAGACAACACTTTGTTCGCCAGTTGTACTTCACTGCCCAGCGCATCACGAAGGTGGAAGGCCTTTTCAGCCCACATCAAGTTGGCAACGAGTGCTCGGGATGACTTACCTGTCGCGGAGATCAGAACTTCATAAGGGTTTTGTGTCTCAGACCAACTCAACAACGTGATGCCCTGACTTTCGACATCATGGGCAACAGCAGCGGGACGCTCCAGCTCTGGCACAATCATCCACACATTGCCATCAGCCTTCACTGCCAAACAAGTTAGGCGCTCAAGTGGCAATGCGTCATAGCCCGTCAAATAGCGCAAGTCTGCTCCTGGCGTGACAAATAACAATTCATGCCCATGTTGGTCCAAGGACCTTGCCACGCGTTGAACGCGTTCGGTGTAATTAGTTGCAGTCACGCATCCACGCTACCTAACGATATTCAATGTTTTCAGCAACCGGGTCACTTGTTTTTCAATACCCCATTCGACTGTGAGCGCCTCAAGTTCCTCGGAATCGCTTACCTTCTTCGGCACAGCAAGCGAACCCGAAATCTTGGCATCAGTACGCACCCGAACCACCCGCCCACCGGATTCGATGTAATCACTGCTCTCAAGAATGTTTCGTCGCACAGCAGGTGCCAGAGGCGCTGAAGGGTCTGCGGCCGCCTTTTGAATCGCGACTATGTCGTTGTATTCAGCAACCAGTTTCGCAGCAGTTTTTTCACCAATGCCCTTCACGCCAGGCAACCCATCTGATGCATCGCCTCGCATAAGTGCAAAGTCTGCATACTGAGACCCATTAATTCCATATTTCGCAATGAGAAAATTATCGTCCACAAATTCCAAGTTTCTCAAACCCTTGGTGATGCTAATGACTCGAATATCGTTTGCATCATCTACTAGTTGAAACAGATCTCGGTCGCCAGTAATCACATCGCAGTTGGCTTTATGTTTTTTGACCAAAGCACCGAGAATGTCGTCAGCTTCGTGCTCGTACTGACCAATTCGACGCAGTCCGATTGAGTCCAAGACCTTGGCAATTGCGTCAATCTGAGGTGACAAATTATCAGGAACTGTTTCTGAACTTTCACCGGCGACGGAGCCTTCATCCACCCGATGCGCTTTGTAGCTTGGAACCAAATCCACACGCCACTGTGGCCGCCAGTCATCGTCCCATGCAAATACCACATTGTCCGCTGGGAACTGCGCGTAAAGAGCCGACACCATGTCAAGAAAACTTCGCAGCGCACCCGATGGCGTACCGTCTGGTGCTGTGATCGATTCGGGAACGGCATAGAACGCGCGGTAGTACAAGGTTGCCGTATCGAAAAAGAGTCCTCGTTTAGCGGCCATACCTGTCGAATCTTGCTTTGTTACCATGCCACTATCCCCCGCTCAAGTGCATCACTTGATTGTCGAGCTGTGCGGGCGAGTTCAACATCGTCTGTTGCAAGCGACACTTGGCCAAGCACATCAATCACCTGTTTTGTCCAACGCACAAAATCGCCAGGCTGCAAATCAGAATTACGTAGAACTCGTGACAATGTTTGACCGCGCGCCCAACGCGACGTTGGCCACATGAATCCAAGATCCATCTCACGCATATTCTCGACCCGGTTCTGCGATTCGACATCTACTACATGACCCCAGGATTGAATCATGGACGCGATTGCTTCGCCCAACTCACCTTCTGGAAGCGCCGGAACATCACCGTCGCCTTCGCGTCGTGTCTCGAAAACCAGTGTGCTCACCGCAGCGGCCAACTGGTCAGGCGATAAACCTGCCCACACGCCATGTTGAAGACACTCCGCAGTCAAAAGATCCATTTCGCCATAAATTCGACCAAGTACGACTCCACTCGGCGTTGCTGTGTGGTTCCCATCAGCCTCTTCGAGATATCCAAGATGAGTAAGGACCGAGCAAATGCGGTCAAAATCACGGGCAATCGAACTAGTGCGTTGTTCTACCCGACTTTCAAGTCGATTGATCTCTTTTTGAGCCACTGACACTTGATCACTCCAGCGGACATGCTCTTCGCGGTCATTGCATCCGTGGCAGGGATGAGCACGCAATGCCTTGCGCAGCCGACTGATCTCAACCTCATCTCGACTTGATGAACGCTTCTCTTTATCGACACGTGGCGCGCTTCGGGCAACCTTGATAATTTCATCGGCTAACCAATTTCGTGTCTTTGGAGAACGCGAATCAAAAGTATTGGGAATGTTGATTCGACCTACAACAAGTCCGTCGTCCCCTACGTCGACGTAACCTACGCGCTTAACCACTCTGTTTGTGGACATCACGCGTGGTCGTGGGTCATCCATGTCGCGCGCCTCATCGAGGACGACGTACGGAACACTCGATCGACGATTGTGTTCAATGGTGAAAACATCACCGCGCGCAAGATCATTCAGGAAGGCAATGGCACCAAATCGTCGAGCTCGAACCTCGTCACGAGCTGCACCTTTTTCCAGAATCGATAATGATTTACGCAACTCCATATATTCAGTGAAGTTGCCGAGGTGACACGTTCCCGCCTCTGTATATCCGCCAACCGCATCTTCTTGTCGACGAATTTGGGTTGCTAGTCCAACTATCGATTTATCTGCCTGAAACTGCGCGAATGATGATTCGAGCAACTCACGAGCTTTATGAGTTCCCACCTTGGAAATCAAATTGATCGCCATGTTGTACGAAGGTCGAAAACTCGACTTCAATGGGTACGTGCGAGTACTCGCTAAGCCCGCCAGCGCTTGTGGGTCAAGTTCGTTGTGCCACACCACGATGGCGTGACCTTCAACGTCAATCCCTCGTCTGCCGGCACGACCCGTAAGTTGCGTGTATTCACCAGGCGTAATTGGCACGTGCGCTGACCCATTCCATTTGATGAGTTTTTCGAGCACGACGCTGCGTGCCGGCATATTGATACCGAGTGCAAGCGTCTCGGTGGCAAAAACCACCTTGACCAAACCTTGTTGAAAGAGTGATTCCACTACCTCTTTGAAAGCTGGCAGCAAGCCAGCGTGGTGCGCCGCAATTCCTCGCTCTAGTCCGTCACGCCACGAGTCGAACCCGAGCAGACGAAGTTCCTCCTGACTAGCCTCAGGAAACTGCGCATCCACAATGCCGCGGACTTTTAACTGATCTTCGCGACTATTTAGAGACAGGCCAGCGGCCAGACACTGCGTAACTGCGTCATTGCATGCGGCACGAGAAAAAATAAAAGTGATACTCGGCAGCAAGCCGGCTGACTCTAATTCAGTAATCACATCAATTCGTGACGGCGTGTAACGACTCTGGAAACGTCGTCCGCGCCCACCATATCGGGCATTCTGCCTATCGTTATGAGCAATTCGGGCCAATTCAGGTGACACCTTTTGGCTTTTAGCATCCGTAAACAAATCTTTTAGTTCATTGCCCACCATAACGTGTTGATGCAGCGGAATCGGTCGATGTTCCTCAACGACAACCTCCGTGTCACCACGCACAGTGCGCAGCCAATCACCAAACTCCTCCGCGTTACTCACCGTAGCCGACAAGGCAATCACCGAGATGTCGCGTGGTAAATGAATAATCACTTCTTCCCAGACAGCTCCACGCGAACGATCAGCCAAGTAATGCACTTCATCCATAACCACATGGCTCAACTGCGCAATGTTCGATGAGCCTTCGTAAAGCATGTTTCGAAGAACCTCGGTCGTCATCACGATGATCTGCGCGTCGCCGTTGACCGTATTGTCGCCAGTCAGCAACCCCACATTGTCTGCACCATATGTGTCGACAAATTCGGCGAACTTCTGATTAGACAGTGCCTTAATCGGTGTCGTATAGAAGCAGCGCGTTTGCTGGGCCAAGGCCGTGTAGACCGCAAATTCACCAACCACTGTCTTTCCGGCACTCGTCGGAGCTGCTACGAGAACACCGGAGCCTGCCTGGATCGCGCGGCAGGCTTCTAACTGAAATCCATCTAATTCAAAAGACAACGACTCGCGAAACTCACCGAGCAAGGTTCTTTGTTCTACATTTCGCGCTTTGGCCGCCGCATATCGTTCAGCAGGCGTTTGAGTCATAAGTACAGATTACGTGGCACTCGATGAGTTCGCCCGCCACACTCGCGCGGAAGCAGGAACGAGTTCGATGGTTGCTGGCCCGACGCCAACACGCTCGCCATCGGCATAGACCGGGAATGGCTCGCCCGAGATTGAAATCTTCGTGATTCGGTCGACGCTGACCTTCGGATGACTCACATGTGAACCATTAAATACGCGTGGCAAAACCCGAACCAACGTTCTACGCCGTACTTCATCGACATAGGTCACGTCAAAGATTCCGTCGTCAATTTCAGCCGTTGGGCATATTTTCATGCCTCCGCCATAGGAACGCGAGTTTGCGACTGCAACTAACGAGAACTTGCCGCTCGATCGCTGACCGTCCACTTCAAGATCCAGATCAATTGCCTTGAGGGCTTTAAGCTCACCAAAGATGGCAGCCACATATTTGGCTGTACCTTGCGGGCCTGGATAACCATTCGCGCGTTCATTGACTTGAGCGTCAAATCCACATGAAGCAACACCGACGAAAAAGCGTGAATCACCATCACCTAGAGAGATCTTTCCAACATCAATGCGTTGCGACTGCCCATGCTGCAACACCGAGCGACCTTGATCGAAGCTTCGGATGTCTAACGCCCGCGCAAAATCATTGCCAGTTCCCATGGGCACCACAGCCAGCGAAACATCAAGCCCATGCGCACTATTAATTGCCCAATGCATCGTGCCGTCGCCTCCGCACGCAACAACTCTTACTTCGTCGCGCGTGCGCAGGTTGTCAATTTCTTTCTTGACCTGGTCATAGTCGCTGCCGATGAGCTCTACAGAATCTTTTGTTTTCAACGATTCAATACGCGCCATTTGTTTGGCAGACTTCCGTAAGGCTGGCTTAATCAAGAATGCGTCAATCACGGGGCATCCAATGGCGAGGCTTGATCATCACTCCATCGATCAGTGCCCGAATTTTTCGCTCGCGATGCGCGACGCTTGTCGTTCAGCATTGCCAGCACGATAACTATGGCACTGAGAGCGAGCATGGGTATAGCAACGAGGGTCATGCCCAACGGGTCACCATTTGGAGTTGCGACCGCGCCGAAGACAAAGCTTCCAAGTATGAGGTAGCGCCACGATGCGACGATTCGTTGCGCGCTCAGGATGCCCGCAATATTCAAAAACAAAAGAATCAGCGGCAGGAGAAATCCAAGGCCAAAAAAAAGAACAATGTGCACAAAGAAACTCAAGTAGCTATCCACACTTGTCACGTTCGAGACATTTGCTGGCGTAAACGCGAACAGTGTTTCAAGCATGTTGGGCATAATCCGGTAGGCAAGAAAAACACCAGCTGCAAAGAGTGGCACTGCGCATGCGGTAAATATGTACGCCCACTTCTTTTCGCGACGGTGCAAACCCGGAGCGACAAATTTCCACAGTTGATAAATCCATATGGGACTCGACAAGACGATTGCCGCTAACACCGTGACACGCATTTGCAGAGAAAATCCGCTAGTAATTCCCGTGACGGCAAGGATTCCGTGATTTACTTTGAGGTCGTCGTATGGACGACGAATCCACGCAAAAATTGTTTCGTATTGATTCCACACTAGGGCCGTAGCCAGAAGTATCGACAGCGAACTCTTCACCAACCGCGACCGAAGTTCGCGAAGATGCTCTGAAAGAGTCATCGCCGCCGGATTGGCCTCAGTGGCAGTTGCCGAACTACTTGGTGTCACCGCTGTCTTGCTTCTCGGCTGTTACATCCTTGGCACCTTCATCCATTTCGGACTTGAAGATACGAATTGATCGACCAAGGCTGCGGGCTGCATCTGGCAATCGCTTGGCACCAAAAAGAACAATGACAAGCAGAATCAGAACAATCGTGCCCGGACGATCGAAAAGTGCACCCATGAAGAACTCCTTAGAACCTGATTAACACTATCTCACAAAGCATATTTACTTGTGTTTCCAACCCTGCACGGCTGCGCTCACTCGATTGCGCATTTCCGGTGGGCTGACAACCTCAATACTGCCGCCGCTTGCCAAAACCTGACCAACAAGCCACTCAACAGAACCGACCGATGTCACAACTTCGAACCGACCATCTGGAAGCTCTTTAGGAGCCGAACCAGAGTGCTGGTTAAATTCGTACAAATATTCATTCTCGATTCGCAAACACACTTCGTGGACCAATGGTGCTGTGACGCGCTCATCCTCCACGTCAACGTTGTGCCCCTGAACAGTTGAAGACGGTTCGATCGACAAAATTCGGTCAACTCGAAAGGTGCGTGCAGATTCGGCCTCAAGGCAGTACGCCCGAACATAGACAATGTCATCGCGAGTGAGTAGTGCCTTGGGCTCAATCTCACGGCGAGAAATTCGCTCGTCCGAGCCTGATGCATATTCGATCTCTACACATGTGTCATGAGAAATGGCCGATCGTAGAGTTGCTAACTTTGATTCGATTTCGTCGTGGCTTGCCACTGAAATTGGTGCATCGGCAATACCGGAAGCACCCTGAATCTTTTCCAAGAGCTGTTGCACGAATGCCGGATCAACCAAGCCGGGAAGACTTTGAATGAAGTTCAACCCTGCAACAATGCTTGCCGCCGAGAGAGGATCGAGTTTTATGGGTCGATCCAACTTTTGTGGATCAATGACAGTAATCGCCACATCAAAGTCCCGTTTTACGTCCCCATCATGATCAAAGTCGTCATCGTCAGGAGCGTAAAAGTCGATATCTACACAGCCGCCACCTTCGCGAGGATTAGGCCCAGTAACTACCAGCAGCTGAACCGCGTCGAGAACATCGTCAGGTTTAATGCCAAATTCCGCAGCAATCTGTCGGGCTGTTTTTCCAGGATTTGCGACAAGCCACGGCAACAATTTGATAAGGGTGTCAATCTTTACGCTCATGATGCGTGACGCTCCCCTGCTTTGTGCACTATTGCACCAACCGCCATTCGCAACTCAACCGGCGAAAGCACCTCCACACGGTCGCACATGGCCGCAATTTTTCGCGCTAGCGAATCTTCCGACCAATAATTCACGGTGATGACGTCACCATCATCGGTCTGTTCAATTTCTGAAGCAATCAAACGAATGCTGGCACCATCGTCGTTCGCAACACGTACTTGAGCCACCCGCATCTCATCTGTTTCACGCCAATCTGAAATGACGTCGTGCGCGTTAAACCCTGTCGGTTTGTCATGTGTAATGTCATTGGCAGTAACTGCAATTCCACCATGGATGCGCGCCAGCTTGTACGTACGTTGCGCGCTCTTGCCATGGTCATACCCGATCAAATACCAACTACCGTCAGTGACGAGAAGTCGCCACGGATCGACTTGTCGCAAGCTGGCCTCGTCAACACCGCGACCTTGATACATGAACGAGATGCCTTTTTTGCGGGCAATTGCGTCCAATATTGCTGGAGCATGAGTTTGGTTGCCCGAAATACCAAACCGAAAGTCCAGTTGCGGTTCGTCAATTGCGCCAATAGCGGCAGCGGCATCACGTGCATACTTTCCCATTTGCACATCACCCCACGCGTGGGCAGCTAGGGACACAAGCACGCGTTCGGCTGGCGACAGGACGAGGTCATCCATCATCCACTCGGAATCCTCAATGATGTAACCCTCAACATCATCGTGCGCTTCAGAGAGCTTTTGGGTTCGCAACGGAATTTCTAGTTCGCGTAAAACTTTTTTATCCCGCTCAAACATTCGCTCAAATGCCATATCCGAGTCAGTTGGATAGCCATCAATTCGATCACGAATCTGCGCTCGAGTAAGCGGGAGCTTGGTGTTTAGCAGCACAAAGACGAGATTCAGAATTCGCTCGTCTTTGCTATTTGCCATGGCTTATGCCACGCCAATCAAATCGATAACGAAGATCAATGTACGACCTGAAAGTCGATGCCCACCACCTGCAGGACCGTATGCCAATTCAGGTGGAATTGTGAGCTTACGTCGACCGCCGACGCGCATTCCAGGTATACCTTCTTGCCAGCCGGCAATGAGCCCCTGCAGCGGAAATTCAATCGTCTGCCCACGGCTCCATGAAGAATCAAACTCTTCGCCAGTTTCAAGATCGACACCTAGATAGTGAACAGTTACCTTTTGACCTGGGGCGCATTCGAGGCCCTCTCCGACGACAATGTCGTCGATGACCAATTCGCTAGGTGCTGGCCCGTCTTGAAATTCAATAATCGGCGCTTCCATAGTTCGTCTCCCTTTGATGTGTGTCTCATTCTGTCGTATCAGGCAAATAACTTATTGAATTGACACCAAATCAACAACAAAAATAAGTGGTTCATTTGGTGCGATGCCACTTCCACCTGGAGGTGCGTCACCGTAAGCCATGTCGCCTGGAATGACGAGCACACGCCGACCACCAGCCTGCATACCTACGAGTCCAACCTGCCAGCCCTGAATAACTCCATTGAGAGGAAACGTTGCCGGTTCCCCACGGCTCCATGATCCATCGAACATAGCTCCTGACTGCACGCCATAGCCAACGTAGTGAGCCGTCACAGTTGAAGCGGAGGTTACAGCCGGACCGGATCCCACTGCAGAATCGGCAACCATCAAATTGCCGATCGGCTCCATCGACGTCGTCACAGTGACCGTCGGCTCTTGACCCAATGGGCCAGAAACATTTACTGGTCCCAGTTGCACGGTCTTCACCTGACCACTGGTTGTGTACTGATTCTGCGAAGCATTGTTGCCGCATGCAGTGAGCAGGAGAACTGAAGCAAGCCCAGTAGCTTTCAGAAAATTGCGCATGAATTGAGCCTACCCTTTGCGTTATTACATAGATTCGATGAGACGTTCAACCCGCTCATCGACACTGACAAATGGATCTTTACAGAGGACTGTTCGCTGCGTTTGGTCATTCATCTTGAGATGAACCCAATCAACAGTGATGTCCTTATTTTTATCTTGTGCTGCCTTAATGAAATCGCCGCGGAGTTTTGCGCGAGTCGTTTGTGGCGGCGTCGACATCGCTGCATCTACCGCATCGTCTGTAGTAAGGCGATTAACTGCACCCTTACGTTCCAGCAAATAAAACAGTCCACGGCTCTTCGTGATGTCGTGATACATCAAGTCAAGCTGTGCCACGCGAGGTGAATCGAGTTCCAAATTGCCACGTTCTCGATACGTGTCAATCAATTTTTTCTTGATAGCCCAATCAATGTCGCGATCGATCAAAGTGTGGTCGCCAGATTCGATGGCATCGAGTGTTCTACCCCACAACTCCAAGGCACGTTCATACATTGGTGTCATCTCGGCGTGGCCATCAGCAATGAATCGTGTTGCAGCATCCAGGTAGTCACGCTGCATTGCAAGTGCTGAAATAGTACGTCCGCTATCGAGAGTCACGGGTGCCTGACCAGTCAAATCATGCGAAATGTCACGAATAGCCCTGATGGGGTTATCCATCTTGAAATCTTTTCGCAACACATTTGCTTCTAGCATCCGCAAAACCAAATCCATGCTGACAACCTTGAGCATGGTTGTCATTTCCGACATGTTGGAATCGCCGACGATGACATGCAGTCGACGGAATGCTTCCGAGTCTGCGTGCGGTTCATCGCGCGTATTAATAATCGGCCGCGATCGAGTCGTGGCCGATGAGACGCCCTCCCACATGTGATCAGCACGTTGGGAAAACGAAAACAATGTTTCGCGCGGAGTGGTGAGAACCTTGCCAGAGCCACACATGATCTGTCTGGTGACCAAAAACGGAAGCAATGCCTCAATCTGGTCCAAGTAGTCCTGGCGCCGGCGAATCAGGAAATTTTCATGACACCCGTAAGAGTTGCCACTGGAATCCGTATTGTTCTTGAACAAATAAATTTCGCCGTCAATACCCTCTTCGGCTAACTTTTCCTGCGCATCAACAATCAGGCCTTCCAAAATTCTTTCACCGGCGCGATCTTGATGGAGCAAATCCAAAATATCGTCGCATTCAGCAGTGGCATATTCAGGGTGACTGCCCACGTCCAAATACAACCGTGCACCATTGGTCAAAAAGACGTTACTGCTTCGTCCCCAGGCCACCACTCGTCGAAAAAGGTAACGGGCAACTTCGTCCGGCGTTAACTGACGCTGGCCCTTGAAGCTGCAGGTGACACCGTATTCTGTTTCAATTCCGAAAATACGTCGGTCAAGTGAGGACACTTTTTACTGGCCGCCCTTTTGCACAAATCCCTTAACAAACTCTTCGGCGTTTTCTTCCAAGACGCTATCAATTTCATCAAGTAGGTCGCTGACGTCAAAAACCTGACCGCCTCCAGCCTTGCCTGGAGTCGTCACATCATCAGAATCATCCTCACCAGGACCTTTACGCTGGATAAAGTCGCGCTCTGACATGTGTACTCCCTTAGTAATGCAGTCTTTGAAGTCTATTGCTCGCCGGGAACAACGGCTGGCTCATGCTGGCGATTTAAGGCTGGAGTTTACGGACGAAATCAGCCGTTCCGGTTGCCGAAGCGAAGAGTGATTCAGTCAGATCCTTTGTGCCCTTGCGCACGTCTGGCGTTGAAATACGTGTCAATGGAACATCGCTTCCGAGGTCCAAAATTACTGAATCCCAGGAGGCTGCAGCAACCTGGTCGACAAAATGTTCAACACATTTACCACGAAAATAAGCACGGGTGTCGTGTGGTGGGGTGACCACGGCTTGGGCGATTTCTTGTTCAGTAAACATCACCTGCTGTTTGCCCTTGGCTTGCATCAACAAGGCAAGTCCCTTTTCTTTGCGCATGTCGGCGTACTGAATATCAATTGCGGCGATACGCGGGTCATTCCACAGTGCGTGGTCGCGCTCACGATAACCGTTCATGATGGCAAGTTTGGCGATCCAATCCACTTCGTCACGCAAAGCAAATTTATCTGTCGCCAGGGTCTCCACTACACGCGTCCACTCAGAGAGCACATCGAGTGTCATCTCATCGGCATCAGTCGCGGCGACATATCGATGTGCTTGCTCGATGTACATTCGCTGAATCTCGAGAGCAGACAATTCGCGACCGTCCTTCATCCGCACGCGGTGGACTAATTCGTAATCATGACTTACTTGGTGCATGGCACTCACGGGATCATGCAACTCAACATCAAAATCAAGAAATCCATCTTCAATCATGCTGAGCACCAGCGCCGTCGATCCCATTTTTAGGTAAGTCATACGCTGCGACATGTTTGCATCGCCCACAATTACGTGGAGCCTTCTGAATTTGTCAGGATCCGCGTGTGGTTCGTCTCTGGTGTTAATAATCGGACGGCGGAGTGTTGTTTCGAGCCCTACTTCAGCTTCGAAAAAATCTGCTCGGGAAGATATTTGAAATCCTGGTTCGTCGCCTTCTTGACCTAAGCCAACGCGTCCAGCTCCCGCAAACAAGCATCGAGTGACGAAGAACGGCGTGAGGAACTTAATAAGTTGCGGGAACGGTGTCTCGCGCGACAACTGATAATTTTCGTGCGTGCCGTAGCTTGCACCTTTTCCATCAGTGTTGTTCTTGTATACGGTAATAAGTTGATTCGTTAACGAACTTGCTAGCTCGGCACTGCGCTGAATGATGCGGTCGCCAGCAACATCCCATAACGAAGCGTCACGAGGATTTGTCACCTCGGGCGCCGCATACTCAGGGTGCGCATGGTCAACATAAAAGCGTGCACCGTTCGTAAGTACGACATTGGCAACACCGAAGTCTTCATCGGTCAATTGCGACGGATCGGCGTCCGCCCTACTCATGTCATAGCCGCGAGCGTCGCGCAACGGCGTTTCGACGTCGTAATCCCATCGCATTCGTCGCATGCGATTAGGCATAGTTTCATTCGCGTATGCGTTGACAACTTGGCTCGACAACAACATCGGATTGGCAGCCGGATCAGCCGCCACAGCAATGCCGTACTCGTTCTCAATCCCCATGATGCGATGTACAGACATCACGCCGCCTATAGGTACGGCGAAGTGGTCACCGCTGCATCAATGGCCATGCCGGTGTCACTCGAAGTTTCGTGGTGGATCAACGTACGCATGAACACAATACGATCGCCCTTTTTGCCAGAAATGCGAGCCCAATCATCTGGATTGGTTGTGTTTGGCAGATCTTCATTCTCCCGGAATTCTTCCGCGCATGAATCAAGCAAATGATCGAGCGTGATTCCCGCTTGGCCGTCTGCCAACAGCGACTTAATGGCGTCTTTCTTTGCTCGCGAAACAATGTTTTCGATCATGGCACCTGAACTAAAGTCCTTAAAGTACAAAATCTCCTTATCGCCATTGGCGTAAGTCACTTCAAGGAATTCATTGTTTGAATCGGTTGCGTACATGTAATCAACGGTTGCATTAATCAATGCCTCGACTGCCTTGTCCCGATCGCCACCGTGCTTTGCAATCTCATCGGCGTGGATTGGTATGTTGCGCGACAGATAAAGAGCGAAAATTTCGCGAGCTGCAGATGCGTCAGGGCGTTCAATCTTAATTTTCACATCAAGACGTCCAGGGCGCAGAATTGCTGGATCAATCATGTCTTCGCGGTTTGATGCACCGATCACAATGACGTTCTCGAGCGACTCCACACCATCAATCTCGCTGAGTAGCTGAGGCACGATTGTGGTCTCGACATCGCTGCTAATTCCTGAACCACGCGTGCGGAACAGTGAATCCATCTCATCAAAGAACACGATGACTGGTGTGCCCTCACTTGCCTTCTCGCGAGCGCGTTGGAAAATCAGTCGAATTTGACGTTCAGTTTCGCCAACGAACTTGTTGAGAAGTTCAGGTCCCTTAATATTCAGGAAGTAACTGCGGCCCTCACCAACACCAGACTGCTCGGACACTTTTTTGGCAAGCGAGTTCGCAACCGCTTTTGCAATCAAGGTCTTACCGCATCCTGGAGGACCGTAAAGCAAGATTCCCTTTGGAGGCTTCAACTCGTACTGCGTGAACAAATCTGGATGCAGGAATGGCAATTCAACAGCATCCCGAATCAGATCGATTTGTTCCCCAAGCCCACCAATATCGCTGTAGCTGATGTCTGGAACTTCCTCAAGGACCAAATCTTCAACTTCAGATTTGGCCACACGCTCGTAGACAAACCCAGCCTTCAAGTCGCACAGAAGACTGTCACCTTGACGAATTGCGGCGCCAATCAAACTTTCAGCTAGACGAACGACTCGCTCTTCATCAGAACGCCCGATGACAAGGGCGCGGTCGCCACCTTCAAGTAGCTCAACAAATGTGACAAGTTCGCCTTGGCGTTCGTAGTTTCCGGCGACAACAACATTCATCGTGTCATTCAACACAACTTCTTGGCCAGGTCGCAGACTAGAGCGATCAATGTCCGGACTCGTCATAACACGCATCTTGCGACCGTTGACACTGACGTCGACTGCATCATCACCAGCAAGGCCAACGAAGGTGCCGTAACCATTTGGCGGTGCACTCAGACGTTCGACTTCTTCTTGCAGGCCAACGAGTTGGTCGCGTGCCTCACGGAGTGTGGTGGCCAGTCGTTGGTTGGATTCAGAAAGCTCATCAACTTTTCGATTGAGTGCGCGCACTTCATCGGCACTGTCTTGAATCTCAGTCACGGCTACTCCTTTTCCGTATCTGACACTAGTTGGTCTGCGCTATCCCACAACTGCTCAGCGGCTCCAATGCCACTTGCATACTTGGGCTGTTCGCCGTCCACCAATGGTTGCGGGGTTTCATCTATGACACCCTTCGCAGGTCGAAGACGACGAACGGGAAGGACTGTTCCCGGCGCGAGTCGACGAGCCAGCACAAGGAAACCTGTGTGCCCCTGCATGCGGTGATTCGGACGCACCGCAAGTCCTTCAACATGCCAAGGCCGCTGAATCAACTCTTGTGCTTGTGGGTCCGTCCATTGCTTATTCAGACGTAGATCTTCAACGACCCGGGACATCTGGGTCGTAGTAGCTACATAGACCATCAGCACACCGCCTGGGCGAAGCACCCGAGCAACTGATTCGATGCACTCCCATGGCGCCAGCATGTCCAGCACAACACGGTCAACACTTGCCTCAGGGAGCGCGGAAACTTCTTCTTGCAAATCACCAAGTGTGACAGTCCAGTTTTCTGGCCGCCCACTAAAAAAGTTTGTGACATTCTTTTGAGCAACTTTGGCGAAGTCTTCACGTCGCTCATAGCTATAAAGATGACCAGTAGGACCAATCGCTCGAATAAGCGAACAGCTCAACGCACCGGAACCAACACCAGCCTCAACAACAACGGCTCCGGGAAATACATCAGCGAACCCGATAATTGCAGCGGCGTCTTTGGGATAAATCACGGCCGCACCGCGAGGCATTGAGAGAACGAAATCTGTGAGAAGCGGTCGCAGAGCAAGGTAGACCATGTTGCCAGTTGACGTCACTACAGAACCCTCTGGAGCACCGATCAAGTCATCATGTTTGATGTGACCATGCGTGGTGTGAAATTCCCTACCTGGCTCCAAAACAATCGTGTGATGGCGTGCTTTGGTGTCGGTGATCTGGACGCGTTCGCCCACTTGGAATTCAACAGGGCGAGGCGTTGCGGTCATTCCCCCATTCTCTCAGGAAACTACCTCCGCCGTTTACACCCCTAAAGATAGGATTAACGCAACAACGTAACGACAGAGGAAGCGCCACTTGAGCTTGTCACCACAATTCCCAAAGGAATCCACCGTCATTATTGCGGCCTTTGGTGGGTGGAATGACGCCTCACAGTCAGCCACAGGTGCAGTTGACCACTTGTTAGAGGTATGGGAGAACGAGGAAATCCTCGACCTACCTGGCGATGACTACTACGACTACGCTTTCAGCCGTCCTGAAGTAGAAACAAGTGTCAATGGCGAGCGGATCATTACGTGGCCAGGCACAAACATCTATCGGGCAACCTGCGAGGCCTTGCCACACACATCGGTCTATCTCGTTGTCGGCGAAGAACCAAACATGCGTTGGCGCCAATTTTGCGACGTCATACTGAAGTCCATCATCACGACTGAGTCGACAGTGCTTATTGCGTTAGGCGCATTGCTCGCTGGCGTGGCGCACACACGGCCTGTTCCAGTCCTTGGTTCAACTCATGACGCTGCACTTCAAGAGATGACTGGCTTTGGTCCGTCACACTACGACGGTCCGACCGGAATTGTCGGGGTCATGCAATCCGAATTCAGCACTGCAGGGATCCCGTCACTGTCACTCTGGGCTGAAGTACCTCACTACGCAGCACAGCCGCCTTGCCCTAAAGCCACATTGGCGATTTTGCGTCAGCTCGAAGATGTGTTGGATATTTCAATTCCGATGTTGACCCTCGAAGAGGACGCCCGCGCGTGGCAAGACGGCGCCGAAGCCATGTCGACTGATGACGAAGAAATCATCGAATACATTCGCAGCCTAGAAGAGAGTCAAGATACCGCTGAGTTGCCAGAAGCAAGCGGTGAAGCAATCGCTCGCGAATTTGAACGATACCTGCGCCGGCGCGAACGCTAAGTAGTTAGCGATTCTTGCGGTACCAGCGAATCGATTCTTGGGTAGCCGTGTCGAACCCGTCGAGCTCATCGTCGGAGGTCAAAAACGGTGCAATCGATGTCGCCATTTCTTTGCCGAGTTCCACACCCCATTGATCAAACGGGTTAATTCCCCAAATAACACCTTGAACGAAAACCATGTGTTCGTAAAGTGCGACAAGTGCGCCAAGTGTAAACGGGTCAACGGTCTTGACTGCAATCACAGTTGTGGGACGGTTGCCTGGCATGGTTTTGTGTGCAACAAGTTCAGCGGGCACATTGTGCGCAACCAACTGTTCAACACTTCGACCGAAAGCTAGTACGTTTGCCTGCCCAAGCGCATTGCTGACCAGTACGTCGTGATGCGCACCAAGCTTGTTATGCGATTGTGCGACAACAAGTACGTCCGCCGCGATTGTCGATGTGCCTTGATGAAGTAATTGATAGAAAGAATGCTGACCGTTGGTTCCTGGTTCGCCCCAGTACACGGCACCAGTATGAACACCGACGCTTTGGCCATCCTTAGTGACTGATTTTCCGTTGCTTTCCATGATCAGCTGTTGCAGGTAAGCCGGGAAACGCTTGAGGTACTGGTCATACGGAAGCACTGCAACCGTTTCAATGCCGAGCAAAGACCTATTCCAGAGACCAACCAACCCCATCAATACAGGTAGGTTCTCCGCGAGTGGCGCAGACTTGAAATGTTCGTCCATTGCATGGAACCCGTCCAACAACATTCTGAAGGCATCAGATCCGATTGCGAACATAGTCGACAAGCCAATGGCTGAGTCCATCGAATATCTTCCGCCGACCCAATCCCAAAAACCGAACATGTTGTTTGTGTCGATTCCAAAGTCACTCACTCGCTGCGCATTTGTCGACACAGCCACAAAGTGCTTGGCCACTGCACCAGCATCAGGAGAAGGCAAACTTGCCAACAACGCATCGCGTGCCGATTGAGCGTTCATCATTGTCTCTTGGGTACTAAAAGTTTTGCTCGCCACGATAAAAAGGGTTTCCAATGGGTCGATAGCTTTTAGAACTTCGGCAATGTCAGTTCCGTCGACGTTGCTTACAAAGTGGAAATTCAAATCATGAGTTGCGTAGTGACGCAATGCTTCATAAGCCATTACAGGACCTAGATCCGAACCGCCGATGCCAATATTCACGATTGTGCGAATTGGCGCGCCAGTGGCACCTGTCCAGGCTCCCGAACGTACGGATGTTACAAGTTCGGCCATGCGATCAAGAACTTCGTGGATGTCGGGCACGACATCATGTCCATCAACTTCAAGGGTGGCATGTCGCGGCAGACGAAGAGCCGCGTGCAACACAGCGCGGTTCTCAGTGTTGTTGATATGTTCACCAGCAAACATCGCGTCTCTGGCTTCAGCAAGCCCGCGCTCGTTCGCCAGGTCGTATAGAGCCTCGACCACAGTTGAGGTAATCCGTTGGCGGCTGAGATCTAGGCGGATTCCCACAGCTTCACATGTAAAGGCGGCAGGGCGGTGTGCATCGACGTTAAACAAATCTCGGATGTGTTGCGCGCCAATCGTTTGGGCCAGCAATTCAAGACGCGACCACGCTTTTGTTGCGGTCAATGCTGTGGCGTTCATGCTCGCTCTCCCCTGCTCGGATAACCTAAAGCCTAGACGTATACGACTTTGGAGACTTCATGAGTGCAACAACACCAATCACAACAATTGGAATGATTGGCCTTGGTCGCATGGGTGCCAACCTTGTGCGACGCATTTCGCGCAGTGGGCTTAATTGCGTGGTTTATGACGTCAATCCTGATGTAGCTGCGGCGCTAGCAAGTGAAGACCCAGATCACATCACTACCGCCGAATCTATAGCGGACTTTGCCGGCAAACTGTCTGGCCCACGCGCCGTCTGGGTCATGGTTCCTGCAGGCCAGATCACCGAAGATGTCGTAGCGGAACTGATGAATACACTTTCGGCCAACGACATCATCATTGATGGTGGCAACTCTTACTACCGCGACGATCTCTCACATAGCGCGATCGCCAACGAAAAGGGCATTCACTTTGTCGATGTCGGCACCAGCGGTGGTGTGTGGGGCCTAGAACGTGGCTACTGCCTCATGATTGGTGGATCTGATTTTGCCGTCCAGTCTTTGACCTCAGTCTGGGACGCAGTCTCGCCCGGCTTTGAAACCGCAGAGCGCACACCGGGTCGAACTGGCGCACTATCAACTGAGGAGCGTGGATGGCTTCACTGCGGTCCTTCAGGTGCTGGACATTTCGTCAAGATGATTCATAACGGCATTGAATACGGACTGATGGCCGCCTACGCAGAGGGCCTCAACATTTTGAAGTCAGCAAACGAGGGAATCAAGCCACGCACAGCGGATGCAGAAACAGCGCCACTTGCTCATCCCGAGCACTACCAGTACGAATTCGACGTTGCCGCAATCACCGAGTTGTGGCGTCGCGGAAGCGTTGTGTCGTCGTGGCTCTTGGACCTGACTGCCATTGCGTTGAACGAATCACCTGAACTTGATGAATTTTCAGGGCGCGTTTCAGATTCAGGCGAAGGACGCTGGACCGCCATCGCTGCTGTCGAAGAAGGCGTTCCCGCACCAGTGCTCACAGCGGCTGTCTTTTCGCGCTTCGAATCACGCAACGCCTCACTCTTTGGAAACAAAGTTCTCTCTGCCATGCGTAAGCAATTCGGCGGTCACCATGAAAAGAAAGACTAAACGCCACTCCACCGTGACTTTCAGGCGCCAATAAACACAGACTGACTTAGACTGACCATATGCATGCATGGCCGAACGTTGATGTTCCCCACCTGTCCCTTCTGGCACCAGCACCGGCAATTTTTGATTCTGCATCTCAAGCTTTGGTGACCTTGCCAACTGGAAAACGAACCAGTATCTACGTGTGCGGCATTACGCCGTACGACGCAACACACATGGGTCACGCCGCAACATACGTCGCCTTCGACACTCTGATCCGTTTATGGCGTGCATCTGGCGCAGATGTTGATTATGCCCAAAACATCACCGATGTTGATGACCCACTGATCGAACGAGCCCTTGCAACTGGCAAGGACTGGCAAGACATTGCTATTGAACAGACCGAACTGTTCCGCACAGATATGACAGCGTTGCGTGTTGTTCCGCCCGCGCACTACATCGGCGCCGTGGAATCAATTCCACTAGTTATCGAACGCATTCAACAACTGCAGCAGGCCGATGCCGTGTATTCCCTTGACACCGATTTGTATTACCCAGTCACCAAGGCATCGACTGTGGGTCAGATTGCACACCTCTCCCAGTCTGAAATGGAAACAGTCTTCGCACAGCGCGGTGGTGACCCGAACCGTCCAGGCAAACACGAGCCACTCGACGCATTGCTCTGGCGTGGCCAACAGCCCAATGACCCATGGTGGGAGTCACCATTTGGAAACGGTCGCCCCGGCTGGCATATCGAATGCGCCGCAATTGCGTTGGAATATTTGGGTCCGCAAATCGACGTGCAAGGCGGTGGCAGCGACCTCAAGTTCCCCCACCACGAAATGAGTGCGGCCCACGCTGAATCAGCGACCGGTCAGTCACCATTTGCTGGGGCTTACATGCATACCGGCATGGTTGCCCTAGACGGCGAGAAAATGAGTAAGTCACTTGGGAATTTGGTGTTCGTGTCAAAGCTGCGGGCTCAAGGCGTCGACCCAATGGCAATCAGGCTGACAATCTTGACGCATCACTACCGTCAAGACTGGGAATGGTTTGACAGCGCATTGGCAGACAATGTTGAGCGTCTCACAATCTGGCGCACAGCTTTTCAATCTCATCATCCAGCGCCAGACATTTCTGAGCACATTATTTCTGCACTAGCCAACGACCTCGACACACCAACAGCGATTGCTTTGGTTGATGCTTGGGCGACATCAACACTGTCGCAAACTCACCCCGAGTCACACAACCATGACGTCGCACAGACTGTTGATGCGCTCCTTGGTGTCATCTAATTGCACGCAATGGACACACTCGAAGGCAATATTCTCGGCAGGATGGTCAACGCCTCAAACTCGACCCTCGTCGTCGAGTCGCAAGGCCAACAGTTCGTTTACAAACCCATCTCGGGTGAAAAGCCACTGTGGGACTTTCCCGAAGGAACTTTGGCGCTGCGCGAACGAGCCGCATTCGTAATGAGCGAACTACTTGGCTGGGGACTCGTGCCCGAAACTCGTCTCATGAACGGGCCGCTCGGAGTTGGCAGCGTACAAACCTGGGTTGAAGCCGACACCACCACAATCGAGGTCACCGAACCGAACAAAATTCCGGACGGCTGGATGCGCATCATGTCAGGAGTCGACGAAACCGGTCACGAGGTCACACTGTCCCACGCCAACGACAAAGCCCTGTCACAACTCGCAGTGTTCGACGCCGTCATCAATAACGCCGACCGTAAAGGCGGACACATCCTGACCGATGACAACGGCCGCCATTACGCCATTGATCACGGTGTCGCATTCCACCACGAAACAAAACTGCGCACAGTCCTATGGGGATGGATAGACGAAGAAATAGAACCCGAATGGATAGCCGACATTCAACGCGTCCGCCAACAACTCGCAGACACTGAACTAACCGAACTCCTCGCACCAATCGAACTCGATGCCCTTGCCGAACGCATGGATGCACTCATCGCCGAACCGACATTCCCCGAACCAAACGCACACTGGCCCGCAGTCCCCTGGCCAGTTTTCTAGCCACGCCAAAAGAAATACATTTCACAGACTCGGCTTAGCCTCGTCAAACGATATTTATTTCGCAGACTCGGCTTAGCCTCGTCAAACGATATTTATTTCGCAGACTCGGCTTAGCCTCGTCTGCGGTACCCATTCGCTCTCGGACAAATATGCCCGCGCGCATCCAGTGGCTGATCACACAAAGGACACGGTGGCCGACCCGCCGAAATGACAGCAACTGCGCGTTGCACAAACCCACGCGCATACGCCCCAGTAATCCTCACGCGAATTGCATCGGGACCCTCATCGGAATCCTCTTCCAAATCTGGAACATCCTCAAACATCTCAGTCATAGCGTGGGCTTCAATCACAACGCGTTGATTGACACTATTCCAGCCAAGTGCCAAGGTACCGACACGAAATTCCTCTTGAATTGGATTATCCAGCGGGTCAAGATCGGCAGGACCCCAATGTTCTGTGTCCACACCCTCAGCGACAGCAACCTGATCAAGTAATTCACCCATCCGGTCAGCCAACAAGTTGACTTGCTCTTTCTCAAGCGAGACACTCACCAGGCGATTCCCTGAACGTGCCTGCAAAAAGAATGTACGTTCGCCGGGGACGCCAACAGTGCCTGCCACAAAACGGTCAGGGTTGTCGAAGACGTGAACGTAACGAGCCACTACGTGTTATCTCCTGTCTGAGCTGTCCCTGCCACTTCGCCACCGAGAGTTGGCGCGATGTGTGCACGTTCTCCGAGAGCAGTTAACCAACTCTCACCCGTGTCGTTCAATTTCACCACAGACGAACCATGTTCGCCATAACTGATGACACAAATAGATGCAGGTTCAACCATGAGTCGCTGAAATTTCGCTAAGGGCATACCGAGTGCATCTGCACAGATTGCTTTGATTACATCACCGTGACTGACCGCAGCCCAAATTACTTTGTCCCCATGCTCAGACGTCAATCGCGCATCCCATTCGCGAATCGAAGCGACAGCACGTTTAGACATGTCCGACATCGCTTCACCGTTTGGAAAAATCATTTCGTCGGGTCGTTGTTGCACCACTGGCCACATTTCATGTGTCGCTAACTCGACGAGCGGCTTGCCCTGCCAGTCTCCGTAATCACATTCAATTAAACGAACATCTTGGGTGACAGGAATCGCATCTGTAAATGCCAGCGTGGCTGTTTCGACTGTTCTTTCGAGCGGACTTGTAACGACGTGAGCAATGGGCACACTTGCAAGTCGTTCGCGCAGCGCTCCAGCACTCGCCCGACCCACTTCATCTAGCACAACGCCCGGGGCGCGACCTGCGAGAATCCCCTGCGCATTGGCGTCAGTCCGACCATGACGCATCAACAGCAACATTCCCACATAACCACACTAATGCGTGGCACAGTAGTTCTTATGTTGATGGGCTACGGACTGTATCGAGATGGCGTGCTGTTGAACGAAGAGCATGTGCACCCAACTGACTTGGATCAGCGCTTGCTGACTGACTGGGCGATTGCATCAGATGCTGAGGACTCGGCATTCATTTGGGTGGGTTACAGCGATCCAGATGCACATGAACTTGCAACTGTGACCAAAGCTCTCTCGTTGCCTCAACATCTTGTTGAAGATGCTCTCAACCCAGCAGTCCGTCCAACCTTTGACTGGCATGGCGAAACAAGCGGTTTCATCGTAATGAAAATTCTTGAATATGCTGACGCCACCAGTGACGTGTTTACGGGTCAGCTTGCAATCTTTTTCAACCACAGTCACGTTGTCACAATCAGGCACGGTCTTGTCGGCAACTTGCACTCTGTCCGACACATGATTGATACAACTCCAGCCTTGACAAAGAACGGCCCAATGGCAGTCATCCACGCCATTTTGAACCAGATTGTCGACGAGTATCTCCTCGTCGCTGCTGGTGTTGCCCAAGACATTCAAGAAATTGAAGAGGCAGTTTTTGCACCGACTCGTACGGATGATGCTGCTGCCATTTACCGACTAAAGCGAGAGAATCTCGAGATTCGTCGCGCCGTCGCACCGCTATATCAGTCCGCACAATATTTCGTCACGAAAACAAGCCCTGCAATCCCGCACGAACTTCTTGATGATTTTCAAGATTTGGGTGAGCACATTTTGCGGGTTGCCGATCAAGTCGAGGCACAAGATCAACTTTTATCAACAGTTCTGATGGCGTCAATGTCACGCCAGGCGCTGCAACAAAATGAAGATACACGCAAGATTTCCGCCTGGGTTGCTATTGCAGCAGTGCCAACAATGATTGCCGGTATTTATGGCATGAACTTCCAGCACATGCCTGAACTCAATTGGATAGGCGGCTACCCAATGGCACTTGGCATTATGGGTGCGGTGTGTGGCACGTTGTTTCGGATGTTCAAAAAGTCTGGCTGGTTGTAATCAACTTCGGCGCGGTTGATTAGTGTCGCATTACCTCAATTTTCAGTCGAGCCAAGTAACGTAAAGGCATGGAACAGCGCATTCTGGGCAACAGTGGCCTTGAGGTCTCTAGCGTTGGTCTGGGAACAATGACCTGGGGACGCGACACCGACATTCACGAGGCCCGCGATCAGTTCAATATTTTTCGCGAAGCCGGCGGCACACTTATCGACACCGCCGATATCTATTCCGATGGTGTCTCCGAGGAAATTGTTGGCGAATTTGTCCGCGACCACCCAGAGATGCTTGTTTCTAGTAAAGCGGGGACTGTGCGTGCACCACGCAAGCGAAACACAAGCCGCGCGCACCTGTTGTCCTCGCTCGATGACTCGCTTCGTCGCCTGAAGCGCAATCACATTGACGTGTGGCATCTACATGGTTGGGACATCGTCACACCACTTGAAGAATCTTTGGCGGCCGCGCAGTACGCGTTGGACTCTGGAAAAGTTCGCTACGTTGGTGTGTCAAACTTCGCGGGCTGGCAAACAGCAACCGCAGTAGCCAACTTTCCTATCGTGTCTGCGCAGGTTGAGTACTCACTAGTTCAACGTGGAATTGAGCGCGAAGTCGTACAGGCATCATTGGCACACGGAGTGGGGATCATGGCATGGTCACCACTTGGCCGCGGCGTTCTTACGGGCAAGTATCGCCACAACACTCCTGCAGACTCAAGAGCCGCGTCCGCACATTTTGCATCGTTTGTATCGCCGTACCTTTCCGAACGCCCTCGAATTATTGTTGAGGCTTTGTGTACAGCGGCTGATGGGCTCGGTTTAACTCCGGCAAGCGTGGCACTGTCCTGGCTCTTGAACAACGAGTTTGTCTCAAGTGCGCTCGTCGGTGCCCGAACTGCAGCGCAGCTTCGGGTGATTTTGGCTGATGTTGATGTGAACTTGCCGCTGGAAATTCATAACGCTCTTAATGAAGTCTCGATGCCGGATCGCGGCTACCCAGAGTTTGGCTGGAGTCAGTCTTGAGCGCTGTCTGGGAATACAAAGAAATGACTTTCCCTTGGGATGCCAAGCGCGGTGATGTGCGTTCTTATCTGACGACGATGGCAGAAGTTGACCGGTGGGAATTGGACCGCGTCCGTATTTTCCGTGATGGTCGACGGTGGGTTCGCGTGCGTCGCAAGATTTATCATCTCCAACGCACGGGTTGAGTGCGTTGAATAAGTACTGCGCACGGGTTGAGTGCGTTGAATAAGTACTGCGCACGGGTTGAGTGCTAGGAGCTGCGCACAAATCTGTCCATGACGCGCATTCCGAATTCAAGACCTGATGTGGGTACGCGTTCGTCGACTCCGTGGAACATTGCACTGAAGTCGAGCTCTGGTGGCAATAGGAGCGGCAGGAATCCGTAGCATGCGATTCCAAGCTCGCTGAATGCTTTTGCATCGGTGCCGCCTGAAACTGTGTATGGAACTGGCGTACCGAATGGATCTTCGGCTCGAATTGCTGCAGCCATGGCGTCTACAAGTTTTCCTTCGAATGGTACTTCTAGTGCGATGCCGTTCACGACATCTTCACGATAGACACCTGCTGGAAGTAAGTTCTCAATGTCTTTGATCAGTTCGTCTTCGAACCCTGGCAGGAATCGTCCGTCGATCATGGCGGATGCTTCGCCTGGGATGACGTTGTGTTTGTAGCCGGCATTCAGCATTGTTGGGTTTGCGGTGTTCGACAGTGTTGCGCCAATGATGCGCGCTATTGGTCCGAGTTTTGCCAGGAGCGCTTCTGGGTCTTCTGCAGATAATTCAACACCAGTTGCATCACTTACCGCTTTGATGAAGTCGCGCACTGTTGGTGTGAGCGCTAAGTCGAATTTATGTTCACCAACTGCGGCGACTGCTTGTGCGAGTTTTGTAACTGCGTTGTCGTTATTCAGGAACGAGCCGTGACCGGCAGTTCCTTCGGCCCGCAGCTTCATCCAACGAATGCCCTTTTCGGCCGTCTGAACCAAGTACAGGCGTACATCTTCTTGCAGTGTTAGCGAGAATCCACCAACTTCGCCGACTGCCTCTGTGACGCCTTGGTACAGTTCAGGGCGGTTGTCTACTAGCCAGTGTGAACCGTGAATACTTCCAGCTTCTTCGTCGGGCAGAAAGTCAATGACGATGTCACGTGGTGGTTTGATGCCAGCGCGGGCCCAGGCTCGAACAAGCGCGAGAATCATCCCGTCGCCATCTTTCATGTCGACAGCGCCACGTCCCCAGATCATGCCGTCATGGATTTCGGCTGCGAACGGATCGTAGGTCCAATCTGCAGCTTGCGCTGGGACGACGTCTAGGTGACCGTGAATGAGTAGCGCAGGTCGGCTTGGGTCTGTGCCTTCGATGCGTGCGTTAACTCCTTGGCGCTTTCCGCTCGTTGTTTCGTAACGTTCGCAAGCGATACCAACTTCTAGTAGTTTCGCTTCAACATATTCAGCTGCCAGCGCTTCGCCTGGACCTGAATCATCGCCATAGTTTGACGTGTCGATTTTGATAAGGTCGCGAACGATTTCTACGACTTCACTGGAGATGTCTGCAAGCGGCTCTGGGGTCATGGCTTAAGTCTGACGTATTGTCACGTATTTGCCACTCACCTGCCCGCATTTGAGCAGAAGCGTATTCGCGGGTATTCTTGCGGGGCTGGGTAAACCAGTGACCTCGTCCGGGTGGCGGAATAGGCAGACGCGCTAGCTTGAGGTGCTAGTCCCTTCACGGGGATGGGGGTTCAAGTCCCCCCTCGGACACTCGAAGGCCCTTGCATTGCAGGGGCCTTTGTTGCTTCATAATCCAACCGCGTACTAAATGGTTTCCTTCAGCAACTTCCCCAGTCGGGCTATGCCTTCAACAATTCGATCATCTTCAACACCTGAAAAATTCACCCTCGCATGATTTGCTTCCTGATCGACTGGGAAGAAAGTCGCACCCGGCACATACGCCACTTTCCCTTGCGGAAGCAAAGTTTCCTTCATGAAAGTAGTCGCATCAAACCCGACCGGGAAAGTTAACCAAGTAAACAATCCGCCTTCAGGTTCGGTGAAGCCCACTTCACTAGGAAAAGTCTCGCGCATAGTCGACAGCATCAAGTCACGCTTGCGCAGATACGCAGGTCTGATCTTCGCAATATGGTCATCAATATTGTGGCGGCGCAAGTACTCCAAAGTCGCGTTCATGTTGAGTGTGCTGTTCTGTGTATCTGAAGCCACTTTAAGGAGTGAAAGCTTGTCGAGAATTTCCGGACTTGCCAATGCCCAGCCAAGTCGCATAGACGGTGCAAGAATCTTCGAAAAACTTCCTAGATGTATAACGCGACCTTCGGTGTCCAGACTCTTAAGTGTCGGCAATTGTTCACCCGTGTATCTCAACTCTCGATACGCCGTATCTTCGACAACCAGAACGTTGTACTTATTGGCAAGTTCAATCAGATGTTTACGACGCTCAAGGCTCATCGTGGCGCCCGTTGGGTTTTGGAACTCTGGAATCACGTAAATCATTACAATTTTGGAATTGGCTGCAAGCACTTCAGCGAGGTGATCG